>JBEKGG010000102.1:0-13791 GCA_050012915.1 Terriglobales bacterium | reverse complement strand
TCCAATGCGTTCCTGCAAAGGGGAGAGAGCCACGGTCCAATGACCATGCCACAATTCGGACCCTATGTTCGATACCATACATACCTTAGATCGCCTTAGGGGCTCTGGGGTTAGTCCAGATTTTGGATGCTGATGCGCTCCCCAGGGACGGGCGAGAACGCCCGTCCCCACAGGTTCCCAGGGCGGACGCCAACGCTGCAATCGCTCAAAAGTGCGGTAGAATCGCAGGCGGCATTTTGGGGGTTTCTGTGGGACCGAGCTTTCGTCAGAATTTCCGACGCACTGTGGGCTTAGCAGTCTTATTTCTTCTGCTCGCTGGCTTGTCCTTCGCCGGCTCGCAGACGGTCAGCGTTTTCATCTCACCCACTTACACCACGGTCCAATTGGGTCAGCAACTACCATTCAACGCCACCGTGAATGGTACCGGCAACACCGACGTGACCTGGCAGGTGGACAATGCCGACGGCGGCAACTCGGCCGCAGGAACTATATCTTCGACCGGCGTATACACAGCGCCGTCGACCATGCCGAATGTCGCCTCGGCGACAGTCACGGCCGTCTCGCAAGCCGATCCCAGCAAGTCCGCGACTGCGGTCATCACCCTGCTGACGCAGGCTGCTACCGGCACCACTTATTACGTTTCCACGACCGGCAGCGACTCCAATCCCGGCACGCTATCCCTTCCTTGGAAAACCATTCAGCACGCCGCCAACACGGTGAGCGCCGGTGACACTGTCTATGTTCGTAACGGTGTTTACCACGAAGTCGTTACTATGAAATCGTCTGGATCCAAATCTGCAGGGTTTATCACTTTCTCCAGCTACCCGGGCGAGCTCGCTACCCTCGACGGAACCGGCTTAGGAATTCCAAAAGGACAATGGGGCCTGTTCAGCATTCCCAGCCTGAGCTACATCGTCATTAACGGGTTCGAGATTCGCAATTACAAAACCGATAAGCTGACCGAGGTTCCCATCGGCGTCTGGATCTTCGGCGCAGGCAGCAATCTGCAAATCGTAAACAACTACATTCACAACATCGAGACCAATGCCAAGACCAATCCCAACCAATGCGGATCAAACGCGTTCGGCCTCACTGTCTACGGCACCAAAGCTCCCGCTTCGATCAACGCCCTCGTCATCAGCGGCAACGAAGTCGATCACCTGAAGACGGGATGCAGCGAAACCCTCTCGGTCGACGGCAACGTGGAAAACTTCGTCATCTCCAACAATTTGATCCACGACGACGACAATATCGGCATCGACGCGATTGGTTTCGAGCATGTCTCTCCTAATCCCAAATACGATCAGGCCCGCAACGGCGAGATTCGCGGCAACACCGTCTACAACATTACTTCCTACGGAAATCCGGACTACGGTAAACAATACGCAGCCGATGGAATTTACGTCGATGGCGGCAAGCAGATCATCGTCGAGCAGAACCTGATTCACAGCGTCGATCTGGGCATCGAAATGGCCAGTGAGCATCATAACCACGTCACCAGCCAGATTATCGCCCGCAACAACGTCGTCTACATGGACAACAGCAACGGCATTTCAATCGGCGGATATGCCAACAATGTAGGAGGAAGCGACCACTGCACGATTGTCAACAATACGCTCTTCAGCAATGGCACTAAGGGAAGCAATAACAATAGCGGCGAATTTCAAATCCAGTTCCACGCCACCAACAACATTTTCTATAACAATATCGTTTACGCCAACACCCTGGCGCTGTTTCTGAACAACTTCACCTCGACGCCGTTGCATCCGGCGGCGATCGACTACAACCTCTACTATTCCAAAGTAGGCGCCGCGAACGGCAATTGGACTTGGGAAGGCAAGAACTATACCGGATACAACACCTACCGCAAAAAGACCGGACTCGACGCCAATTCTCCGCAGTTCTCCGATCCCCAATTCCTAAGCACGGGCAACCCACCCAACCTCGATATCAAACCAACGTCACCCGCGGTGAATGCGGGAAAGAATCTAGGCGAGGGCGTTGTCGGAGCCGTGGATTTCGCCGGCAATCTCCGCACCCAGGACAACAAAATCAATATCGGCGCCTATCAGCAGTGATCGAAGAAGTCATCCGTGCCGATCCGTGAAAATCCGTGGCCGACCTTCTCTCGAGCATCCCAGAAAATTGCGCCTCTCCGAGCACTCGCATAACATGTATGGAAGACGATTAATGGCACGGCAGTCATTCCGCGCCCAGAGAGAACAAACCCGTGGCAACGTTCGGAGCGCAGCTGAAACAGGAACGAGAGCGGCAAGGCGTTACTCTTGAGGAAATTTCCCTGTCCACGAAAATCGGCACTCGCATGTTGCGCGCGCTCGAGGAAGAACATTTCGACCAGCTTCCCGGCGGCATCTTCAACAAAGGTTTCATTCGCGCCTACGCACGTTGTCTGGGGATGGACGAAGACCAAGCCGTCGCCGACTACCTGGCAGCTACCGGGGCCACTCCACTGGCCAAGAAGTTCGAGATCAACGACCAGGCCCCAATTCTCGATCCCCCGCCGCGAGCCGAGAACGCCGACGGTCTTCAGTGGGGTGCATTCGCGGTCGTTCTTCTAATCGTCGCGTTGGGCTTTGCCGGGTGGGGTTTCTATTCCCGCGAATCGGAGGGAGCGACTCCGGACTCGAATCCACCGGTCGCCAACTCTTCGACTGCTGCGGCTGCCACCCACGCGGAACCTGCCCCGTCGGAGCAGAAGCCGGCTCAGATCACGGACTCTTCCGCTTCCGCACCCCAAACCGATCAGCAACCGGCCGCGACCAAATCCGCGGCTGACTTGGCATCTTCCTCAGCCGCCGGTGTAACTGCTTCCAACCCGCCCGCGACGCAGTTGCCGTCCGCGGCCCCGGCAAACTCGGCCCTTCAACTTGTGATCCGGGCGCGAGAGGATTCCTGGGTGTCCGTTTCCGTCGATGGCGAAATCGTCACCCGTGCCCTCCTGGCTGCTCCGGCGCAAAAGTCCATCCGCGCGCAAAATGAAATCGTCGTCCGTGCCGGCAACGTGGGCGCGCTCGATTTTGAATTCAACGGCAAGAAACTGCCCACACAAGGCGACTTCGGTGAGGCAAAGACGCTGACATTCGACGGCCACGGCTTGCAATCGCCCGTGCCGAAAGCAGAAATCCCCAAACCAGACGCCGCCAAGCCGGACGCATCCGCTCAATTGCCTCAATAAGCCCTGGGACAACCAGAAAGAAGCCCATGAGCTTAGGCGATAGCCTGCAATTTCGCCTTGAATCAGTGCGTTTTCCCGTCCCGCCGCAAAAGAAATCCGTTCACTGCCCGTAGCTGCAACCCGGCCCAAAAAGATTGCGCCTCCCTTGGTTCTCTGTTAGCCTTTTACGGACGGTAAAACAGACGCATTTCGTGTGGCCGTTGTACTGATTGATGCATGCGATCTATGCGTTGCGTCAACCCCCGCCAGACGTAACGCCCATCATTTGCAAGGAGAAAACGATTGTCCAAGAACCGCCATTTATTTACTAGTGAATCCGTGACCGAAGGGCATCCGGATAAAATTGCCGACCAGGTTTCCGACGCAATCCTCGACGCCTGTCTCACCGATGATCCCTCCAGCCGCGTAGCCTGCGAAACATTAACCGCAACCGGCCTGGTCGTCATCGCTGGCGAGATCACCACCAAGGCCTACGTCGACTTTCAAAACCTGGTGCGCGGAACCATCGCCTCCATCGGATACAACAACGCCCTTTACGGATTCGATTCCAACACCTGCGCAGTGATCTCGAGCATCAACAAACAATCCGGCGACATCGCCATGGGCGTAGACACAGGCGGTGCCGGCGACCAAGGATTAATGTTCGGCTTCGCATGTAATGAGACGCCGGAGCTGATGCCGGCGCCCATTTCTTTTGCCCACAAGCTTTGTATGCGGCTTTCGGATGTTCGCAAGCACGGCAAACTTCCCTACCTGCGGCCAGATGGCAAATCCCAAGTTACAGTCGAATACGACGAGCACCACAAGCCCATCCGCATCGACGCCGTCGTGATTTCCACGCAGCACTCGGAGACGGTTGGCAACGACGAACTCCGCAGCGATATTCTCAGACATGTAATTCAGGCTACGATTCCAGCCCATCTGCTCGACGAAGACACCAAATATCACATTAATCCGACGGGCCGTTTTGTGATTGGCGGGCCCATGGGCGATACCGGGCTGACCGGCCGCAAGATCATCGTCGACACTTACGGCGGCATGGGACGGCACGGCGGCGGCGCGTTCAGCGGCAAAGATCCGACTAAGGTGGATCGCTCGGCAGCGTACATGGCGCGTCACATTGCCAAGAACATTGTCGCCGCTGGATTGGCGGATCGTTGCGAAGTGCAGTTGGCATACGCCATCGGCGTGGCGGAGCCCGTGAGTGTGCGAGTGGAAACGTTCGGGACCAGCAAGATCGATCCGACGACAATTTCAGATTTAGTCCGGTCCCATTTCAAGCTGACGCCCAAGGGAATGATCGAGTCGCTGAATCTGCGGCGGCCGATTTACTGCAAGACTGCAGCTTACGGACACTTCGGGCGCACCGATCCAGACTTCACGTGGGAATTGACTGACAAGGCGGCGAATCTGGCCAGCGATGCGGGTCTGCGGGAGCCGGTTGGCGTTCGCAAGTAGATTTTGATTGATCCCACCCTGTCGCGGAGAACGCGAAAAGGGTGGGGCACCCGATCCCGCTTCTCGCAAACAGCGCGAGAAATGGGGCACCCGGTAAATCGGTATCCTACAGTTTTAGAATCAAGATAATTCAGCGCCACAGGAGAAGTAATGTCGACGACACCAACGCAATTACATTCTGACATTAAAGGCATCGAGTTCGCCGATCTGGGCAAGAAGCGGATTGAGTGGGCGAACCAGTCGATGAAAGTTTTGCAGATCATTCGCAAGGAGTTCATTAAGAATCAGCCGCTGCAGGGCATCCGCATTTCGGCTTGCTTGCACGTCACCGCGGAGACGGCGAATCTGGCCATCACCCTTCGCGACGGCGGCGCCGACGTGGTGCTTTGCGCCTCGAACCCGCTTTCCACGCAGGACGACGTTGCCGCCAGCCTGGTGCGCGATCATAATATTTCGGTTTTCGCCATTAAGGGCGAGGACAACGACACTTACTACAGCCACATTTTGGCGGCGATCGATCACCGGCCGCACATCACCATGGACGATGGCGCTGACCTGGTCACAATCCTGCACACCAAGCGCCAGGACGCGCTCGCCGACGTGATTGGCGGCACCGAAGAGACGACTACGGGTGTGATCCGGCTACGAGCCATGGCGAAGGAAGGCGTGCTGCGCTTCCCCATTGTGGCGGTGAACGATGCGGATACAAAGCACCTGTTCGACAACCGTTACGGAACCGGGCAGTCGACAATTGACGGCATTATTCGTGCCACCAACTTCCTGCTCGCGGGATCGAAGTTCGTGGTCGCCGGCTACGGCTGGTGCGGACGCGGGCTGGCCAGTCGCGCTCGCGGCAACGGCGCCGAAGTCATTATCACTGAAGTCGACCCCACGAAGGCGTTGGAAGCGGTGATGGACGGATTCCGCGTGATGTCGATGGCCGAGGCAGCCAAGATCGGCGACGTGTTCTGCACGGTCACTGGAAACAAAAACGTACTGGTCAAAGAGCACTTCGAGTTGATGAAAGACGGCGCGATTATTTCGAACTCCGGACACTTCAACGTCGAGATTGATATTCCGGCGCTGGAGAAGCTGTCTTCGGCGAAGCGCACCACGCGCACGTCCGTCGAGGAATATTCGCTGAAGGATGGACGCAAGATTAATCTTCTGGGCGAAGGCCGCTTGATCAACCTGGCCGCCGCCGAGGGGCATCCCGCGTCAGTCATGGATATGAGCTTCGCCGACCAGGCGCTCTCAGTCGATTACGTGGTGAAGAATCACAAGTCGCTTGAGAAAAAGGTTTACCGCGTGCCCGATGATTTGGACAAGCGCGTGGCGAAGTTGAAGCTCGAGTCGATGGGAATCAAGATCGACAAGCTCACGCCGGAGCAGGAAGAGTATCTGGCCGGTTGGTCGGAGGGGACGTAGGCCAGGCGTTAGGCTTCAGGACAACGGGGCGGCTTCTGCCGTCCCGTTTGTTTTTACGGCCAACTCTGCGCTCCGTGAAGAATGCGGAGAATTTCTATTGCGTCTCTGTGAAAACGGTACACAGCGATATAAGGAGAACCGCTTAAAACAAGTTCGCGGGTGCCCGACTTGCGACCTGTCCGTCCTTGGTTTGGAAATTGCGCCAGAGCTTCTACGTTCATAAACAGAAAGAGCTATTCGACGGGCGACGGCGCTGTCGGCGTGCTCCTCGAGATAATCCGCAATTTGAGTGAGTTCGTGAACGGCAGGTTCGGTTTAACGGATCGGCATTAGCCGGGATACCGCTGGTTTATGCGTTTTCCGACTTCGCTGTGCTCGATGAATTCGCCGCGGTCGGCGGCGGCGATTCCTTTCTCAACTTCACCGATGAACCAATCGTCGTAGTTGACCATGCGTTCGACGGCCTCCACCACAGCGCCTCGGTGTCGCGTCCTCGCTGGGATGCGAGTTGCGTGAGCTTGGCTTGCAGATCTGAGTTCAATCGGATTTCCATGAGATATAGGGTATGGTTCGGACGGCGGAGTGTCAATGTTGCCTTGGCTTTCAGCTTCGGGATTTCGGCCCGGCGCAGAGCGAGACGGTCGGCTGGGTCGGCATCCCCTGAACAGCGAGAACTCCCGCCCGAGAGGAGCTTGAGCGGGGCACCCTCGAGAATTAATGCGCGGCAGCCATGGCTGCCCACCGAGGTGTCAATGTTTACGCGGCCTCCTTGCCCGCCACAGCGTGGGCAACTGGGTCCGTTCCCTGGGCCACCGAAGCATCCTTCAGCCCTACTTCGGTGGCAAGTGAGCCACGCCAGCGGTCGAGGAGCTTGCCAATGGCCGGGGCCACATCCAGATAGAGCAGGCGGCGAGCGACGCTCATGTAGCTGTCCGTTTGGGTGATCTCCCCCGGCCAATCGAGCGATAAAACCGCGCTGTCATTCAGGCGAAGGACGAGAAAGGAGTTGTAGGAGGGATCGGACTTGCCGGGGTCATCAGATTTGTCGCTCCGGTCCTGCGCCTGTTGATTCGCGTCTTCCACGGTGGTAAACCAGGGCGAACTCTTCATCCCAGAAACCACCTGCGAGGCAATGGACTTGCTTTCGAAATCGACTTTTCTGTGGCCTTGGCGGTCTCCCACATAGGCCAGCCAATGCCGGCCCACGATGCTCCCGTCATCGCGGCGTCCGAAGACGATGATGGTGACCCGGGAGCGATATTCCGACTTATCCGCCAACGCATCCAGGACCAAGTTGAATGCGTCCACCAGGGAAGTTAACCAGCCGCGAAGGGCGACGGTCACCCACTGGTTGAAGTCACCAGAGTCCGTGTTGGCAAGAATGACCTGGACTTCGCGCAGCACCATGCCACGGTAATTCTGACTCCAAATGTTGAGTGCCTGGAGAAGAAGATTCTGGTCCTGCAGATCGATACGGGCGCGCACCCCTTTCAGTCCCGAGACTTGATATTCGACCAGGCTCCGAGCCCATTTTCGGCTCGCGAGTACCGAGAGGCCGAGGTAAACGATCCATCCAACTATCGCCCCACATGCGGATCCAAAAACTCCCATTAGCAGGAGCATTCCGTCTTTTTGCATTATGGAGGCCAGGCCGCCGACAGTAGTTCCAGCAATCGCACCGAACGTGCCTTGGCGAAGTCGATCGTTCTGTTCGTCCGCCATGACGGAGGCCACGAAAGTTGCCAGGAAAGCGCTCCACCCAACTAAAGCCATGGGGCTTCGTACGATCTCGAGTAGGATTTCTTTCATTGTCCCTCCTGAACAAACCGTGGATTTTCCGGAAAGGGCCCGCCGGAAGCTTACAAACGGCTTCGGGCGAAGTCAATATGGTGAAGAACAAAGATCCATTTCTTGAATTCCCAAAATGGGCTTTGGTGAATGTTTTTGTCGTTGCGAAGCAGTCCTTCTTTGGCTGCGGTGTGGCATAGTTAAAATCGAGTCTTCAAAAGTTGGGTGGCGCGGCCTTGCGGGCCGCGTTTTTATTTGGCGGTCGGTTTCTTAACGCGGGAAAAAGTTGGGTAGCGATCGCTTATGAAAAATAACGGAATGAAGATCAAGCATCCCAAGTTGCGGGGAGGGTGGGCGGAGATGTGCTTTATGACGCGGGCGGCGAAGCATGGATTTTCCGCGACCCGGCCTTGGGGCGAGATGTCGCGGTATGACTTCGCGGTGGAGTATAAGGGGCATTTTGTGCGGGTGCAGGTGAAGTCGCGAATACGCTAAAAGCTAGCGTCCTCGCTAGGAGAGATTGTCAGGAATGTCGGGGACGGCGGATGCGAGTGCCGCGGCGTTGCCGTTTGTGGGCTCGGGGATGGCGGGCGGTTTGGGTGGGGCATCCTTTACCGGAATATCTTTGACCGAAGTATCGAGGATGCGGCTGTTCAGGCAATACAGAGCGAGCTCAAGACGATCGGCGACGCCCAACTTGTCATAGACCTTGCGCAGGTAGTTTTTCACGACCTGTTCGGTGGTTCCAACGCGAGTGGCAATTTCCTTGTTCTTCATGCCCTGGGTGACGCAGGAAACGATCAGGGCTTCTTTCGGGGTTAACTGCACTTTGGGTCGCGGAGCGCCAGCGCGCGAGCCTTGGGTGCGATAAGCTTCGAGCACCCACTGGGTGGCGCGGCCATCTAACCATGGCTCACCCTTTGATACTTTGCGCAAACAGTCGACCAATAATTCCGGTTCCACTTCGCGCGAAACGATGGCGTGCACGCCGCGGCGAAAAAGTTCCAGGGTGAGATCCTGATCGGGTTCTGTGGTTACGACCACCATGCGAAGGCTTGGACT
Organism: Terriglobales bacterium; assembly: GCA_050012915.1. Lineage (GTDB taxonomy): Bacteria > Acidobacteriota > Terriglobia > Terriglobales > Acidobacteriaceae > JABDBE01. The sequence continues at coordinate 4,859 of JBEKGG010000102.1, read as the reverse complement.
CTGCCGTAGCAGGTCGGCAACCGCTTCGATGGGATTCGATGCAATGGCAGCTTCAAAGAGCAGGACATCAGCGCTAAATTTCTTGGCGGCGGTTAAAGTTTGGGCGAGAGTTTCGGCTTGTCCTACGACGCGAACGTCGTCTTCGAGTGCAAAAATCTTGCGCAGTCCGGCGCGAAAAATCGCCTGCGTGTCAGCCACGATGACGCGGATGAACTGGCCGTTGCCGTCACCATCGTGTGGCTGCTCGACGACTCTCGCGGTAACCGGAGTGCTTGCCATCAGTCTCCTCGCTGTTGAGCGCGGTCGAAACGATACTCATCAATGACCACGCCAACGCCGCGGCGGCCACTGTCTTCAAAACTGCGAACTACGCGGCCACGACAATCGAGCCGTACATCGGTCTCTGCGCCCACGACATCGGCGGGGAGCGAGATGGTGAAGTCTACCATTGAGCCAATCGGCATTTCGGAATCCACCATTTGAAACAACACGCCGTTGGCGGAAATGTTCTGCGTTTCAGTGTGGCGCTCACCAGTTTCCGATTTTACAGAAATCGGCAGCTTGATCGGAAAGCGCTTGGCACTCTGTACTTCCTCATAGGGTGCGCGGCTGGCTTTCGGGTCGGAGGGTTCTTCGGCTGAAGCCGGAGCCTTGAGCGAAGCGTCTTTTTTCTCGGAGACGCCCGCCATTTCCCCGCTTTTAACGAATGGGCCAATGTTATGCATTACGAGCGAAGACTACACCCGCAAACCAGCCGCGCAAAGTTACCGAAGTCATTGAACTGTTAGAGCTAAATTCTTGCAGGTCATGAACTTGCGTGGGAGTTATGAGCGTGTGTGAGGACGGTCGCGGCGGCACTTAGCACTGAGCAGTTAGTATTTGGTCCAGGAGCCGGCGGCTGACGAAGGATTGCAGAAAACTTGAAGGTTTGGGAGCAAGCGCATGGTTCGGCACGGCAATCTCTGAAGCTAGCGGTCGATTCCCGCGGCACGACTCTTTGGGTTAACTAGCCAGATGCGTCGATGCAGCGCCTCCATCAGCGCTTCTAACGGTACTGAGTGAACGACTCGAGACTGCTAAGTGCTGATTTTAGAATTTTGTTACTTCAGTGAAATTGAAGTCGCGGACTTTCATGGCTGGCACCACCATATCGAACGATTCTTCGCCGCTGGCGCGAACTGGGGCGCCCATGGTTTCGACATTCGACAACATTTGAATCAGACTTTGGTTGAAACGGAAATTTCTGACGCCATAACGGATTTTGCCATCTTCCACATAGAAAGTACCGTCGCGAGTCATACCGGTGAGAATTTTCTCGTAAGGGTCGACCTCGCGAATGTACCAGAGACGAGTGACCAGCACGCCGCGCTCGGTGGAGGAGATCATTTGCTCGATTGAGCTGGGCTGGGGCGTTTCGCCGAACACGATGTTCATGGGGGCTTCGCCCATTTCGTTGGGCAGCGGGAAGCCGTGTCCGGTGGGCGCGACCGGGCCGACTTTATCTTTATATTCCGAGCGCTTCATTTTCTCGGCGGTTGCACGGGCGTAGACCAGGCGGTTGATCACGCCATTTTCGACCAGTTGCAATTTGTGGCGGCGCACGCCTTCGCCGTCGAAGGGAACTCCGGATTGCAAAGGGTGGGCCACGTCGTCCCAGATATTGATGTTGTCGCCGAAGAGTTTGGTCCCGACGCGGTTGTTGAGGAAGGAGCGCTGATCGAGAATGGCGAGTCCGCCGAAGTCAAAGAACATGAAACCGACGATGTCGAGCACGGCGGCTGGTTCGAGAATGACGGTGTACTTTCCTGCCGGAATCTCGCTCGGCTTCGCCGAATCGATTGCCTTGCGAGCGGCGATTTCTGCGAGGGTAGCGGCATCAAGGTTCGCGACATTCGGAAAGTTGGCTTTTTGCCAGCCCGAAGAATCGGGCGCCAGCATGGTGATGGATACTTCCGACGAAGTTTGGGTGTGCCAGTCCGAGAGGCCGCGCGAGTTGAATACTGCTTCAATAGATTCGGAGGTGGAGACGATGCCGGCGGTCGTGAGTTTATATTTGTCCGCGATCGAAACGATTTTCTTCACGGTTTCAGCGCGCTGCTGCGGCGTGACCGCGGCGGTTTCCGTGAAGTGACGGGTGGGCGACACTTCGCGGGTTGCGCCCGCATCACGCTTGTCCGCCACGGGGAGAAGATCGGGATCGGGATGCTGAACTTTTGCCAGGCTCTCCGACGATTGCACGACTCGCTTCAGGCTTTCGTCGTCGAGTTTGTTGGTGGTCGAACGTGCGGTGCGCCCGCCGAAGACAGTTCGCACGGAGACCGCGTAATTTTCTTCAGCCACATTTTGATGGATGATGTTGTTGGCGAAGCGAGTGAGTGCGCTCTTTCCGCCAGAGAAGAGGACTTCGACCTCGTCGGCGGTCGAGTGCTTCTTGATGCGTTCGAAAATGTCGGCGGCTTGGTTATTAGTGAGCATTCAAGTCAGCAGTCAGCATCACCACTCGGCACTCAGCAAATACCAGCTAGCCTTCAGGCCCCAGTGGAGAAAACGACACCGGACTGAATGCTGGGTGCTAAGTGCTTCGTCTCACGTTCCCTTATACGCGCTCCCTACCTTAATATTGCGGAATCTGGCTGGGGCTGCTCCGTGTCCCGTCCCCATGACGTGCTGGGGTTGGCCTTTGCCGCAATGCGGAGTGCCCCACAAGACCCACTCGTCGCGTGAGCAAATCGCGTCCATGGAGTTCCAGAATTCGGTCGTGATTCCTGAGTACGACGGATTTTTTAACATGCGGTTGCGCTTGCCGTTCTTGATCTCCCATCCCATTTCGCAACTGAACTGGAAGTTGTAACGCTTGTCATCAATCGACCAGGATTTATTGGTCTCGAAGTAAATGCCATCGTCGGTATCGGCGATGAGTTGCTCACGCGTCAGCGGCTTCTGGCCGGGAAGAATGCTGACGTTGGTCATGCGGATGATCGGCAGGCGGTTCCAGCATTCGGCTCGCAGGGTCCCGCCGGACCGATTCATGCCGATGTTGTGCGCGGTTTCGCGGGAAGTCAGATATCCGGTGAACAGGCCATTGGTAATGATCGGAGTGGATTGCGCAGGCACGCCTTCTTCGTCGAATCCGAATGTTCCCAGCCCCGGACCGTGCTCCTGGCGGGCGTCGGCGACGATGTTGACCAGGTCGCTCCCGTAGCGCAGGGTGCGCAGTTTGTCCAGGGTCAGAAAAGATGTGCCAGCGAAGTTTGCTTCCATCCCCAGCACGCGGTCGAGCTCGATGGGGTGGCCCACCGATTCGTGAATTTGCAGTCCCAGTTGCGAGCCGTCCAGAATAATGTTGAAAACGCCCTCGGGACACTGGTCGGCTTTGAGCAGTGCGACGGCTTCTTCGCCCACGCGCCGGGCGTTTTCGAGTAGCTTCAGCTCGCCGATCAGTTCGTATCCTTTATTCTGCCACTGTCCGCCGTAGGAATTCGGATAGGAGCGTTTTTGAATCTCGCTTTCGGCAAAAGCATAAGCAGCATAGCCCACGCCGGTGGTAAATTTCGTCTGATGAATATTTGCGCCTTCAGAAGAAACGAACCATTGCTCCTCGCGACGAAAATTCATATTAGTTTCGGCCAGCGTAACGCCCGCGACCGAGCGCAGTTCAGCGTCAATCTTCAGAAGCAACTCAATATTCTGTTCGACCGAAGTGGTAAAAGGATCGATCTGAAAAGGGGTGGTCCACTCGGCGGAAACGGGCTTTTCCGGAGCGAGTTGAACATCGCGCTGCTTCACGCGCGAAGACGCTTTGGCTATATCGACGGCGCGCGCAGCTGTGGCTTCGACGGCGGTACGGCTCAAATCGTCGGACGCGGCAAATCCCCAGGCACCGTCGGCAATAACGCGGATGCCGATGCCAAAGGACTCCGAATCCGACGCGCCCCCGACTTTGCCATTCTTGGTCGACAGCATGCGGCTCCGGTCGTCGGCAATGCGCGCGTCCGCGTAAGAGGTTCCGCGTTGCGCTGCGATATTCAGAGCCCAGGAAGCGATATCTCTCATGGAGAAAGATCAAATTTACCACAGAGCCAGAGAGGGCAGCAGACGCGACGAATCTTCTGGCCGTGATTACGGTTGGGCAAGTACATCGATGCGTCGGGAGCTTTAGTTTTGAAGCAGGCTTCACCGCTTCAGGGTGATGATTCCTCGAGATGAATTCCGAGTTCGCGCCTTGCGGTTTCGGCGGCGCGGGCCATAGAATCAAAGTCAGCTTGATGGCGGGGCGTGTTCGCCGTCGATCAAGAAATTCCTGCGGTAGCTTCCCACCAAGGCGCAGGCGGCGGCAGATTCGTCGCGGGAGAGATGGCCGAGTGGCTGAAGGCGCACGCTTGGAAAGCGTGTTTACTCGAAAGGGTAACGTGGGTTCGAATCCCACTCTCTCCGCCAAGTCATTTATAATCAATAATTGACATGGATTTTATGGTCTACTCGTAACCCACTCTCGGCACTAGTTTTCATCTTTAGAATGAACGACATGCAGTTTCGCGCGGTCCGAAAACGTGCCGATAAGTCTGAAAGCGAGACAGCGACTGATTCAGAATCAGTGTCTGGTCGGACCAATAAGTGCCGACTGACTATTCATCAGTCGAAAACAGCCGCGAAGAACCAGCGGATAATAGTTGACTGTCCAGACGCTTATCTATATTATGGACTCATGTCGAGGCCGAAGAGCGATGAGAAGAGAAACGCGATTCTGGAGGCGGCGACGCGGATTATCGTTACGCAGGGCCTGAGCGGGCCGACAGCTGGCATCGCGAAAGAGGCTGGCGTTGCGAATGGATCGCTTTTCACTTACTTCGAAACCAAAA
>JBEKGG010000101.1:0-13840 GCA_050012915.1 Terriglobales bacterium | reverse complement strand
CTGGCGCTGGATCATTGGCTGCATACGACCTGGCTTTATTTAGCCGGGCTGATCGTAGGAATCATCGCCGGATTCGTGGAGTTGATCCGCACCGTCACTTCCTCAAAGAATTTATGAGTGAAGATGATGCAAGCCGGGCCGATGCATTCTACTCCGGGGCATTGAAACGTATCCCAGATTTCATGCTGGCTTTGGCCCTGCTTCTCAGCGCAGCAGGATGGCTGAAGTTTGGCTGGCGTGTCGCTCTTGGATTCGCCTGCGGATGTGCCATCGCCTACCTCAACTTTCATTGGCTGGAGCGGGTCGTAATCGCTCTCGCGGACCGCGCCACTCAGACCGCCTATAAGCAATCGAGCGGTGGAATTGTGTTTCGATTTCTGGTGCGCTACTTTTTGATGGCTGCAGCGGGCTATGTTATATTCAGTGTTTCTCCCGCGAGTCTTTATGGGCTCTTTGCGGGCCTGTTTCTGCCCGTAGGGGGCATCGCGTGCGAAGCGACGTACGAATTGTATATGGCTTTGGCGCGCGGATTCTGAACACCGGCAACAGCCCAGCTGAAAGTTAGAAGCTGTCATTATGCGCGAACAACTTTGGTTTACGGCATTCCTGAATCATCTTTTCGCCGGCCCGGTCACCGGATTGCTGCGAGTACTTCACATTGAACCGAAATACGCAAACGCACCGATTCCTAACTCGGTGGCGATGGAGCTTCTGGTTTTTCTTTTTCTGGTTGTCGTGTTTTTGCTGGTGCGGTCGCGACTTTCTGTGGACAGGCCGGGAGCTTTGCAACACATCTTCGAAGGCGCCCATGGATTCGTTGAAAATCAGAGTCAGGAAATCGTCGGCCATCACAGTGAGGGATTCACGCCCTTTCTGATGGCGCTCGGTTTCTTCATTTTGCTTTGTAATCTGATCGGCGTAATTCCCGGTTTTGAATCTCCAACAGCCGTCCCCGTTGTTCCTCTCGGGTTGGCAATTTGTGCCTTCGTCTACTATCAAGCTCAGGGATTCAAACACGCTGGCGTTGGCTATCTGAAGCACTTTCTGGGTCCGGTTTGGTGGCTGTCCTGGCTTTTGTTGCCCATCGAAATCATAAGCCATCTCGCCCGCGTTCTGTCGCTGACGATTCGTCTTTACGCCAATATGTTCGCCGGCGATATGGTGACGCTGGTCTTCTTTTCACTGGTTCCGATCGGAGTGCCGATTATATTTCTTGGATTGCACATTGGAGTATCACTGCTGCAAACCTACATCTTCGTTCTGCTGACCACGGTGTATCTGGCGGGGGCGGTGGCCGAAGAGCATTAATGTCGAGAACAGCTGGTCCCTCGACTCCGCCTTGCGATTGATAATGCCAATCACAAGGCTCCGGTCGGGATGACAGATTAAAGTTGTAAAATTGGGTAGATCGGTATTCAAAGTTTAAGTTGTTCACCGTTCAGCGTGAGGGCGTCTGCAAGGTATGACGTCAACCACCTACTGGCGGTAATTCATAACCACGAGGAAAAACACGATGCGTAAACTGAGTAATCTGTTCATGGTTCTGTCGCTGTTGTGCTTCGCTGTCCCTGTATTTGCGCAGGGTGGGGAAGCCGCAGGCGGCGTCAACTGGGTCGCGATCGCCGCTGGATTTTCCATGGCGTTCGCTTCCGGCATTTGCGCGCTGGCGCAAGGCAAAGCCACGGCCGCGGCGGCTGAGGGTTTGGCGCGAAATCCTGCGGCCCGACCCGGAATTCAGCTGGCGCTGATTCTTGGCCTGGCGCTGATTGAATCTTTGGCGCTGTACACACTGGTGATTATCTTCGCCAAAGTGAAGTAGAGACGTTTTCCAGGAAATGCAAAAGCCCCGACTCGATTGAGCCGGGGCTTTTTTCGTCAATTGCGATTTCGAGAACTCAGGGTTTGCGCTCACCCTGCCACTCCGCGTTCCGTACTTCTGGTGCACGCTCGACCGCTTCCATAAGAATTCCGCGCAAACGCAGGCGGCTTTCCATGTCGGTATTTACGATCTCGAATCCTACTTCGTTCACCCTTGCGCGACGCAGCAAAACCTGGCCGCGGATGTGCCGGACGCCCATTGAAATATCGATGTTCGCTTCCGAGCCTACGCGCAAGTTATCTTCTTTCGTGCCCATTCCGCCACCGAGGCTCAGCTCACGAAGGCAGATGCTTGATTTGCCCCAGGAACTGCTAATGATGGCCGACAGAGTCTTTCGCAAAACGATGCGTTCGTAACGCCGTTGCCGCACCCATGGACATGCCGGAGCCGCATCTAACGGGGCAATTGCGAGTTCTCCCGGGACCAGGCCGCTGTCCGACATTACCTGTCCAGCGTAACGCGGATCGATTTTGGCCAAAGCCTGCGCGGCGGCAATTCGCAACTCGCGATGATTCGACCACTTCCACATTTTTCTGGTTTCGAGCAGATTGCGTAACACGGGAATCGATTCCGGTTCGCGCAGTCTTCCCAGCGACTCGACTGCCTTGATCTGGATGATTGCGGAACGTCCTTGAGATTCGCCGGCTTCGGCCATGACCATCAGCGGCGGTACGGTGGTGCGGTCGCCGCTCATGCCGATCTCGTCGATGGCCTGGGGAAGAACCATAGAATCCAGATGCTCCAGAATTTCCAGCAAAGTGCGTCCGCGGTCCTGAGCTGCGCCATAGGCGATCTGGCGAACCACAATATCGTGATAGAAGCGGTTCCACTCCTTCAAACGTATGGGTAAGAGCTCAAGCAAAGTAGGAACGTCGAGCCGACTGAGCAGCCCGACCACCGATGATGCCTGCCGAACTGGTCCCATGCGAAGCATCTCACGCGCTAGTTGCGATGCCTCTGGACCTAATTCTTTGACGATCTCAACCATCCGATCGCATTCTTCGCGGCGCATGCAGCGGAAGAAGCGGTCGGCAAGATGTTCGATGGCGGCTTGTGAAGTGCGCCGCAGTACGAGGATGAGGTCTGGGGGAACCTGCGGCAGACGCAGCGCCTCTTCGATGAACTCGGGCAGGCGATTCTCCACGCCGATGCGTGGGCGCAACTCGTTTGCCATGGCCGGACGTTGCTCGGCTACGCTCTCGATGGCCGAGCAAACCTCGCTTAGGGCGGCAAACTGCTTGCGATTGCTGGCCTCTGAACTGAGCCGTACAAAAGCTGCACTGAGCAAACTTTGCACTTCTGGATCGGTGTCACGGACCAGAGCCTCGCCAACTTTGTGAACAACGGGGCCGATCAAATCGATGCCGGAAGCGGCAAACAGATCGGCCAGCTGACTTAATCCGATAGCCGCTTTGCGGCGCGGCTCCGCATCTTTCGCAGTGAGGCAATTCGAGTAATTCGTTAGGATAGTGGTAGCGGTCTCGAGGTCTCCACGCTCCAGCAAGACTTCGATGAACTGGCGGATATTGCGCGGAGGCACACAGGGCGCTTCACCTGAGAGCAGCACGCTTTTCTTCCCGGCCTCGGGCACTTCGGCCCAAAACATCCGGTCCAGAATGTCGGCGTGAGACTCGACCAGAATTCCCGCCTTGCTCATTTTGTCTTCGTGCACGCGCAGAATCTGGCGCAGAGTTTCCATTTGCCGGCTCATATGCTCCAGCATCTGGTGGACGGCGTTAACCTTGATGTCTCCCTTTTGGAAGCGCTCCATGGCGAAACGGATCGCCATGTGTTCCGCGGCCTTCATCAAAAGCGGCGTGTCGTTCTTCTCCGCTGGATTTTTTGCGGCCAGGGTTTCGAGCAGTTGTTGCAGGTTGAGTTTGGTATTCGGATCGACCTGGGTCAGTTCTTTTTGCAGCGATTCTGTCTTGCTTTCGGGATCGGCGCCGACTTCTCCAAACTTGGTCAGCAGTCGGATTGCCTGCATGACCTCTTCTTCTTGCAGCGGCACAACTCCACCCGCCCAGGTACCTCCGCCGTTTCCTTCGCCACCGCCGCTCGCCGCATTCGCGGCGACATTCGGGACGCTGCCGATGGGTACAGCGCCTCCTGCGCCACCGGAGCGTGAGCCTTCGGCCGCGGCGATGAGCTGCAGTAATTTCTGCGGATCGTTCAGCCATTCCTTAAATTCTGGACCTAAAGTCTGAGCCGCAATCTGAGCGGCAACGGTGACGTCGGCCGAACCTGGATCAGCTGCTACAAATTTGACTTCGTTGATACGGATTGTCGATTGTTTGCTGTCCCCAAAGGTGTCCTTGATTTGCTGGACGACGTCCTGGGCTTTGGAGCCACCCACGGCAAAGGCTTTGATCAGCCGGGCAAAGTCATCGACGGTCACGCCTTTTGAAAAATGAATGCTGGCCAAACCGGCTGCGGTCAGGAGTTGGGCGAAGCTGCGTTCTGCCTGTCCCGTCTCCAGAGCCACTCCGTCGAGCAATAGACGGTTTTCGGAAACCCCGAGGAGGAAGCCACTATCGGGCAAGCCGTGCTGTAGTTCGTTCCAGGTGACTTCGAATTGGCCTTCTGTGCGCTTGTGTTGAAAGCCGTAAAGCCGCACATATTTCACCAGGATATTCAGGCTGTGAATGAAAGCGCGAGCGGACGCATTCCTGACTTCACTCCTGGTTGTGGCAGCAGTCGAAATACGTGGCTCCTGAAACTCCGATGTAAGGTTAATGCACGAGGTAAAAGGATGCATGTTACGGAGGTAATGGACCTATGGTTGCGATTTGGGACGGTACGTTGTGCCCAACCTGCCGTAATTTGCTAGATTCAGGCCCACTTTGTGGTCGTTCGTACTGGAATTAATTCGCTCCAACAGCGAGAATGATTCTGATGCCACGCCCTCAGAAACCACGATGCCTCTCTCGCTAGCCGTCGCCACAGCAAGAAAGGAACAGAAAAAGACAGGCCTTGCCCTGTGGATGGAACGCGTGCTTGAAGAATGTGATCGGGCCAGCGTGGAGTGCGGCGCCGATCCCGTGCACGATCTGCGAGTGGCGCTGCGGCGCTGCCGATCCATAGCGGACGGTCTCCTCGTCATCGATCCCGATCCCTCATGGAAGGAAATGAAAAGAGCGGGGAGGCAGCTCTTCCGCGAATTGGGAGAACTGCGGGACGCGCAAGTGATGGAAGAGTGGGTGCGCAGTTTGGGCGCCGCGGATGATCCCGTGACTGCCGCGCTGCTGCAGTTCCTCGGCGGGCGCGAAGCCGGTCTCAAACAACAAGCGGCAGTTGGTTTACGGGAGTTCGATCGCAAACAATGGAGGCGATGGAGTACATCCCTGCCTCGCCGTGCGGTTAGGATGCGGCCGGGCAGCGCTGTGTTCAAGCATCTTGCGCTTGAGCGCTGGACCGAAGCCTACGAATTGCATCATCGCGCTTTACGCAATCGCTCTCACGTTGCGTTTCACCGCCTGCGGATCGGCCTAAAACGCTTTCGCTACATCGTAGAGAATTTCTTACCTGAACAACACGCCGCGTGGAGCGGCGATCTTAAGGAATTGCAGGATACGCTTGGTGAGGTTCACGATCTTGATGTGCTTTGGACCACTGCGGTTCAAGTCAACGCATTTCCGGACGCTGAGTCTCGCGCAAAATGGCATTCCAGGATCGTCGACGAGCGTACTCGCAGGATCGAGAAATATCGCGCCAAGATGCTGGGCAGAGATTCGCTCTGGCAAATCTGGCGGGCGCAATTGCCGGTAGGCCCGCAGATCGAATCCGCCGCGATGAGCCGGCTAAAGCTGTGGGCGTCGTTTCTCGATCCAGATTTCAAGCACTCGATTCACGTGGCTCAACTCGCTCTACAGCTTTATGACGGATTGCACGGAAAACGCCTAGCAGCACATTCCGAGCCTGCAGACCAACGCGATATTTTGCAGGTCGCGGCTCTAGTGCACGACGTTGGGCTCTCCAAGAAACAGAAAAATCATCATAAAGCCACGTACAATTTGGTTCGACGCCTGACGCCTCCGTTGAGTTGGACCGACGAAAAGCTGCGCTGGGTTGGTATCGTCGCCCGTTATCATCGCGGCGCGCTGCCAAGAGCCGGGCAAAAAACACTGATTGGATTAAGTGAGAGCCAGCGGCAGAGCGTCCTGAAGTTGGCGGGAATTCTGCGCCTAGCCAATGCGTTTGATTCAGAGCGCGACGGCCGCATTCAGCGGCTCGAAGTCTGGGAGCAAAACGGTTTCCTTGAGATTGCGGCTCAGGGCTACTCTGCACGCGATCGCATGGCGGAAGGCATTGCCGCCGCCCGGCACTTGCTTGAAATCGTCTATCGGCGGCCGGTGATGGTGAAACCGCTCGGTGCCGTGAGGCTTAAGCTGGTAGCGAAAAGCTAGAAGCTTTCGAGTCACTTCCGTACGTGCCCGCCATCCAGTACAACCAAAGCATCGTATGACTCACGCCCAGTTGGTTCAGAAAGCCATTGCGTGGCTGCGCTTGTATCGCTGCGGAGTAGTCCTTTCCGAGCAAGCTTGCCTCAGCGGCGAAATCTCCGATGCCATCGGATGGAAGCGTGCGTGCCATTCTGTAGTTGTCGAATGCAAAATTTCGCGCGCCGACTTTTTTGCCGATCGCGAGAAGCCGTTCCGCCAGAAACAGGAGCTTGGGCTGGGATGCGAGCGTTTTTATCTCATCCCCGCAGGCATGCTTCGTCCGGAAGAAATGCCGATTGGGTGGGGACTGCTAGAGTTGCACAACCGAAAAATCAAACTGCTTCGCCCTTCGGCGAAAAATCTTCGCACGGCGACTGGCTTTCGCTACGAGATGAATCTTCTGCTCGCCAGCCTTCGCCGCGTGGAGATCCGCATCGAACCCCGGAAGCTGACTGAATTTTTGAAGTGGAAGAATCGTCTGGCGGAATACAACCAAGGTGTATTGCCGGAGGGTATTGTGCCCGCTGACGAAGAACCAAATTTTTTTCTGGAAACCGAAGTTGTCTCCAGCTAAATGCGGAGCCGATTTTCCGATCCGTGAGAATCCGCGCAAATCCGTGGCTGGTTTTCATAGCAATAAAAAACCGGGCTGGTTGGCCCGGCTTCTTATTGCATCGACGAGAGATGCGGTTACATCACTTTCGGCTCATCGAAAAATTGCTATCCAACATCCGGAGAAGACGATGGAACAAACTTGTCTGAGGTAAGTGCAGGTTTAAGGCCAGCTTCAGAGAGTGCCGATAAATTACTGATCCCCAATAATTTAAGCCATTGCGTGGTCGTATCTTAAATCTGGCCTGTGTGCAAATATTTGCACAGTTTGGAGAGCTTTCCAGCGCCGAAAGGCAGGCCTAGCTCATAACTCGCGGCGTCCTTCCATTGACTTCAACATGGTGATCTCGTCGGCATACTCGATGTCGCTGCCGACTGGAATGCCCATGGCGATGCGCGTCACCTTAAGCCCTGCGCGCCGCAATTTCCCCGAGAGGTAAGTCGCAGTCGCTTCGCCCTCGACCGTCGGATTGGTGGCAATAATCACTTCGTCTACCTGGCCGTCCTCGACCCGGCGCATCAGATTGGAAATGCGAAGCTGCTCCGGTCCCACTCCGTGCAACGGGGAAATCGAACCGTGCAGCACGTGATAGACGCCATTGAAATGTTTGGTCTTTTCGATGGCACCAATGTTCGTGGGCTCTTCCACCACGCAAATCATGCGCTGGTTGCGAGTCGCGCTGCTGCAGTAGACGCAGGGATCGACATCTGTAATGTTGTTGCAGATGGAACAGAGGCGCAGTTTCGCTTTGACGTCGAGGACGGCCGCTGCGAGAGCTTCCGCATCCTCATCATTCGAGCGCAGGATGTGAAACCCAAGCCGCTGCGCGGTTTTGCTGCCGATCCCCGGCAGCTTCTTGAGTTCGTCGATCAGCCGCGCCATCGGCTCCGCAAATTTAGACATAAGTTAATTGGGTAATTGAGCGATCGGGTAATTGAGTGATTGTTTCAGGTTTTCAATTACTTAATTACCAAATTGCTCAATTGCAAAATGCCTACATTCCTGGAATTCCCAGCCCGCCCAGCATTCCGCCCATTGTGGATTGCATGGCCTCATCCACTTTTCGGCTCGCCCCGTTGATGGCCGCGGTCACCAGATCCTGCAACATTTCGACGTCGCCGCTCTTCACGGCTTCGGGATCGATCTTCAGGCTCAACAATTGTTTGCGGCCATCCATCTTCACCACGACACTTCCGCCGCCGGATGAGCCCTCAACCACAGTCTCCTCCATCTTCTTCTGCAGCACTTCATATTGCCGCTTGGCCTGAGACATCAATTCCTGCAAGTTAAATCCGCCCATTGCGTCCTTCCCAGTCAACTCAAATTCTGAAGCCTGAAGCCCGGCGCCAGATTCACCGTCTCTCTTTGTAATCAATAATGGTGCGAATCTCCGCGCCGAACTTTTCCTTCATGCGGCGGACAATAGGATCCTGTTCCGCACGGCTGCGGCCTCCGCCGTTGGAGGACGGACGGCTCGTCGTCACGTTCGCCGTCCCGTTACCGGGGATCACTTTCAGTTTGAGCGCGCGTCCCGCAACTCCGCTTGCGGTCGCGATCGCCAGCCGTCTCGCATCCGCTCCCAACGTCATATCAATCACGGTCACCGACGATGACACCTTGATCACCAACTCGTTACCTTCGACCTGCCATTCGCCGCCTTCCAACATGGAAACCAGCATTTGATGGCCTCCGGCTGCCAACGCGTTCAACACAGGCTCGCGCAGGGCATTGCGCAGATCGCCCGGGTCTAGCGACCTTTCGGGGACACTTTCTAGTCCCACGACTGCGGCCTCGGCGACCGCCGCTGGAGCGGCCGACCCCATCACCACGCTCGCCGTTGTTCTACCCGTAGCCTGTGCAGGTACGCTTGCTGCGGGATTGTCATCGGCCAGGAGTTGTGGCTTCGAGACGCTTTTGCGCGCGGAATCCGCAGCGAATGGCGAAACCTGATTGACGCGAGCGGGCGCAGCCGATCCCAACTTCTTCGGATCGGGAACAACTGTAGGCCTTCCCGTCGGCTTCGGACTACTTACACCTGCCGCGCTAAGCAGTTGTTCGATCGGCAGCAATCGTTGCGCATGACTCATCTTGAGCAGGCCCAATTCCAGATGAAAACGCTGTTCCTGCCGATATCCAAGTTCACCATGAGTCCGCAACATGATTTGCAGATGCCGCGCCAGATCCTCTTCGCTGAACAGCTCGGCGACCCGCGCGACCCGCGTCCGCTCATCTCCGGAAATCTGCAGCAGGGAAGAGTCGCCGCCGGCGATCTTGGCCACAACCGTGTTGCGCAGGAATCGAACCATCTGGCGAGCGAAATGGGTAGGACTGTGGCCTTCGCTGATTAGACGGTCCACCAGCCGCAAGACTTCTTCGCTCGAACTTCGAGCCACCGCCTGCATCACTTCTTCGAGCACTGTCGAAGGCGCAGCGCCAACCAGTTGCCGCACCGCTTCGGCGGTGAGGCGTCCATCGCACGAGGCAATGGCCTGATCCAGAATAGACAGCGCGTCGCGGATCGAACCGTCCCCAGCCTCAGCTAACAAAGCCAGCGCATCTTCGTCAGCCTGGACGTTCTCCCGGCCCGCCAGGTCTTTCAACTGCCCGAGAATCTCCTCGAAGCGCACTGCACGGAAACTGAAATGTTGGCAGCGGGAGCGAATGGTCTGCGGAATATCCTCTGGCTGAGTCGTAGCCAGCATGAAAACCACATGGCTGGGCGGTTCCTCCAAAGTTTTCAGCAGGGCGTTGAAGGCCGGATCCGTGATCTGGTGAGCTTCATCGAGGATGTAGATCTTGAAGCGATCGCGTGCCGGACGATAGCGCGCGGCCTCACGTAATTCTCGGATCTCATCGATGCCACGGTTGGTGGCGGCGTCGATTTCGATTACGTCGACCGAATTTCCCGCTCGAATCTCGGTGCAAGACTCACATACGCCGCAAGGCTCGGTCACCGGTTTATCGGAAGACCGGCAGTTCAGGGCCATGGCCAGGATACGGGCCACGGTCGTCTTCCCAATGCCGCGATGCCCGCTGAAAATGTATCCATGGGCTGTGCGACCCTGTTCAAGGGCATTCTTCAGGGTCCTCGTAACATGGTCCTGCCCTATCACGTCGGAGAAGTTTTGCGGACGGTATTTGCGCGCGAGAACCTGGTAGCTCATGAGGTGGAAGCTTGATTATACGTGATGCCACCGGACGCAAGTAGCCCCGGACGCCGAGTCCGGCTGCCGGGCGGAACTAGGCTTCGGGCGCCATGTTAGCGATGGACTCAACGAAGTCCTTGCGGAAAAGATACTCCTCAAGTAGGCTTCTCTCCTGGCTTTCTGGCCTTAGGGGGCGTGCATGCAACTCAAACTGACTGTCCGTACGGTAGGCGACATTGTGGTGGTCGATTGCGCTGGCCGCATTGTTTTTGGCGAAGAATCCGCCGATCTCCGCGATACCGTGAGAATGGTGATCAACCAGAGCAAGCGCGTCGTGCTCAATTTGTCCGGCGTAACCTACATCGACAGCGGCGGCCTCGGCACGCTGGTCGCTCTTTACACCACCGCCCGCAATAACGATGGCTCTATCAAGCTGGCGAATCTCACTCAGCGGGTGGGAGACCTGCTGCAGGTTACTAAGCTGGTCACGATTTTTGATGTTTATGACAGCGAGGAGAAAGCTATCGAGTCATTTCGCAAGGGCGCGGCTGCGTAAGGTTTCGTGTGGCGCGGGCGCCCCCGCCCGCGTTAGTTTACTCTGCAATTTTCTGATGTCGACCGGCATCTGATCCGCTAAAGAAAAGCCATCTGATATGACGATGGGCAGCCACATCGTGGCCACGATCCGCAAAATCCCCCGAGGAAAAGTTTCAACCTACGGTGCGATAGCGCGGGCCGCCGGATATCCCGGAGCCGCCAGGCAGGTAGTTGGAGCACTGCGCCGATCGTTCGATCTGCCGTGGCAGAGGATACTGGGCGCAGGCGGCGAAATTAAGCTGCGCGGAGATTCTGCGATCGAACAGCGACTGCGCCTGGAGTCGGAAGGAGTGACATTTCGAGGGCGCCGCGTGGATATGAAGAAACACGAATTCAAATTCGGTGGGCCGAAAACCGAAGCCGGAAAAAAGAGGAAGCGAACCAAGCCACGCACAAGCGCACGGCAGACGGCCAAGGACTAACGACCGCTCTTAAATCGCTCATCGATTTCTACCTGATAGCCCGCGCTCAGCCGGTTGGTTTCGTTCGCCATCCCGACTACCGCCATCAACTCTTTGAACATCTCGTCGGTCATTCCTTTTTTCTGAGCTGAAACGGTGTGAGATGCAATGCAGTAATCGCATTGGTTACTGACGCTGACCGCGACGTAAATCATTTCTTTCGTCAACGGGTCGAGCGCTCCCGGCCCCATGATCTGTTTAATGTCTTCCCATGTGCGCTTGAGAGTCGCGGGATCGTGCGCGATGGCTTTCCAGAAATTATTGATCCAGTCGGTCTTTCGCACGGCCATAATATCGTCGTAAACCGCCCGTACCTCTGGACTCGCGTCCCCATATTCAACCAGTCCAAGCGTCGCCATTTCGTCTCCCGATCAGATTTTCTTTTGCGCCTTCGGATCTTCTCAGCGAACTCTGCGATAAGCATTCGATCTAGCCCTTCGGCACTTGCCCGTTCAACAATTTCCCCAACTCAGCCGGTCTGCACCGCAACCCGACGTAAAACGTCCCAAATAAAGCATAGACCGCGCTTACTTCATCAAACCGCATCTCGTAGATTAGCTTTTTGAAGACCAAGGGATCATCGGCGAATAGATCGACTCCCCACTCCCAATCATCAAAGCCAATCGACCCGGTAATGATCTGCTTCACGGCGCCCGCGTATCGCCGGCCCACCAGACCATGCTCGTTCATCTGCCGCGCCCGCTCTTCGATGGGAACGGTGTACCAGTTCTTATCTTCGCCGCGCTTCCTGTCCATGGGATAAAAACAAAGATATCGATGCTTAGGCAGCTCGGGAAACAAACGCGGCCGCATCGCTTCTCGTTGCCGCTCCAGCGTGTCCTTGATTGCTTGATTCCATTCTTCGGTGTGAGGCTCTACACTGCGTTCCGCCAATTCGTTGTAGATCTTGATCGTGGACTCGTACAGCCCCAGCTCAATCATCGAAAGATAGGAAGTCGTCGGTTCGACATAATCGCTCAGTCGAAGGCGCGCCATTTGCAACTCCACCTGATTCAATTCCTCGAACGATTGGCGGAAGTGAATGAACATGAGATCGCCCTTGTGTCCGATCAGAGAAAAAAGCCCGGACTGGCCCGACGGATTTTGTTCCATTTTCGCCAGCAGGCCGCTGGCTTCGTGGACGATTTTGGCTTTCTGTGGCGGGCTCAGTGCGCGCCATGCGGACCAGCGAAACCGCATCATCTGATGAAGCACGCTGTAACCTTCAATGGTGAGTGGGACCGGCGGAATTTCGCTTGAAACCGCGCGCTCCGGTTGAGCGCTACGCGGAACTGGCATAGGTTTTCCTCGTCGAACCTATTGTACCCGCGGCCTCAATGGCGCAACGCGTTCCATTCATTTTCTTCGTTGGCCGGACTCACGAATCGCCAACGACTTCGATCCTGTGTTTCATCGACCACAGTTGGAATTTATGGCCAACTAACGAAGGCGCCCAGGCGAGGAACGGGCGATTCCAATGGACAGCGCGGGGAAGGGTTGGGTACTCGGTTTAGTGCACTCGGTTAGACAATACAGCCTCTACGAAGGTCACAGCATCGCAAATATCCAAACCGGAAGCCAGCAGGCCTATAACGTCGTCTTCCGTGAGGCCAGCCTGCTGCGACGCCTCTTGCAATCTCTCTACCGCAAAAAAGATGGGCACTCGGTATTTGGTATCCAAGATTGTCAATCCTCTCTCTTTGCTGATTTGTCCCGCTCAAAACAACAGCCTGGGTACGAAGGTTGCTCACCGAGTTCAGAGCCGAAAACCAACAAGCTCAAACCCAGCGTGCGAGAAAATTTCTTAACGACGGAGCCAGCGATGGAGGAGTGGCAAGAAAATCGACGTCTAATGAAATCGTTAACGGAACGAGAGTAACACGCAATCTGCGAGCGTCAATTCCACGAAAGTGCTACAGAACTGACAGTAGGATCTAATTCTTTATCCGAAGGAGTGGGATCGCTTGGATGGTGAGCGATCCCGCTCTTACAGCCTACAGCGCCGTACAAACTGCTTTGACTTCCGTGTACTGCTCCAAAACTTCGTGACCCATTTCGCGGCCCCAACCGGACTGCTTGTATCCGCCGAAGGGAAGGGCAGCGTCGAAAATGTTGTAGCAGTTGATCCAAACCGTGCCGGCACGAAGTTGTGACGCCAGGCGATGCGCTTTCTGGATGTCGCGCGTCCAAATGCCCGCGGCCAGCCCATAAACCGAATCGTTGGCTTGCGCGACCAATTCCGCGGGATCGCTAAAGGGAATGGCAGCGACCACCGGCCCGAAAATCTCTTCCTGCACGACCTTCATCTTCTCGTTTGTGTTCACCAAAACGGTGGGCTTCACGAAGTAGCCTTTATCGCCGTGCCGGCCTCCTCCGACGACCGCTTTAGCCCCTTCGGAGAATCCCGACTCGAGATATCCGCAAACCCGGTTCAGTTGCTCGACGGAAACCAACGGACCCATATCGGTTGATTCGTCCTGCCCTGATCCCACGTTGATTTTCTTCGCGTGCTCGGCCACGCCTTCGACGACTTTGTCGAAAATCTTCTTCTCGACATAAAGGCGCGAGCCAGCGCAACAGCATTGTCCATGATTAAAGAAGATGGCGCTCGCAGCTCCGGCAATCGCTGCGTCGAGATCAACGTCGGCAAACACGACGTTCGGAGACTTGCCGCCCAACTCCAACGAAACTTTCTTCAGATT
>JBEKGG010000100.1:0-14427 GCA_050012915.1 Terriglobales bacterium | reverse complement strand
CATCCACAATCTTCACGATGGAAGTCTATGGTATCGCGAACGGCAACCGTCGCTCGGTGCGGATTCAGAACAGTCTTTCCGTTCGCCGAAGATTTCCCAGCGCACCGAGATTCGCCAGCGCGAATGTGAAGCGATACTGGTTCTCATTCCGCACTTCGCCCAGGGCGAAGCGGCGGAATTCCACGCTGATTCCACAGCAATCCCAGTTATAGGTGGCTTGCGCTGCCCCGTACTGCACAAATCCTAGCTTCGCATCGAATCCAACGTTGGTCGCAGCGCTGAAGCCCTCTTTGCCGGTGTGCCCATAGCCCAGTAAAAGTCGGAACTGATTGAAGAGTTGCGGCCAGAAAAGAATATTCGGATCCGTCGTTGTGTTGAAGTTGCAAGTGGCAATGGCGCACTCACCGGGCGCTTGCAGATACGCATCGCCACCGCCAACGGTGAACTGACCGAGGCGGTAATTGGCCAGAATCGTACTCGCGTTGAGGCCGCCTCGCACGAAATCATAGTCCACATCCCATTCGATGTCGGTTCGATCGCTGGTCTGAATACGCAGCCGGGAGATGAGCGGAGAAAGGTGACGAGGCGCGGTCAAGAATGTGGTTCCGGTTAAGTCCGCGGTGCTGGTAAAGACATTGCTTTGTCCGGTGACGACCGCCGCACCAAAAGTCGGATCGATAAAGTATTTCTGGGCGAGTTCCCAAGTCACGACTTCCCGCGCTTGCGGCTCAGTCTTGCAGGGCGCCTGGGTCGTGTCGCTCGGCCGCTGCCACGGGATACGGTTGGCCACGGGCGCACCCCCAATAAATAGAGCAGGCATTGCAGGCTTCTCGCAGTCGTCCGTCCGACCCGAGGTTCGCTTCGTGTAAAGGCGATTCACCACGCCATATTCAACTTCATTCGTACTGGTAAGAATGTCGCGTTCGTCGAACCGGAGAATCTCCGGGAAATTGTTTACCCCGGTCACATAGCTGTAAACCACTCGAGGTTCGACCACGTGTTTCCACTTGCGGCCAATAAATTCGCGATCAAAGATGCGGCTCAGAGCAGGCGGCCGCACTTCCACCGAGCCTTCGGCAGCCCATCGATTGATGGGATCCGACTCCGCCACTTTGTCCCCCGTGCTGGAGGTCCCAAGCCGCTGAGTATACTCAGTGTCTCGAAGCGACACTTCGGGACGAAACGACCATCCGCCAAGCTTCAGCGGCAATGAAATGCTCGGCTCCAGATCAAAGCGTCCGACCAAAGCCGCAGTACTGAACCCGGGTTCGCTGCGCGAAAGTCCCTCGGCCGCAGCCTCGTACGACCAGTAGAAAGGCGATTGCCCGAGTTGGCGATCAACGGTGGATATTTCGAAGCTGGGCGCATGCAGAATGGTGACAACATCTCCCGCAGTCGTGCTCTCGAAGTCCTGATAACGCTGCATGGAGGCGTTGTAGAAAAAGTTGTCGGTCGTGTTTGATAGAAAGGCCTTGGACTTCACTTCGGAGTCGACGGCCTCGGCGAAAACATCATTAAAAGCCAGGCGAAAAACGTACGAGCTAAGGTAATCGATGTTGGTGACCCAGCGAAAGTCGTGACCTAGCTCCCCGTCGCCATTCAGACGCACTTCTTCGCCGCCTTGATTCACCGTTGGGTTCCCGATTCCACGGTCGAGCACCTGGTAGTAATTCAGATCAAGAAAAGAAGTGCTGCTGGGCTGCGCTCGAAACTCGGCCTGCGGAGCCCATCCCCGAGCTGAGAAATATTCTGCCCCAATATGCGCGTCCATGCTTCGATTGATGGCCCAGAACAGCGATTCACCCAGGATCGTTCCTTTCACCGAGGAGGTGCCGACATTCGGAATAAGAAATCCGGTTTGACGCGGGAAACGTTGTGCGGGAAGAGTAGCGAACGGAAAATACAGGACCGGAATGCCCTTCAAGCCGAACAGGCTGTGGTAAATCTTGGCCGTGCCCCCGACATCAACAACCACTTTGTTGGCATTGAATTGCCAACGCGGATGAGGCAACTCGCAAGTTGTTACCGTCCCGTCATAGACCGTGTAATGCTCGGGCGCCGTTTTCTCGACGACTTTCCCGGTGAAAAAAAAGGGATTTGTGGAGGTCAGCATAAGCCGGTTGGCGCGCATCTGGACGCCAATACTGCCGGTCACGTTCTCGAATCGCCCGGTTTCCGCGCGCACGTTGTAGGTTCCATGGCTGGCCTCGATGTGCTCGTCGTTGGGCCCGCCCTCCAGCACAACGTGACCGTCCGCCGTCGAGTCTCCCGTATCCGCGTTATAAGTGACCTCATCGCCATGAAGAATGTAGACGCCGTAATGAATCTCAGCTTTGCCATGCAATTTATAGATAGAGCCAATTTTTTCCTGCGAAATGGCGCGAATCGTCACGTCTTCCTCTCTCGGCGCAGAGGGCGTGTTAGGCAGTTCTTGAGCCGAATTGGATGCACTCGCGGGAGAACGCAACTGGCTGGTAACTAGGGTGGGCGCGAGTAGCAGATGACAAACGAACGCCGCCGTGATAAGGAATCGTGTGCGGGAAGTCATCGGAAAGCGCACGAACTCCCCGAGTGTGGATTTCACGCTGGGGTATCGTGAAGTTAGCACGGCGCTGGCCTGAGAGGCAAAGTTGCCATTTCCGATGTGCTCCAATTTAAAAGCTCTGGTTTCGCTCTGCTTGTCGATTTTGCTGGTCAACATCAGAACACTGGTCCATCCGCTGCCGCGCTGCGGTGCCGTCCGTTGCTGTGCCCGGAAGTCCGCCCAGTTCAGAACATGAAACCCAGATTTGAACCCGACGTCGACTCCGGCTTGATGCCGACTCCTCCAGTTCGATTGGTCGACCCTGAAGCATACGATGCCAGTGAACAGCGCTTTGCCGCCAGCATCGAAGAAAAGTCTGCGCCTCCGCGGTTCGTGCTGGATGTTGCCCAAGAATCGTCGGGCAACTTGAAAGCCGCGGGCTTCCCCCAACCCGGGGACGGCGACGAGCCGGGACTGGAACCCGACGAGTCTGCTGCGCATAGCGCAGCCACGAAAATGAAGATTGCCGCGCCGTCGCTCACGCTTCAGCCGGAAATGCTGGAACCGCAGGATTCCGGTTCCTGGCGCAACGAAGTGGCGGCTCGCGTAAATAATTACCGGGCGCGAAGGCGTCCGCGTGTGCCTCGCTATCCATCATTGCAGCTGAAGTTCGATCCTCCCGAGCCGTCGTGGCCCGCGCCCGTCGGCCGGCTCGCAGTTGCGATGCAGGACGCTCCAGGCGTCCAGGAAGAAGAATCGATCCGGCCCAGAATTGCCGACGCAGAAGCCGCGAACCTGGCGGAGGGCGGCGCAAGAATTCTTGAATTTCCCCGCTCAGCGCCCCCACTACCGGTTTTCGACCAGCTTGCAGAGCCTGTAGTCGACCGACCGCGCATCCTCGAGGTCTCAGAGCTAGAACTTCCGCCCCCAGCGCTCGGCGGCATACTCATGGATCCCACGGAACAACCGGAGCAGGAGCGGCGTCCGGGTTTCGAACTACCGCTGCAAGCCGCTCCCATGTCAAGACGCGTCCTGGCGGGCGCCATCGACAGCCTGCTCGTGGTCACCGCATTCGCAGCCTTCGCTTACATCTTTTTCCGGATCACTGCGATTGTTCCACCAACGCAAACGGCGGCAGGCATTTCCGTGGTTCTCATCGCCTTATTCTGGATTGCTTATCAATACTTTCTCCTGGTCTTCGCCGGAACCACTCCGGGGCTCAAGCTTGCGCATCTTCATCTGAGCCGGTTTGATGGTTCGGCGGTTCCCAAGAGAATTCGACGTTGGCGCGCACTTGCATCTGTTCTGTCAGGATTTTCGTTGGCGCTGGGGTACGCGTGGTGTTTCCTCGATGAGGATCGGCTCTGCTGGCATGACCGCATCACCCGAACCTACATGGCACCCAAACCTCAGCCCGCAAACCCTGGGGCGACGGGTCAGAGCCTGTCCTGAGTGCGGTCGAAGGAACCCGTTCAGCCGGTGCAGCCCGGCCGGGCTTACACGGCCCTGTCTGAAATCGACCTCTCTCCAGTATCCAGTCACAGACTCCGCACCCCTACTGTGCTAAATTCTTAGACTTACATTTTCCGGCATTCTTTTAATGTCCTCATCCGTCCCCAACATCCGGCGTCCCGCGGTAAAGGTGTTCGTTGCCACCACGGTGATGCTGACTTTCATCTCTTTCTGGCGCGCGTCGGCCATTGTTCTCGCCGATCTCGCTTCTTCGGCCTATTACGCTGGCGGGGACGCCGAGAAAGTCATCGGCAAGAGCGCGCCCTGGTTCATTCTCGCGGTGATGTTGTTCAGTTACTGCGTGCGTGCCCTCTATATCGAATCCAGCAGCATGTTTGTTCGCGGCGGCGTGTACCGCGTGGTCAAGGAGGCCATGGGCGGCACGCTGGCCAAGTTTTCGGTGTCGGCGTTGCTTTTCGACTACGTGCTCACCGGCCCTATCAGCGCTGTCTCGGCCGGCCAGTATCTAGCGGGATTCATCGAGGATATCGGCAAATACGTTCACCACCCCCTGGTTTTTTCGGAAGACCATTTTTCCGCTGTCTTCGCTGTCCTGATCGTGTTGTATTTCTGGTGGAAGAACATTCAGGGCATGCATGAGTCGAGCGAGAAGGCCCTGCAGATCATGATTATCACGACCGTGATGGTCGTGATCCTGATCATCTGGTGCACCATCACCGTCTTCAGTGCGCCGATTCATTTGCCGCCGAACCCGCTGAATCCAGGAGTGGTAAAGCTCAATAAAGAATCCTTGGGATGGCTTCACGGAACCTGGTTCAGTCATCTCACTTGGATCATTCTTTTCGTCGGATTCGGACACTCAGTGCTGGCCATGAGCGGCGAGGAAACTCTGGCCCAGGTGAACCGCGAGATCGAGCACCCCAAGCTGAAAAACCTGGAAAAAACCGGCTTAGTCATTTTCATCTACAGTCTGCTATTCACCTCCCTGGTCTCCTTCTACGCCGTCATGATTATTCCCGACGGTGTTCGGCACGACTACTTCGCCAACCTCATCGGCGGCATTGCGATGTATCTGGTCGGGCCCACCGTGCTGAAGCTGATCTTCCATGCTTTCGTCGTGCTGGTCGGCGTATTGATTCTTGCCGGCGCGCAAAATACCTCGATCGTAGGCGCGAATGGCGTGCTGAATCGCGTGGCCGAAGATGGCGTGCTGACTGACTGGTTTCAGAAACCGCAAAAGAAATTCGGCACCAGCTATCGCATCATCAACTTGATTGTTGGGCTGCAACTGCTGACCATCATTCTGAGCCGAGGCAATGTATATGTGCTGGCCGGACTGTATGCCTTCGGCGTGATTTGGAGCTTTGCCCTGAAGTCGCTGGCGGTTCTAGTACTGCGTTTCACCGAGCCCGAGAATCGCCAATGGAAGGTGCCCGGCAACATTCACATCGGTAACACGGAAATCCCGCTGGGCCTGATCGCAATCTCTGCCGTGTTGCTGATCACCGCATTGGTGAATCTGTTCACGAAATCCGAAGCCACAATCGCGGGAGTTACATTCAGCGCGGTTTTCTTTGCCATTTTTGCCTACTCCGAACATCGGGTCGCCAAAAAGCGGCACGGCAAGCCCGAGAATTTGGATCAATTCAGAGTCTACGGAAACCAGGAACTAGGATCTGGAGCGCTCGGGGTGAGGCCGGGAAACATTCTGGTTGCCGTCCGCGATCCCAGAAATCTGTACTATCTGCGCGACATCCTCAGGGCCACCGACACGAATCGCCAGGATGTAGTCGTGATGACGGCCCGGCTCTATCATCGCGAACATTCCTTCACTGGCAGCGCGGACGTCGAGACTACGCAAGTTTTCGATCATTACGAGCAGGAGTTATTCACCGCCGCCGTCGCCGTTGCAGAAAAAGAAGGCAAGCCGGTTTCACTGCTTGTAGTCCCGGCTACCGATGTCTTTGAGGCAATTATCGTAACTGCCCAACGCCTGGACTCGAGCCGCATCGTCTGTGGGCTCTCCAACAAGCTCACCCCCGACGAGCAAGCCAAGCAACTGGGGGACGCGTGGGAACGTCTGCCGGAACCCAGACCGCGATTGACTCTGGAGATTCACGAGCCCACTGGAAGAATCCACGAATACCCGCTCGGACCCCACGCCCCGCGGATGCGCCCGCAGGATATCGAACTCATGCACCAAGTGTGGCTCGACGTTACCTCCGATCCCACGTATTGCGGCGCTCACCACTATCACATCGTTGCACTGGCACTCGAAGAGTTGCGTCGCGAACTGAACAGCGACCAGCGGGCTGAGATACTGGCAAAATTGTTGGACGAAATGCATCGGGACCAGCCGAAGGGCCAAACTAAACCTCCGGAGTGCTGAAAATCTCCTGAACGTTTTGATCCACAGTCGTTTGTCCTCCCGAGCAACGCGAGGAATCTCGGTTTTCGCGTGGGTGGATTCTTCGTCGCCCTCGCTCCTCGGAATAACGGGAGACGGGATTTCTGGACCACTCGATGCAATTCCTGCTCTCCTGTTAACATCGTTTTGTGAACCCAAATTCTCCCGTCCGCGTGCGCTTCGCGCCTTCCCCAACCGGCCATCTACACGTGGGGAACGCCCGCACGGCCTTGTTCAACTGGCTCTTCGCCCGGCAAAAGCGCGGCACCATGGTCCTGCGCATCGAGGATACCGACGTCGAACGCAGTGAAGTCCGCTTCGAGGATCAATTGATCGCCGACCTGAAATGGCTGGGGCTTGATTGGGACGAGGGTCCCGACGTCGGCGGCCCATACGTTCCCTATCGCCAATCCGATCGGCTCGATCTCTACCGAGAACAAGCCGAGCGCCTGCTGAACGAACGCAAAGCGTATTTGTGTTTCTGCACCGAGGAAGATCTCGAAAGAGAACGCGAAAAGGCCTTGGCTGAAGGCCGCCAGCCAATTTATTCGGGCAAGTGCCGCGTTATGGACCCCGACGAAGCCAGGCGTCGCCGCTCCGCCGGGGAAGCCTGCGCCATCCGGCTGCAGATCCCCGAGCATCCCATCCGCTTTCACGACATCGTTCACGGAGACGTCGAGTTTTCGAATGAAGTCGTAAGCGATCCAATTATCCTCCGCTCGAACGGCATGCCGGTCTACAACTACGTGGTCGTCATCGACGACGCGCTGATGAAGATCACTCACGTAATTCGCGGCGACGATCATCTTTCCAACACTCCTAAGCAAGTCGCGCTGTACGAAGCCCTGGGCTGGCCCGTGCCTGAATTTGCGCACTTATCAACGATTCTCGGTGCCGACCGCGAGCGCCTTTCCAAGCGCCACGGCGCGACTTCGATTGCGAACTTTCGAGATATGGGCGTCTTGCCCGAAGCGCTGGTGAACTACTTGGCGCTCTTGGGCTGGGCTCCGACCGGGGGCACAAGAGAAATTTTCAGTCTCAAAGAATTGGTAAAAGAATTTTCCCTTGAACGTATAACACCCTCCGCCGCCATCTTTGACATGGAGAAGCTGTACTGGCTGAACCGGCAATACATCAAGACGTGGCCGCCCGATGATCTCATTGCCGTGGGGGTGTGGTTCTTCGTCAAGGCTGGACTAATCGAATCCGGCGACGCCGCTTGGCTAAGCTCCCATCGACTCCCGATTGTCCAGGTGAGCAACGATTTGCGAGATTGGTTGGGGCAAATCGTGAGATTGCTGGCGCCTTACGTGGATCGTCTGGAACAACTCCCCGAGCACGCTGCGTCAATTTTCAACTATGACGCCAAGGCTGCGTTGGCCGCGCCGGATAACGCCGAGGTTCTCGCCTGGACAAATACCAGTGCCGTATTCGCCAGGTTCACTGTCAAGGTTCTGGCCGACGAATCGGCAGAAGCAGGCCATCTGACACCCGAGCAGTTCAAAAAAATTGTCAACGAAGTGAAAGCCGAAACTGGAGCAAAGGGCAAAGAACTTTTTCATCCCATTCGCATCGTCATCACCGGCTCGCACTCCGGACCGGATTTCGACCGGCTCATCCCCATCCTCGAAGCCGGCAGTCATTTGAACCTTCCGAAACACGTGCTAAGTGTTCGCGAACGGGTGGAAGCCTTCTGTAAAGCCCAAGCCACGGATCTGCACTGATCAACACGGATTTCTTAAAAAGAAATATCCGTGATAATCCGCGCAAACCATGGCCGATTGTTATTTTTTTAAAATGTCCTCTAGCGCCGCTCTCAGCCCCGGCTTCTGAAAGACATAGCCACTCGCCAAGAGCTGAGCCGGCTCCACTCGTTGGCTGGCCAACAGCAGTTCGTCGCCCATCTGCCCAAACACAAGGCGTGCCGCGAAAGCTGGCATGGGGAAAATCGCTGGGCGAGACAGCACCGACGCCAACGTCTTGGTGAATTCCGCATTTGTAACTGGATTCGGTCCCACTACGTTGACCGGTCCTCGCAGCGCGTCCGTCTTGATCACGTGCTGCACTGCGCCAACTAAGTCGTCGATATCAATCCAACTCATCCATTGGCGCCCGTTTCCGATGCTGCCGCCAACTCCCATACGAAAAGGCGGCAGCATTTTCTGCAATGCCCCACCGTTGCGGCTCAGAACTATTCCAAACCGCACTTGCACGGTACGGACTCCAGATTTTGCGGCGGGCTCGGTAGCACTCTCCCACTCCCGGCATACCTGCGGCAGAAATCCCGATCCCGGAGCGCTGTCTTCGCGCAACGTTTCTTGGCCGCGATCTCCGTAAAATCCGATCGCCGAAGCCGAAACGAATACTCGTGGCCGTTGCGGCGCTTGCGCAAGAGCTTCGGCCAGACGTCGCGTTCCCTGCGCCCGGCTTTCACGAATGCGCCGCTTCTTGGCTTCGGTCCAGCGGCCAACAATCGATTCTCCGGCAAGATGGAGCACTACATCGAAGCCGGATACCGAGTCAGGCGCGAGAGCCCGCGTCGGATCCCATTGAATTTGATCTTTCCCGTCGGACGCGCCCCGAACCAGGCAGGTGATTTCGTATCCACTCGACTTCAGGGCGGAGACTAGCGCAGTGCCAATAAGGCCGGAAGCACCGCTGACTAAAATTTTGGGAGTCATGGAATCAAGATTAACTTTATCAGCTAGCCCGGCGGAAACGCAGCAGGCTACGTCCCTACGCCCTGTAGAGACGTTGCTCGCAACGTCTCGGTCCCAGCTATAATCCATCATGGCGACCTTGCGCGAACAGATCGCGACCACCGCCCTCACGGTGACAAAGTTCCGGGAGTTGTTGCGCACCATGCGTGCCAACCGGCCCGGCGACGATCTTGAGCTGGTCCGCAGAGCCTACGAGTTCTCCCAAAAAAATCATGCCGGTCAGACCAGGGCTTCCGGCGAGCCCTACCTTGTCCACCCCCTCAGCGTTGCGCAGGTCTTGGCCGAAATGAAAATGGATGCGGTGGCCATCTCCGCCGGACTGCTCCACGACTCGGTCGAAGACACGTCTGTCACGATCGTTGACATTCGCAAAGAGTTTGGCGAACAGGTCGCCCACATCGTCGAAGGCGTCACTAAAATCAGCCAGATTGACTTCGCCACACGCGAGGAACAACAAGCCGAGAATCTGCGCAAAATGATGTTGGCGATGGTCGATGACATCCGTGTCGTCCTGATAAAACTTGCCGACCGCCTGCACAATATGCGCACCCTCGAACATCTCACGCCGGAGCGCCAACAGAAGATTGCCAAGGAGACGCTTGAGATTTACGGCCCCATCGCCCATCGCCTCGGGATGGGCAAGATTCGCGGCGAACTCGAAGATCTCGGATTCCGCTATCTCGATCCCCTCACCTACGAACAAGTGCGTGACGCGGTCGAATCTCGTCGAAAACAGGGCGAGCAATTCCTGGCGAGGGTCGAGCAAACCCTCCGCGACAAACTGAAAGAAGCCGGAATCACGGCCGAAGTGGAAAGCCGCATCAAGCGCCTCTACAGCATCCATAAGAAACTGGTGCGGCAAAAAATAAGCGTGGAACAGGTGTACGACCTCTACGCCATGCGAGTGATTACGAAGTCATTGCAGGATTGCTACGGCGTGCTGGGCATCGTCCACAACGTATGGCGGCCGGTGCCGGGACGAATCAAAGACTTCATCGCGATGCCGCGGCCGAATTTTTATCAATCGCTTCACACCTCGGTGATTACCGAGGACGGCACGCCCTTCGAAGTGCAAATCCGCACCGAGGAAATGCACCGCATGGCGGAAGAGGGCATCGCGGCCCACTGGAAGTACAAGGATGGCCCAGTCTCGGCGCAGGACGAACAGCGGTTAGCGTGGCTGCGGCAGGTGGTCGAATGGCAGCGCGATGTGTCCGACCCTACCGAGTTTCTTTCCACTCTCAAAATCGATCTGTATCCCGAAGAGGTTTACACTTTCACGCCCAAAGGTAAGGTCGTAGTGCTGCCGCGAGAGTCCACGCCCATCGATTTCGCCTATTCCATTCACACTGAAGTCGGCCACAGTTGTGTGGGCGCAAAAGTCAACGGGCGTATGGTGCCGCTGCGTCACAAGCTGCATAGCGGCGATATCGTCGAGATCGTCACCCAGCCGGGACGCACGCCAAGCCGCGACTGGTTGGCGGTCGTCAAGTCTTCGCGTGCCCGCAACAAAATCAAACACTGGCTCAATATTCATCAGCGTGAGCGCGCCATCGAGATTGGACGCAAGCTGATCGAAAAAGAAGCCCGCAAATACCGGGTGGCGTTGAAAGAAATCAAGGACGATGAACTGCGCAAGATCGCTTCCGACTACGGCCTGGGTCAAATTGACGACTTGATGGCCGGTATCGGGTACGGCAAATATTCTGCGCGGCAGATCTTAGCGCGTTTGGCGCCAGCCTCGGGTGCGCCCGTTGCCGACAATGACGGAGAACAATCCGGCGGCATCGCCAGCGTGGTGCGGCGGGTTTTTGGCGGAGACAGCGGCAACAATGCCATCCGCGTGAAAGGCCACGGCGATCTGCTCGTCTACCGCGCCCGCTGCTGCAACCCCATCCGCGGCGAGGACGTGGTCGGTTATGTGACCCGCGGCAAAGGCGTCGCTGTCCACGCTGTGAACTGCCCCAACGTGGTGAACCTGTTGTACGAGCCCGAACGCAAAATCGATGTGGAATGGGCTCGCGACGACGGAACCCCGAGTTCCTATCCGGTAAAGCTTACGGTCTTCTGCGATGACCGTTTCGGCATGTTGAAACAGATGACGGCTGTCATCAGCGACGCCAAAACCAACATTCGGGATATGCAAGTGCGCAGCTCGAATGGCCAGGCCAACATCGATATCATTCTCGACATTGCCGACCTGAAACATCTGGAGAACATCATCAACGGCGTACGCAAAATTCCCGGCGTGCACGACGTGCAAAGGCTGCAGAAGATCTAGTCGTTCGTCGTTGGCCTACGCTACTGAAAACGGGGAACAAGCAACTGACAACTGTTTTTTCCTGAAGTCGCTTGGCTACGTTTGACATGGTCAGCGGACATCTGCGTTAATCAGCAGCGGCAACAATTGTGGAGGACGAATGCGAGAAGTAATTTCCACCAAAGACGGTCCGCAGGCGATTGGGCCTTATTCGCAGGCGATCCGAGCCAACGGATTCGTCTTTGTTTCCGGACAGGTCGCAATCGACCCTGCCACCCAGCAGATTATAAACGGCGACGTTGCCGCGCAAACTGACCGTGCGCTCAAGAATCTCTCCGCGATCCTGCAGGCCGCGGGCAGTGGGTTGGAGAAAGCCGTACGCTCGACCGTATTCCTGAAGAACATGAGCGACTTCACCGCCATGAACGAAGTTTACGGACGCTATTTCACCTCGCACCCGCCCGCCAGATCGACGGTCGAAGTCGCGCGTCTGCCGAAAGATGTTCTAGTTGAAATTGATGTGATCGCTCTGGCATGATTGCGCCGGCACAGAGATAGCCAATTTGCGATTTTGCGTCGCCAAGTTAGAATTCAAGGTTCTACTTTCAATTGAAAATCAACCCGGAGAAAAAATTGATGCTGAAGAGCGCGTGTTTGCTTGCAATCCTTACCTTCGTGGCGACAGCCCTTTTTGCGCAGGGCGGCTCCGCGAAACCTGACACCAGCGCACCCACAAAAGTAACTGGAAAGCCTACGACGACCGTCGATGGTCTTGAGTTTTGGGACATCAAGGTCGGCACCGGTCCGACTGCGGCCCGAGGTCAAACGGTGAAGGTTCATTACACCGGATGGCTGACCACTGGCAAAAAGTTCGACAGCTCGGTCGATCGCGGCGAGCCGTTTAGCTTCGACTTGGGTAACGGCCAAGTCATCAAAGGTTGGGACGAGGGCGTCGCCGGTATGAAGGTCGGAGGCAAGCGGCAGCTGCGAATCCCGCCTGAACTCGGTTACGGAGCTCGCGGCGCCGGAGGCGTGATTCCGCCTAATGCGACCCTGATCTTCGACGTCGAACTGTTGGGGGTTCGCTAAAGCATTAACCGCCGAGGGCACAAGGATTCGCAGAAGAAATCTCGCCAAAGATTTCCTTTGTGAATCTTAGTGCCCTTTCTTGTTATAGCTCCTAGGCCTTGGCGACTTTGCCGCTGCGTAGGCAGGAAGTGCAGACGCGCATCCGCTTGGCTCCGCCCTTTACCTTGGCGCGGACCGGGCGCAGGTTTATATTCCAGCGCCGCCGGGACACGTTGTGGGCGTGGCTGATGGTATTTCCAAATTGCGGCCCTCGGCCGCAGATATCACATACTTGTGCCATGACAACTCCAGAGAAGTTCAGAACTTGCTGTGTAAAGATTAGATTTTACCGGACTTGAGCTGCTTTCGGCAACCCGGGACGGGCGCGCGGCGTCAGCGCTCCAGTATCCACTCCGCAACCGCATTCAGCATCTCGGGCGTTTCCGGGTCCCACAGCGTAGTGTGGGGCACGTCCGGATAAATTTTGAAAGACTTATCTGGCGATGCCGAGAGTTTATCGAAGGCGACGCATTCCCGGTGGCTCACCACTCGATCCTTGCCGCCCTTGATCAGCAGCGTAGGAGCATGCACGCGAGGCGCGATTTTCCATCTCCAGCCAAAGACGATGCGCTGCACGTCGAGCAAGTATCCGAAGCTGACATTTTTGTAAGCCAGCGGATCCGCGCGACGACGCGCGATGAACTCCGGGTCGCGAGAACTCTCCTCAAGACGTTTTCCCACAAGATTGATCACTGGCTCGCGGTGCGCGAGCGCGAAATAAGGCATCAGGCTCAAACTCTCCAGGCTGAGGAACTGGCTCATATCCAGATTCAGCGCCAAGGCCAGAAGGATCAACCCGGCAAGCTCGCGACTGTTTCGTTTGGCATAGTTCAGGGCAAGGCTGGCGCCCATGCTGTCGCCCAGCAGAAAAATTCTGGCCGAAGGCCGCTGCTGCCGCACGAACCGGATCATGCTTTCAACATCGGCTTCGACTTCATCCGAAGTGCCCACGAATCCGCGGCGTCCCTGCGACAGTCCGTGCCCGCGGGAGTCCAAGCCGTAGACGTCGGTGCCATGAGGGTTCAGCGCGTCTGCGACAACCTTGTAGGGCGCGCTGTGATATCCAATACCGTGCAGCACCACAACCACGCGGCCGTTCCAGGGCGCGCTGGCGGGCCAGTGGCGATAGAAGAGCCGAGTTTCGTCGACCGACGTAACGTATCCGTGACGGTCGGGTATCTTGCCCGAGAGATGGGATACATCTTCGGCGCAAGTGACCTCGGGAGGCATTGCCGCCTCTAGTTGAGCGGAATCGAGCATTATGAGGCTAACGTCGCGCTTCCGGATATCGCTTTCGGGACCCTTTCGAGGTCGTCTGTACTCCCTATTGATATCACGCCGCGAGTGTTTCGGTCATCCATCCCGGTTACTTTCGATAGTCCGTGCACGCCGGAGGACTGCCCGGGAAAAATCTCAAGAGCCTCTGCGGCCTTCAATTGATGGCTCTTTGAGATGCCTCTTTGAAATGCTTCCATGACAAGGCTTATTTGAAAGGGCGCCGGCTTCAGCCGGGCCGCACAGAGCAACATCAACAGCGGGCTTTAGCCCTGAGGGAACGGAGACGTTGTGGAAGACGCTCTACGAAAACACTGTGCGATACTGAATTCATGGCAGTCGTTGCTGACCCGAAATCGGTGAAAGTCAACCTCAGCACCGGCACGGGTCTGGACATCGAATGGAAAGACGGTCACCGGTCGCATTATTCTTTTCCCTTCCTGCGCGATGCTTGTCCCTGCGCGCTGTGCGACGAGGCGCGATCGAAGACGCACCAGCAACCCGGAGAGGCTCCGAAACTTGCGCCCGGAGCTCTACCCATGTACAAGCCCGCGGTTAAAGCGACTTCGGCGGAAGGTGTGGGCAAGTACGCCATCAAATTTCATTTCAATGATGACCACGAGCTGGGAATTTATTCCTG
>JBEKGG010000099.1:0-13939 GCA_050012915.1 Terriglobales bacterium | reverse complement strand
TCTGAGCCTTGGTTGCTTGTTCCAACTGCTCTGGGGTTATGACCTTCTCTTTGACAAGAAGATCACCCAGCCGTTGAGACATACCTCGATCTCCTATCTGAGCGGCAGAGGGATGACGTCGATTTCACTTTGCTCGCGCGACGCTGCTTGTTGGGGGAGAAATTTCAGCCTATCGCGTTGACACAAATTGTCACAGCAGATGCGTTACTTCACCAGTTACTTTTGTGCGTGTACCGCGCGAAGGGAAACCCATAACGCCTTTGTAGCCCACGAAATGGCCGTCAGATGCCCATTTGCTAAGCCTGGGCGTTCTTACGGGCATGCACTTCGGTAAGCCCGGATGTACATGCCATCGATTAGCGCCTATTACGATGCTCTGTTCGACAACAGTGGGTTGTCCATCCAATTAACCATGCATTTGCATATAATGAGCCGAAGAAGGGTGCGAGCTTCGTAGTTCTAAGTTGCTACCCGCTAACGTGTCTACTCCCAATACAAGTCGACTCGATCAAAAGCCTTCCAGCCGGAAGAAGGTCATAATTCCGCTGGCGATAGGCCTTGCTCTGCTTTTTTGGGTGCTGCTTTCGCTGACCTCTTTTGACCTGCCGCTCAATCCGGGCACTAATCAGCAACTGCTGTTTTTTGCTTCCCTTTCCGCACTGATTTTTCTTCTGTTCGTAGCGCTAACGTTCGTTCTCGCTCGAAATCTGCTGAAGCTCTTTGCCGAAAGAAGGCTGGGCGTTCTTGGGTCGAAGTTTCGTACGCGTCTGGTGGTGGGCAGTCTTTTGCTTTCGTTCCTTCCCGTCATTGGGATGTTTTTCTTTGCCTATGTGCTGATGAACCGATCGATCGACAAATGGTTCTCGACTCCGGTGGAGGAAGTACGTCGGGACACGGCGACCATGGCATCGCTACTCGCAAACTATGCAGCACAAAACACACGAGCGGAGGCCGAAGCGATTGCGACTTCGCCGGCGACGCAATCCGCTTTTGCAACCGGCAATTTTTCCGCCGTCACCGATGAACTCGAGCGTCATGCAGCCACCTTGCAAGGCGGATTTGCTCTAGCAATTCTCGACGGTGAGGCGGAGGCCAGTTTTGGCGCGCCTGCCCCGTGGCCACAGTTGAAGGCCAAGCTTCCGCGATTACGATCGGACATCCCGACCCCTTTCAGTTGGGGGCAAATCGATTACATTCTGGGCAGCGCACCCGCGGGCGATCATGGTCTGATTCTGGTCGGCATACCCTTGCCCAGACAATTCTCTGAGACCGTCAAGCAAGTAGAAGCAAGCCAGCAGCGTTATCTCGACTTGGCGCGAGAACGAAGGCTGGTTCGCCGGACCTACATGGAAGTGCTGCTTCTGCTCACCGTGATGGTACTTTTTGCGACGACCTGGTTTGCCCTGTTTCTCTCCAAGCTCGTCACTCGTCCGGTGGTCGCGCTTGCGGAAGCGACACAGGAGATTTCTCGCGGGCGGCTCGACTATCGCGTGGAAGTCCGTGCGGCTGATGAAATCGGCGATCTGGTGCATTCGTTCAATCGGATGGCGGAGGAGTTGGAATCCAGCCGACGCCAGATTGAAGCTTCCAGTCGCGACCTTAGCGCGGCCAATGTTGCCTTAGAACAACGCCGCCGGCACATCGAAACTATTCTCGAGAGCATTCCTAACGGCGTGCTTTCATTGAATGCGGAACGGCGCATTACGCACGCCAACCACGCGCTGCTTCGCTTGTTCCATCCTGCGGCCGCGGAGTCTGGCACGCCCGGTGTGTTGATCGGAGCGTCCTTAAAAGACGTCTTCGCTGCCGACGTGCTCGAAGATCTTGAGCCATTGTTGCGCCGTGCCGACCGCATGGGAACCACGACCACGCAGATGGAAATGCTGGTACAGCGGGCTACTCTGAATGTTGCAGTCACCGTAGCCACTCTCAAACACGATGGACAAGGCCTGGGATACGTCCTCGTGTTCGAAGATCTCTCCGAGTTGCTCAAGGCACAAAAGCAGGCGGCGTGGCGCGAAGTGGCGCGACGAGTGGCGCATGAAATCAAGAATCCCCTGACTCCGATTGCATTGTCCGCTGAACGCATCCGTCGGCACCTTCATCGTGGCGCACGTCCCGATGCAGCTTCAGTGGAAGTACTCCATAACTGCGCTGAGACTATCGCCGGCGCTGTAGAAACTGTCCGCAGGCTGGTTGACGAATTTTCCACTCTGGCGCGCTTCCCTACCGCGCGACCGCAACCCGCCAACATAAACTCCATTGTGGAAAGCACGCTCGCCATGTTCAACGGGCGACTGGACAACATCCGCGTGCGCACATTTCTGGCTCCGGATTTGCCGAGCGTAATGGCCGATCCCGAAGCCATTAAGCGTGCATTGGCCAATCTAGTGGACAACGCCGCGGAAGCCATGCAGGAGGCACTGTTTCGCGAAATTCAGATTTCCACCGCGATGATCGCGAGCCGCGACATAGTTGAAATCACTGTCGCCGACACCGGCCATGGCGTAACCCGCGAATTAAAGGAACGTCTGTTCCTACCCTACTTCTCTACCAAGAAACGCGGCACCGGACTTGGGCTGGCCATCGTCAACCGCATCGTGGAAGACCACCACGGTTCCATTCGCGTGGAAGAAAACAAACCGGTAGGTGCTCGCTTTGTAGTCGAACTGCCAATGGTCCCGGATGCGGTCTCCACGCCCGCTATCAATCAGCATGCATAATATTCTCATCGTTGACGATGAACCCACGATTCGCCAGTCGCTGAAGGGTGTGCTGGAAGATGAAGGCTTCAAAACTTCGATGGCCGAGAGCGGCGAAGCTGGGCTGGAGATTATAGGCAAACACGCATTCGATGTAGTGCTGCTGGACGTTTGGCTACCGGGGATTGACGGTCTGGAAACGCTGGGGAGAATTCGAGAGAGAGAGAACGCTCCGGAAGTCATCATGATTTCCGGGCATGGCACCATTGAAACCGCTGTCCGCGCCACCAAACTCGGAGCTTACGACTTTCTGGAAAAACCGCTGTCTATCGATAAAACCCTCATCCTCATCAAGAACGCGATCGATGCCAAGCGATTGCGAGAGGAGAACCGGGATCTCAAAAAACAACTAGTCCCGAAGAGTGTGATCGTGGGCGACAGCATTCCCATGAAGGCGCTACGCCAGCAGATCCAGATTATGGCTCCGACCAACGGGCGCGTTCTCATCTATGGGGAGTCGGGAACGGGAAAAGAATTGGTGGCCCATGCTATTCACGTGCAAGGCCTGCGTAAGGATGAGATGTTTGTTGAGGTAAATTGTGCCGCGATTCCCGAGGATTTGATCGAGAGCGAACTTTTTGGCCATCGTAAGGGATCGTTTCCCGGGGCGACGGGAGACAAGGAAGGAACATTCCAGAAAGCTCATGGCGGCACGCTTTTTCTCGATGAGATCGGCGACATGAGCCTGAAAACGCAATCCAAGGTCTTGCGGACCCTGGATGAGCAGCGCTTTGTCCCAGTCGGAAGCGACGAGTCGATCACAGTAGATGCCCGCGTGATCGCTTCGACTAACAAGGATCTGGAAGAAGAAATATCTAGAGGAAACTTTCGCGAGGACTTGTTTTACCGACTGAACGTGATCCCGTTTTCTGTTCCGCCACTGCGCGAGCGCAAAGAAGACGTTCCATTGCTTGCCCGGCATTTTCTAAAGGAATTCTCTGCTACCTATGGCCGCCGACCGCGCGAGATCACTGATGACGCCATTGATACACTCATGCGCTATTCCTGGCCGGGGAACGTGCGGGAACTGCGCAACGTGATCGAGCGCATCGTTATCATGAATCCGACGACGATTCGATTCGAGCGCAAACACTTGCCGCCGCTAGTTCATCGCGATGGAACGCGGCGCGCCGCCGGCAACGACTTTTCTACCCTGCACCAAGCACGGGCGGCTTACGAGCGCGATTATATTTTAAAAAAACTGGACGAGAATCATGGCAACGTGACCCGCACGGCGGAAGTACTAGGCCTCGAACGTAGTCACCTCTATCGCAAAATGAAGACGCTGGGCATTGCCGCCAAGGAATAGGCTTCGCTTCTCAAGCCTCTAGCGCTTGATCATGTGGATCTCAGTGCCGTTCTTGAGGAACTTCACTTCGTCCATGAGTTGGGTAATCAGGTAAACGCCACGACCGTGGCCGGAAAAGAGATTCTCGCCGACCACCGGGCTTGGAATGGCAGCGGGATCGAAGCCGTCTCCCGGATCGCGCACCACGATCAGCAGGCTCCGGTTTGCATCGCAGGCCACATCGCATTCGACGATTTTCGTGGCGTCCGATTTGGCTCCGTGCACAACTGCGTTGGCCAGGGCCTCTGAAAGCGCGAGCTCAATCTCCGATTCTTTTCCGGTGGCGCAATCTTTGGCGCGGATGCACTCCATGACTCGCTGCACGACGGAATCCACAGCCGCTTTATCGGCAGCTAGCGTGACCTGGAGCTTGAAGAGTAGCTTGTCAGCCAGAAAGTCGAAGGTCGTTTCAGAATTGGGGGACATTAATTGAGGATCGTTTCCGATGGCGGTTGCAGCCTTATGCCATGCGATTCTACAGACGAAGCGGCGAACCGGCAACGTGAAAAGCAGTCGCACAAAACCAGGGTAACGTTCGCAGTGTCAAGTTCTTTCGGCATGGGTTAGCAATTCCAGTTGGCGACGCCAGTCGAGTTCGTCGATAAACGAGCGCGATTCCCGCCAATCCGGGCTCACTTTCACAAACAACTCGAGAAACACGCGAGTGCCGACCATTTTTTCGATTTGCAGACGCGCAGCCGTGCCGATTTTCTTTAGCATCTGCGCCTGCTTGCCGATCAGTATCCGTTTCTGGCCTTCCCGCTCGCAGTAAATCGCCGCCGCAATTCGCGTGAGCTTTTCGCCCTCCTCGAACTGTTCGACCAGCACTGTCGTCGCATATGGAACCTCTTCGCTGGTCTCGGTTAACACCTGTTCGCGGATAATCTCGGCCACCATGAAACGCGTCGGTTGATCGGTGACTTGATCGTCTGGGAAATAGCGTGGCCCCTCAGGCAAGTCGCCAATTATCTTTTTTATTAAGACGTCTAACCCTTCGGGCTTGCGCGCCGAAATTGGAATAATTTCTTTGAACGCGTGTAGCTTGCGGTATTCATCAATGATGGGCAGCAGCTTATCTTTCTGGTTCCGTAACAAATCGATTTTGTTGAGCAGCAGGAAAACCGGCGTGCGGGATTTCTTCGCCATCTCGAGGACAGACTCGTCAACTCGATCAAATTTCCGAGTCACGTCAACAATCAGCAAGAGCAGGTCGCAGCCGTCCAGCGCTTCGCGCACCTCAGACATCATCTTCCGACCCAGTGAAGTGTCCGGCTTATGCACGCCCGGGGTGTCGATGAGTACGATTTGGCCCGCCGCCTTTTTTTTCTCCTTGGGAATTTGGATAATTCCCAGGATGCGGTTGCGCGTGGTCTGAGGCTTGGGGCTGACAATGGCCAGCCTTTGGCCCACCAGGGCGTTCAGCAAGGTGGACTTGCCGGCGTTAGGACGGCCGAGTATGCAAACGAATCCGGAGTGAAAGGACATAATAATTGAGAAACTGGGTAATTTTAAATTTAGTAATTTAGGAACTTGGAAGTCGAGCCAATTTACTAATTTACTCAATGTCTAAATCAATCTCATTTGTTTCGGCTCGACTGCCGAAATTCTAACTCGTTGCACTCGCCGCTCGGTCGACTCCAGCACTTCGAAGCGCAGACCGTCTTCTTCGATCACTTCGCCCTTTTGCGGAATGCGGCCCGCCAACTCACTCACTAATCCCGCCACCGTGGCCGATTCTTTGCCTTCGGGGCGCGCACCCAGCAACTGATCCAACCGGTCGACATCCATGTTCCCGGGGACGATATAGGAGTGATCGTTCTCGCGCACGACTTCAGCTTTCTCGTGTTCGTCGGCGATCTCACCTACGATCTCTTCGATCAGATCCTCGATCGTGACCACTCCGGCCACTCCGCCGTATTCATCGACCACAATCGCCATACGGATATTGTGCTTTTGCATTTCGCGCAAAAGTTCGCTTCCCAGCTTACTCTCAGGCACAAAATACACATCTTTACGCATAATCGTGTCCACGGTTCGCGTGTGCGCCTCGGTATCCGGCACCTGCAGAACATCCTGTGCGTAAAGGATTCCTTTAATGTTGTGGATTGTTCCTTCGAAAACCGGGACTCTGGAAAACGGCTTTGTGCGCAGCAACTCGATGAACTGTTCGACGGTGGTATTGGTAGGGACGGCGACGATTTCGGGCCGCGGCTTCATCGCTTCGCGCACCGTCTTCTCGCCGAATTCCACGACCGACTGAATCATGTCGCGGTTGCTCTCGTCCAGGATTCCTTCCTCCTGACCAGCTTCAATCAGCGCATCCACGGCTTCCGCCTGAGTTTCGGGTTGTTCATCCGAGTGGCCTTTGGTCAGAGCCGCTACTGACTGTAAAAAACCCAACACCAGAGTCACAGGCAAAGCCAGATAGATCAGGATGCGCAACAAAAGAGTCCATCGGATGAGCCATTGCCCCTTCGTCCGTGAGAAAAAAACGAAAGGTAAGAACCGGTTACAGATTATGACAGTCAGGACTAAAGTCAGCGTAGCTTGCAGAATTTCGTAAATGCTCCAGGCGCGGTCCCGGAATACGGTGAACCCAACCAGCATGGCAATGGCAGCCGTGGACAATTGAGTCAGCACCGCCATCGACAGCGCCGCGCGGGAGCGACTCACATGCAGCCTGGGCTCAATGTTGTGCTCAAATGCGTCGATATTGTCCTGGAACTCGCGCGAAAGGAACTTGCCAATCTCGGTGTAGAGCCGGTCGACATAAGAGACCAGGGTCAGCAGCCCGAGCAACATCAGCAGCACGATGGCGATGACGAAATTCATTTCGATGCCCGCGTGGCGCGAGATTTGTTTTCGCGGCCTTCCCGCTTCCTTCTTTCGATCAATCCTATGGGCAATTCGAGCGAGCGCCGCAAACGTTGCTCCTTGCGCTCCATCTGCCCATTGTCTTGCTCGTGATCGTAGCCGGCCAGGTGAAGCACGGCATGCAGAGTAAGAATTCGGATTTCGTCGGCAGCGGTGTGCCCAAGCCGACGCGCATTACGAGCTGCAATCTCCGCTGAGATGGCGACATCCCCGGCGAATCCCCGCATTAGCCCTGGCATCGCGGGGAACGATAGCACATCCGTTGGCTTATTCTTCCCGCGGAAGCGACGGTTCAATCCCTGCAACTCACGACTGCTGGTCACCAGAACGCTGACGGATCCTCGAAGCCCGGCCGCTCGGCGGGCGCGCGTCAAAAACTTCGCCAGCGCCGCCTCGCTCAAACCGGCAACTCTTTCTTGAATGATGACCAAACCCTCTCCATGCGAACTCGTCCAAATAAACGGGAGGGCCATAAACCGCAGCCCTCCCAGCCCATCGCGTCCGTTTTATTCCTGAACGTCTGCTTCCGCAGGCATCGTGATGTTCTTTTGCGGAGGCGCCTTGTCCGCCCCATTGCTTTTGCCATTTATATTGCTTTTCGGTTCAAGCAAAGACAGTTGTTGTTCCGCCAATTTGTTTTTGTGCTCATCGTAAGCCCGGATGATACGCTGCACCAAATGATGGCGCACAACATCGCCTTCGTCGAAGTGAACAAACGTCAGTCCTTCGACCCGCTTCAGAATGTCGACCGCTTCGAGCAGTCCGCTGCGGCGCGCATTGGGCAGATCAATTTGAGTTACGTCGCCGGTGATCACCGCCTTGGAATTAAATCCGAGGCGAGTCACGAACATCTTCATCTGCTCCGAGGTAGTGTTCTGCGCTTCGTCCAGGATCACGAATGAGTCATTCAATGTGCGTCCGCGCATGAATGCAATCGGGGCAATTTCAATGACATTCTTCTCCAGATAGCGATCCACCTTTTCGGGATCGAGCATGTCGTAAAGCGCGTCGTAAAGCGGCCGCAGATACGGATCAATCTTGTCCTGCAACGTGCCCGGAAGGAATCCCAGGCGCTCGCCGGCTTCGACCGCTGGGCGCGCGAGGATGATTCGATTCACTCTCTTGGCAAGAAGCGCGGAGATTCCCATCGCTACAGCCAGGTAAGTCTTGCCTGTACCGGCTGGGCCGATACCGAAAACCATGTCGTGGCTTTCGATGGCTTCGACGTACCGTTTCTGATTCAAGCTCTTGGGCTGCACCGTGCGGCGTCCGAAGGAGCGCTGCCGCCCAGCTTCAGCCAGACCGCGCAGGCTAGCTTTTGGGTCTGCCATGAGGACTCGCAGCATGCTGTTCAAATCGCCGTTATTAAAGGCGTGTCCGGCGCGTTGGAGGTGGTCGTAGTCGGCAAAGACTTGCTCAGCACGGGCAACGTCGCGGGCTGCCCCTTCGAGTTCGATCGAGTTGGATCGCAGGTCGATGTTGATGTTCAGACCGTCTTCCAACACATGCAGGTTTTCATCCCTGGTACCGAACAGGGTTTCAATGTGAGGAGTAATCTCGATGCTCTTCTTCATTCAGTTTTGGCGGATCCCTCCGGCGACGGCTAGCTTTTGTGCGCTTAGATGGCGCCGCAGCGACACAGGCACACTCGTACCGGTCTCAGCGACAACAAAATTCTTCTCTCTGCAAGTGGAACCAACCGGAATGCTCGCTCCCGAGGTGCAAGCTACTACCATTGAGCTAAGGGTACGCCGGGGGTCGGATGAGAGTCAATGGCGGCCGTAGACTCTGTGGGGACGGGGCTTCGACCGGTCTGACCAGTGAGAGGACCCCGCCGTCATAGATCCCGCCCGCGTGCCATCCATTTGACCAGTCACGACTTACTCCCGTAGAATAAAGATTCGCCACCACGCGAAGTATCCTTGCTGAGCCAAGCCGGGAAAAACTATAAGGTAAAGGTAACCGAACATGGCCAATCATTTTTCGGCGCTGAAGCGCGCCCGTCAGACTGAGAAACGCACTGCGCGTAACCGCGCCAACACTTCCCGCCTGCGCAGCTCTCTGCGCGATTTGCGTGAGTCGCTCGCCAAAGGCGATCAGAAAGCAGCCGATCAGGTTTTTCGCGAAACCGTCTCTGCCCTCGATAAGGCAGTTCAAAAGGGTGTGCTGCACGAAAATACCGCATCGCGCTACAAATCGCGATTGAATGTGCGCTTGAACGCGGTGGGCAAGAAGTAGCTCGGGCTCGGCAATGCCCGCTGGACAGCCGGGGGCGGCCGTCCCCACGTGATCTAAACGGGCAGTTCTTCCTGCATCCAACCGGCCTCTGGTTTCGGCTCGGACGTCAGATCCAGCACCAACTTCTCCAGCATCATTCGTTTGCTCGGCGGATTCGAACGCAATGCCAAATCCGTTTTCGCCACCAACCGGATGGCACGCGTTAGCTCTCGTTTCGACTTGTAGCGTCGAGCCTGCTTGATGATGTCATCGGCGGCAAAGGGAGGCACGCGGAAACCCTGCCACAACGCGGCCCACAACATACGCTGGTCGCGCACGTTTCGCTCCAGAATCACCAGCATCTGGCGAAAGGTCTTGGCTAGCATGTAAAGATGCCCAATCGCGGCCTCGTCGCCTTCGCCCGTAGTCAGAATTGCGTCCAACATTTCCAGCGCGCGAACCCGGTCTTTCGCGGAGATCGCATCGGTCAGTTCGTACAACGATCTTTGTTTCGCAGCCAGAACCATGGTCTCGACATCGCCCAGCGTGATGTGTTTCTTCTCGCCCACGTACAGGATGAGTTTCTCGAGTTCATTCGAAACCATCATCATGTCGCCACCGAGAGCATCTACCAGTTCGCGCGCGGCTTCGGGGTCGATCTTGACGTCTCGCGTGGCGCCGTATTCGCCAATCCAGCGCACCGCTTCGCTCTCTTCGACTCGCGCCAGTTCGACGATGGCGCAATACTGCCCCAGCGTTTCGCGAATGCGCTCGTACCGTTCCTTGTCGGTCAATTCCATGCGGCGAGGGTCAGCGGGAATGCTGATATGGTCGGCAACGAAAATCAATACCGCGGCGGGATTCGGGTCTTTGTAGTACTGCTCGATAGCGGCCAGTTTCTCTTCATTGGACCCCCGGCCGAAAAGATTCTTGACCCCGCGAACAAAGAAAACTTGAAACGGCGCCATTAACGAAGGCGTACGCGCACGATCAAGAACCTCGACCAGATCAGTTTCCGCGAGATCAAACTCGAACAGGCTGAAGTCCCGCAGATCGGGTGGGACCAAATGTTCGAGAATCGCTTCCCGGCAACGCTTACGAAAGAAGACCTCCGCCCCCACAAACACGTAGGCCGGCCGCAGCTTGCGGGCTTGCACCTCGGACACAAAGCGGTCGGCCTGGGCGAAGGCTCGCATCAGAACCCCTCCAGAATATTCGACACCAGGCTTTGCGCAAAGTCGCGCGACAGCCGTTGGAATGCCGGCGTGTCTTCTTCGAAAAAACTGTTCACGTCGCGTGGTACCTCGTACTGCTCACGAAAAAGATACGAAGGATTCTCGTAGAGC
The DNA here is from genome assembly GCA_050012915.1 of Terriglobales bacterium. Classification (GTDB taxonomy): domain Bacteria; phylum Acidobacteriota; class Terriglobia; order Terriglobales; family Acidobacteriaceae; genus JABDBE01. The sequence goes on along the minus strand of JBEKGG010000099.1, from coordinate 3,392 downwards.
GCCTTGCCCTGCTTATCAACTAACGCCACTTTCATGGAGACCACGACCATCACGCTCGCGGCGCGTCCAGTCTGCGAATCATAGGTCAGAGGCGTGGTGTAGGTGGCAAGAACTGTCCCGTGCAGCACCGCATCAGCATCGTCATTCACCTGGTTGACCACGTGGTAATGGGTTCGCGTGATGAACTCTTTAATCACGGCAGCGGTCAACATCTGCTCAATCTTGAAGGTTTGAGTCTGGTTCACGAATGCCGGAATCGCAAGCGTCCGAATATTGTCAGGAATGGTGACGGTGTGACCGGCAGTGTGATAGCCGCATCCTGTGCCGAGAACGCTCAGCAGCACGAGCAAGGCCGCCGCACGGCTCATTGAATCTTGCCCCGGGGGCGGGTTGCGGCCATGGTTTCCGCGCATTCAACCGCGGTAGTCGCGGCGATGCGAAGATTGTCGGACGCGGCCCACAGCCACACGGCATTCGACTGGCTCGCATCCGGCGCGATCGATACTTGGATATCGGCTTGTCCCGCAGCGTTCACGTTTGAGGGAGCTTCCTCGGCTGCAAGCGCGAGTTTGACATGCTCACCAACAAGGGCTCGCGAAATGCTCTCGACATCGGCCGTCTGTTCCAGTTCGACGTGGATCGCAAAAGCGTGCCCGTGAAAAATCGGAGCCTGCACCAACAGCACCGAGGGCAGCGGAGCATCCTTGCCTGCGATTCGCCGATAATGCTTCAGCACCCGGCTCTCCAACGTTGCCAGTGCCGGCATCGAATGTTCGCCGTAACGGGCTACCATGTTGAAAGCCACCTGCGTATCGAAGATATTCTTGGGCAATTGCTGAAACGAGAGCAGGTTTACAGTCTGCTCGTGCAATTCGTCCATACCCTTCTGCCCGTGTTCGGATGCAGGCTCGAACACCGTAGCTATTGCATGCCTCACCGGCCCGGCCTTCTGCACGCGCAATAACAGCAGCGCCAGCACGACCGCCGCAGGATCGGCCACCACTGCCGGGCCAGGCTGTAACTCAGGAATCAAAGACTGCCCCAACTGCCGTTCGATCCACGGCGACCGCACCACGGCGTCCGGCTCACCTTCGAGAGCGAAAGAGAGGTCGATGATGGCGCTGCCCGCATTATGCGCCGTCTTCCAGTTCTTGTTCGTGGATTCCGCGTCGGAAGCAAAGAAAGTAAAATCGATATTTTGGAACTGTTCGGTGCGTACATTCTGAATGAAGGTGACTTCGTCTCCCACGGATTCCAGCTTCCCGAGCGACTCATCGTCGTCCAATAGCTTGACATCGATCGACGGGAAATTGCGATCGTTGAGCACGTCTGCAACTTCCTTGCCCTTGAGGGAAGCCGCGCCGACGATGGCGAGGCGATAAAAATTGCCTCCGCGCACGGTTTCCGGATGCGATACCGGAGCGGGCTTTAGATTCGAACTCATGAAGTCTGCGAGGCCTCTTTGTATTGCGGAGGAGACGGGTTGCGCTTGCGCCGGAAAATCCATTGCAGGCGCCAGAAGACCCCGGAAAACATGTAGCTGAGCGCGATTATAAAAAGGACCCACTGCGAGAATACCCAGACCGCGGCGAACAGCAGCCCCAGCAAAATAACCAACTGGAACGGCTGCCGGGCGCGGAAGTCAATGTCCTTGAAACTGTAAAAGCGCCACGTGCTTACCATGAGATATCCCGCAGCCACGATGATGAGCATCCAGGTGATGCAACTCCACAGCGAAGAAATTGGTTCTCCACCGGAGAAGTGCACAACTGCCGCGATGACTCCCGCTCCGGCTGGAATCGGCATTCCCACAAAGTATTTTTTTCCTGGCCGGCCCGGGTTTGAAGGTTGCGGATTCAACGCTATGTTGAAGCGCGCTAGGCGGCTGGCTCCGGCCATCAAGAACAGAAAACTCGAGATGGAGCCGAGTTGAATCATCTTGCCGGTCAACTCGCTGGACCCCAAGAAAACTGGCAACTGCCGGAATCCCCACATCCATGCCAGCAGCGCCGGAGCAACTCCAAATGTGATGACGTCTGCCAGCGAATCCAACTCCCGCCCGAAATCACTACTGGTGTGGGTCATCCGGGCGATGCGGCCGTCGAGACCATCAAATAAAACGGCGAAGCCAATTGCTTTGGCAGCAAAATCAAAATGCCAGGGTTCCGTCGCGGTGGCGTGAGTAACCTGCAGAATCGCGTAGTAACCCATGGCAATATTCGCTGCAGTGAAAAGGGACGGCAAAAGGTACAAGCCCTTGCGCAATCGTCCCGAGGGCCGGTCTTCCCTACGCCGCCTTGGAATCACCCGAAGTTCTGGCTCCATCACTTTGCTCCCTGCCGAGCTTTTCCGGCACTGCCAGCCGCGAGAGTTGGCTCCGCGTGCAGATGAGCCAGCACACTTGATCCGCCTTTTACACGATCCCCCACTTTAACTTTGAGGGCTGCAGAGGCGTCCAGCAAAACATCCACTCGCGAGCCGAACTTGATCAGGCCCACACGTTCACCGCGCTCCACTCGGTCGCCGATCCTCTTGTTGAAGACAATTCTGCGTGCCAGAAGACCCGCGATCTGCTTAAAGACCACGGTCTGCCCCTCGCCTTCAACGGTCACCACGTTCTGCTCGTTTAGCTCCGCCGAGGCCGCATTCATGGCGTTGACGAATTTTCCCTTGTGATACTGGACGTCACGAACGATGCCGCTGATCGGAGAGCGATTCACGTGCACGTCAAAAACGCTCAAAAATATGCTGATGCGAAGGCGCGCCTCGCCATTCGAAATCAGGGGGGAGATGTCCGTCACTCTCCCATCCGCAGGCGATACAAGTGCCCCCGCGTCGCCCGGGATGGAACGGTTGGGATCGCGAAAAAACCATAAGAAGAATACGGCGAGCAACACGGGCGGCAACGTCCAGATCGGACCGGCAAGCCACCCGAGCAGTGCGGCCGCAGCCAAAAGCGCGAAGGCGTAATAGTAGGCGTCGCGAACCATGTTCGGAGATAAAAGAGATTATAGTTCAGACGCGGAGCGCATCTTACTTTTTCATGTTAAATGCAAATAAAAAAGGCGCTTACGCGCGCCTTGGATGGAGACAGATAAACCCTCCTGCGGCTAAGCCGCACAAGATTGGAGCTAGGATTAGGCGACTTGGTTCTGGGGCTGTCGCCGATACTGCCGCTCAATACTTTCCATCTGATCTTTCAGACGGAGTTTTAGCTTCTTGAGTCGTACTTCTTCCAATTTTTCGTCGTCAGTCAGATAGCGCTTTTCAGTGAGTGAATCAAGACGTTTTTCGTAGAGCGTATGCTCCATCGCCAGTTTTCGAAATTCATCGTGACTGGCGAAGAGCTGGTCCCTAGAAGTTAGCATCCAGCAGACCTCCTAACCGGGTTT
>JBEKGG010000098.1:0-14260 GCA_050012915.1 Terriglobales bacterium | reverse complement strand
AAATCGGCTTCGTTTAATATGCCGATGGTTGCTTCCTTGCCCGTCTCGGATACGACAGTGAGCCTCACTTTACCGGTTTGGATATAAAAGACAGCATCCGCGTCATCTCCCTGGGTGAAGATCGTTTGCTTTTTCGCAACTGCCATGATCTTCCTGCCCTCACCAATTGTCGCAAGGAAAGTATTAGGGTCGAATTCGCGTTTCACTTTTGTCAATGCGATGGAAGTCGCGGCTGGGTGCCCCCCTCAAGAGAGCTCCAGGACGGAACCACAGCGGCATCCCTATAATTCCTGGGCGTCTCGGCGCACCCACACCGCAATCATCCTAGCGCGGACGAAATCATACGGGTGAACTCTTAGCAGGTCTTAGTGCAACGCAAGCCGGAGAACCCATTGATAAAACGCATCTTAATTTATGCCGCTCCTGCAGATCGCTACGCTACTCAGGTTTCGCATAGATTTTTAGTTGCAGGATACGATTTTTTGGCATACGATTCTCGCATTCCGATACGATGACCCGATGAAAGGGGGCACAGCGATGCGACGCAACAGCCGCGACAAGAATACGCACTACGCATCGTTGAATCGGTCGGATGTTCCGCAGGGTCGTAAAGGAAGACATCGGAAGGCGGTGGCGGATATTCTGGCCGATCTTTCCAAGCTGAACCCTCAGCAAGCGGTTAAGGTTCCAATCAGTAGTCTGAACGGCGAGAAGATGCAGAATCTTCGTTCTGCACTGAACCGCGTAACTAGGGAGAGAAACATCCCCGTGGAGACGTCGAGCGACGAGAAGTTTCTGTACATTTGGCGTGCCGATCTGCCCAAGGCTACGGGAGCAGCAGAATAGAAGGTAGGGCAGTACTCAATCGTGGAGAACTACGTTGAGTAGCGAACTGTGCACTTGCAATCCGCCTTCGATGCCGCCGGCATACTGAATGAAACCCAGCTTTCTGAAACGGTTCATGAAAAAGCTGACTCGCGAACGAGTGGTCCCAACCATATCGGCCAAGGTTTCCTGACTTATTTTCGGGACCACAGTCTCGGGCACACCCTCCTTGCCAAAATGAGCCAGCAATAGAAGGACGCGGGCCAATCGCTTTTCACTCGAATTAAAAAGCTGGTCCACCAGATCCTCTTCGTAGCGGATGTTCCGCGCCAGAAGATAAGCCACGAACAGATCGGAAAAAGCATGCTCACGATGAAGCGCTTCCATCATTGCTTTTTTGTCGATCCGGAGAAGCGCGCAATCCGTCATTGCAGCTGCGGATCCCATGCGCAAAGCCTGGCCTGCCAGCGCGCCTTCCCCAAAGAAATTTCCCTCACTTAGCATGCCGATGGTCGCTTCTCGGCCCGTCTGGGATACGACAGTGAGCTTCACCTTGCCCGATTGGATATAAAAGACCGCGTCTGCCCCGTCTCCCTGCGCAAAGATCGTCTGCTTCTTGGCGACAGTCACATTCTTCCGGCCTTCCCCAATGGTTGCAAGGAAAGTGGTGGGATCAAACTCGCGCTTCTTCTTGCCGTTCGATGCCTTAAGAGAACTCATCAGCCGCAATTCTAGTACAAGGAAATCGTTAATTGGCATAAATCGTGACAAATGCCAAACGGCCGATCTTTTTTGGTCTGAGGTCAAAAAGTGAGCTATTTTGCACAGTATTTCGGGGAGAAACAAAAGAGTCTACACACGCCATAAAAGAGCAGAGAGCCGGTCAAACCCGGGCCCTGCGTGCTTTCTGGAGGCAGGGGAAGACTGAAATGAACCGGAAAGATCTAATGAAACCTGACTTACTCAGTCAAATCGTGCCTCTAGGAAGCGCAGCGGTGATGGTCTTCGTTTTGTTGCTGATACTAGTTGCTGCTCTCACCCAAGCGACCGCGCCGGCCTGAAAAGACTGCGGCGAATCACTCATGCGATGCACCCTGCTCGCACCAACGAGAAGAATCTCACGATTGACAACCCGACAGCATGAGACTAGGGTGGAAGTCGGGTGAGGACGCGTTCTCACTCTTTCAGGTCTCCTGAACTAAGTCAGCCCATCTGAAGTTTCCCCTCTTAGCTCTCTTATCAATCCATGGAGGTTGATCAATGTTTGCTCGCAATGTTGCTCTTCGCTTGAAGCCCAATACATTGTCCGAATTTACCCAGACTCTTGATAACGAAGTCATCCCTATGCTGCGCAAGCAGAAGGGGTTTCAAGACGAAGTCACATTTTGCAATCTGGGTGGAATGGATGTCATCGCCATCAGTATTTGGGACACGAAGGAACACGCGGAAGCATACAACACAACCGGATACCCGGAAGTGCTTAAGAGCCTGAATAAAGTGTTGGACGGCAGCCCGAGGGTACGAGTCTCCGATGTTATCAGCTCGACTCTTCACAAGATTGCCGTCGCTGTTGCCGCCTAGGCGCTGCGTCAATCAAGATCGAGGCGACTTCGTAGTCGCCTCGTATTTCATCTCAATATTTTCTGGAGAAGTCTATGACAGCAACCGTACAAGTCGGCACTATTCTGATCGAGCAGCGTCCTGCGATGGCCCAGATTCTTGGCTTGCAAAGTGAGCCTTACTCAGCGCACTGGGGAGTGGTGAAGTCAGTGGACGGCTTGGCTCTTGATCGCAAGATCTACGCCGCGGGATGGAACTTCTTCTTTATGGCTGCGGAAGTAAAGGTAATGTTCTTCGGCGCCATCGGGTCGAAGAACATTCAGAGTGCACTAAAGCGAATGTTGGGAAGACTGAAGCCGACGAACTTTAATTGCCTTGAGGTGACTGGAATTGTGGCCAAACGATTTCTGGGCGTGCCCTACACGGTTGTTTCGGCGCACTCACGCCATATCCAAAAGAGTTGCTATCTCGAGGGCCCCGATGAACGGCAGGCATCCCAGGACGATGCCGAGCAGGCGCGACTGTGAGCGTGTTCTCCGCTCCGGAAGGTGGACTTATGGAACTTGATTCTGTGAAATCTAACCAGGAGCAGACGCTCGAGGGCATCCTCGAATCTGCCGTGGTCGTAAGTTGGCAAGACTTGATGCGCGGCGCTCAAACCGGATTGATTCATATTGAATACGCTTTCGCTACCGGTGGAACGCTGGATTATTTGAAGCTCTGGTCATCGATCACTCCCGGCCACTGGCTTCTGGCCTGCGAATATTGGACCACGACATCGACATTTCATGATCGCGGCGTCCACTTCGATAACGGATATCAATCCCAAGGTCTGGCCCACATTTTGGAATCTGTGATGGAGCATCAGGACCAGTTTTCGCTTCCCACGGATTTCGGCCGGCAAGGACTACTCCAGATTCCAACGCCAACAGAAGAAGAGAGCACAGCCGCCGCCGCGTCGGTGACCCAAGCCTTCAACCATCTCGGATCGGCGCCCGCCGAGACCGTGCTGGCCTGAATTCTGAGGCCCTGGGAGTTCTAACCGGTTACTTTTCCGCGGCCGTCAAGCGTCGATCTCGATGCGGATCGGTACGAGGTTGCCCCGTGCCCAGCTCACACTTTTCCCCCGGTTTAGCGCCACAGGTGGGACAACGAACCGCCAGGGCTTGTTTCCGTTTGGCTGTCATGGCTGCATCATGCGGTGTCGCACAGCAAACAAGATGTTCAATTTTGATCAGTTCATTAATTTTGCAGGATCCTTGCGCAGATTCTCCCTGTGTGCGTTCACTACGGCAAGTACCTGGCGGTTGAGGCGGGCAATCGGTAGGCTCTGGAAACTTTCATGCCTCCCCGGTAGTCTAACCAGAGAGGGACTGTGTAGTTCCCTGCGTCGTCATGAAGCTTTCCAACTTGATTTTCGCTTTTGTCGTGACAATATCTCTGTGTGGGGTTTCATTCGCCAAGGATCCTACCCCCTCGAGTTCGATTCTTCCCAAGGAGTTTGGGGGCTGGCAAACGACGGGCTCATCGCGAACCAGCGCCGATCCCGCTGTCGCTGACCCTGTCAACGCAGCCGTTCTTAAAGAATATGGATTCAACGGATTTGAGTCGGCGACCTACACGCGGGATGATGGACGCAAACTTACCCTGAAAGCGGCCCGTTTCGAGGACGCCAGCGGAGCCTACGGCGCCTACACCTACTACAAGACCCCGCCCATGTTGATTGAGAAAATCGGCGACGGGGCCGCTTCGCTAAACGAACGTGTCCTGTTTTATCGAGGAAACATTCTCATCGACGCTGTTTTTCAAAAGCTCTCGGCGATGTCTGCGGCTGAATTGCGCGAGATGGCAGACGGCCTTCCGTTGCCGTCCGGCAATACGCGCAATTTGCCGGGTCTGCCCGCTTATCTGCCAACGCAATCCTACGTGAAGAATAGTGCGAAGTATGTGGTTGGACCCGCCGCGCTGCAAAACTTGGACGCCCCGGTTCCGGCTGAACTCGTGGACTTCAACGCTGGCGCCGAAGTGGTGGTTGGAAATTACAACGGTTCAGGAGGCGAGGCGACTTTGACATTGATCGCCTACCCCACACCTCAGATTGCAGCCGAGCATCTGCGACGCATCGAAGCTGCGCGTTCGCAAAGCTCGCAGGCAAATGGAGGCGCGGCTCCGGCGAGAGCGAATCCTAATCTTCAAGGCCCATTCTTTGACAAGCGCACCGGTCCGATCGTAGTCGTGGTGTCAGGCCCAATATCGCAAGCGGAAGGCAGAACGCTTTTGGCCTCGGTGAATTACGACGCCAATGTCACCTGGAATGAGAACACGTATTTCACCAAGCGAGACAACCTCGCGAACCTTTTGGTGAACGTGATTATTCTCTGTTTCATTATTATTGGCTTCGCGCTGATCGCCGGTGTAGCCTTCGGGGGCATTCGGATACTCGCCAAGCGCCTGTTTCCGGACCGGGTATTCGAGCAAGCTCAGAACCGGGATTTCATCTCTTTGCACCTGTCTGAAAAGCCACCCGAACCGTAAGCTGCTATCCAAGCCGCTAAATCTAAATGGGTTAGTCTCGTTTGGCCGCCCGTCCGTCTCACAATGAGCAACGCACAGGGACTATTAACCTATTTTGTAAACCTTTGAAACTAAAGGCGTTTATTTCCGAGATATTTCTTGACACCCCCCTTTTTCGGCTCATAAGATTTCGCCAGAAAGTTTTGACGGTTTGATCTCCGTTAGAACTATTCTCCCTTGAAAGAAAAGGCTGCCCAAGTTTGCCGGGTAGCCTTTTCGTTTTGTGTGAGGATCGCGAGGGGCGGCATCCTCGCCCGCCGATTGTCCGACCTCGAACCCTGGACATCGATTCGCGGTTTTGTTGGAACGCTGCTGGGTTATAGTTCGTATCTCATCCAGGACGCGGTCCGTATTCCAGCGAGGAGGACATAATGTTCTGCGACAAATGCGGCGCAACGCTGCAGGCGGATCAGAGTTTTTGTAGCCGGTGCGGAAAAGAGATCGCGGGACCGATGCTCGGATATCCGCAACGCAGCCGAGTCCGCGAGCATGTTCGCCTGCTGGGAATTCTCTGGATTGCGCTGTCGGCGCTCGATGGCCTGACCGGCGTCGCCTCATATTTTGTAGCCAATGTTATTTTCAATCCGGCCACTCATCCAGATCGACCGTCGTTCCTGCATCCGCTCCTGAGTCTGATTGCCACCGTCCTGATCGTAAAAGCCTTTGCGGGATTTGTCGCGGGCTGGGGATTGCTGCAACGAGAACCCTGGGCGCGCATGGTCGCCGTCGTGCTCGCATTTCCTTCGCTCCTCTTCAACGTACCCTTCGGTACGGCACTTGGCATTTACACTCTCTGGGTCCTTCTACCAGCGGAATCGGATGTGGAGTACGAGAAAGAAGCGCGAACCATCAGCGCCGCGTAAGCGGGACGATGAGGGCGACGCGATGTTGGTGGGACGGGCGACTCGCGAGCCTGCCTGAGCGAAGTCGAAGGGTCCAAGCGGACCTCCGCAGCGCATTGGAAACGTGCAGGATCTGAGCAGCCGGCGAAAATCCTGAGCGTAGGATCGCCATACCTCCGCCCTTTACGCTGACTCCGACCCCATTTAGAATCAAACACAAGGCCGACGTAGCTCAGTTGGTAGAGCAGCCGATTCGTAATCGGCAGGTCACCAGTTCAACTCTGGTCGTCGGCTCCAGCTTTTCCCCGCCTTTACCGCGGCGTCAACCCTGCCCACGCGAGGCCGTCCGCATATTTCCCGGCATCGATTACTACGTGCACCTTCCATCCCGCCGGATCTTTTACCGAAAGATCAATTACTGCCACTTGATTGCTGGAAGGGCAAGAGACATAGGCTGCCTGACCGTCGGGACGCACGAGAATCTCGGCTGGCCCCTTGGGGACATCGATGGTGCGGGCAACTTTCAATCCAGCAAGATCGACAACCGCAACTTTGCCGGTGGATGGCAAGGCGACCAGAAGCCAGTGGCCATCTTTTGTGGACGCAGTGCCGTACCCGGACACCGGCAATGGCACCCAGGCCTTGAGCTTGTTGGTGGATGTGTCGATGACCGCCAACTGCGGCTTTGTCTGGTCAGCGGTAAAAACCATGCGGTCGTCGTTCGAAATGGAGATGCGTTGCGTGTTTGCGGAAATGGGGATGACTGTGATCGTCTTGCGAGCGGCCATGTCAAGAACGGAGACGCTGCCGGGACTGACATTAGCCGTGTATCCACGTCGTCCGTCGTGCGAGATGGCGAGCATGTGCGATTCCGGTTGCGTAGTCGGGATTGAGCCGACGATCTTGAGCGTGTGCGGATCGATCGCAGTCACGGTCTGGTCCAGCTCGGTTGTGACATAGAGCAAGCCGCTATTCCGATCATAGATCACGCAATGCGGTCTCACGCCGTGACCAAAATCGACGTTCCCGACAACCGTGTGGCTCGCGATGTCGACGACCACCATGTTGCGGCCATCGGTTCCGGGCTTGCCCACGCCCGAGTCACCATAGATCGGCACATATGCGGTGCGGCCATCGGGAGATGCCGCGACTTCGTGACCGGTGATGCCACCCTCTGGAACAACGGCGATTTGTCTGGCCGCGACGGGATCGATGATGCTGAGGTTCCGATCCTCCTGGTTCGCGACGAGCAGCACTCCATCTGCCTCGGCTTTAGGACGAAGCTGCGCGCGACAGCGTGTTGAAAAAATCGAGAGGAAGATGGCGAGCGTTGAGAAACACAACCACGATTTGCGCATAACCCGGCAGTCTAACATCTTAATGATGCGTGCTCTCAGGCGTAGCGTGCCGCAACCTGAGCGGCCCTCCGGTCCCCGCTTCATGCTACATTCTCCTCAGCGGATCTCTTCGCTCAGCGAACACGGTTCGGCCAACAATGGAACAGCGCCTCATCCTCGTTAACCTGCTGATCAGGCTTGGCGTTGCGGCTGCCGTGGCCAGCGTTCTCGTGCGCTCGGTTGAGTTTAAGTCCCTTTTGTTTCGCGAAAGCCGCGCGCTCAAACACCGGATTTTTCTCATTCTCTGGATTGGCGTTCCCATGGCTTTAGGCGTGTGGGTGCGCTTCATTCAAACCAGTTTTCTGGCTGGTGATCTCTCTTTTGAAACTACCGTGCTGCTCGGCGTTATTGGTGGCCGATTTACCGGCATGGTGGGAGGCGCGCTGCTGGCTCTTCCGGCGCTGCTGCATGGGGAGTGGGCCACTCTTCCTTTCAATCTGATCGTCGGTTTCGTTGCCGGGCAGCTACGCACCCTCACTCCCGACCGCGACGATATCTGGTCGTTCTCGCCGTTTATCGATCTGAGCATTTATCGAATGATCCGCCGCAATCTGCCCACGCCCCGTCTTTTCGACTGGCAGATCATGTTCTTCGTGACGATCGTGGCATTGCGTTTCGTGCAGACAGAGATCTCACACTTCCTGCCCCGCGCGACTTTCAGCCTGGAGAGCCCGAACCTGTGGGTAGAAGCGTTGATTTACGCGACTTCGGTGATGGTGATTGGTATCGAACTGAAAATCTGGAACAGTGTGCGGCTTCAAATCAAACTCGAAGAACAGGAACGTTTGCTCCTGCACGCGCGCATGGAAGCGCTGCAAAACCAAATCAATCCACACTTCCTTTTCAACACGCTGAATTCGGTTTCTTCGCTGGTACGCTTCGATCCCGATACCGCGCGCGAGTTGATTATCAAGCTGGCCACGATTCTGCGGCGACTCTTGAGCAGTGGCGACGCTTTCGTGCCCCTGCGCGAAGAACTGGAGTTCATCGACAATTATCTCGACATCGAGGTGGTGCGTTTCGGCCGGGACAAACTGCAAGTCATAAAAGAACTGGAACCCGCATCGCTGGACGTAATGGTACCCAGCATGCTTCTTCAGCCGCTGGTGGAAAACTCGATCAAGCACGGCCTTTCCTCCAAGATTGAAGGTGGCAGCATTTTCCTGCGCAGCCGGCTAACCGGATCCCAGTTGATTATTGAAGTGGAAGACGATGGCGTAGGCATGGGCGCCGCGAACTTCCTGGAAAAACCGACAGGACTGGGAGGAACTGGAATTGGCATGGCTAACGTCGCCGAGCGCTTGAAAGTCTTGTATGGAGAAACCGCGCGCATGACTATCGACAGCCACGAAGGAAAAGGTACGCTGATTCGCTTGCGCCTACCCGTTCTGGAGAGCGAGGGTTCGATCCCGGCCGCACTCTATGAAGAACGTTCGAGCACGCGCCGGTAGAACTCTTCATATTGCGGGACAATCTTCGAAGAACAAAATCTGGACTGCGCCACTTCGCGGCAAGCCTTCCCCATTTCCTTCAGGCGGCTGTCGTCACTCAGCAATTCGATCGCGTATCGCGCCATGGTGTCGACATCGCCGACATCGGCCAGGTAACCGCTCTTGCCGTGCTCGATCACTTCCGGCACCCCGCCCACGCGAGTCGCGATAGGAACGACTTGGCAAGCCATGGCTTCAAGAGCCGCGAGACCAAAGGATTCCAGTTCGCTCGGCATGAGGATCAAGTCGGCGATGGCCAATTTTTCGTGTACGTTGTCCTGCTTGCCCAGAAACAAAACATCGTTGTGAATTCCCTTCTGGACGGCCAGCCACTCCGCGCGCGAGCGATCGGGGCCGTCGCCTATCAGCAACAGTTTGGCAGGAATCTTCTTGCGGATGCGATCGAGAATTTCAATGGTATCGGTAATACGCTTTACCGGTCGAAAGTTGGAGAGATGTACGAGAATGCGTTCGCCGTTTGGGGCATACTCAAGCCGCCTTTGCGCCACCCCGGCATCGCGCACGTACACGTCGCAGTTTACGAAGTTGTAAATGACTTTGATGTCGTTCTTGACATCGAACTCCCGCAGAGTACGCTCGCGCAAATATTGTGAGATGGCAGTGACGCCGTCGCTCTGCTCGATGGAGAAACGAGTAATCGGCAAATATGAGCGATCCAATCCTACCAGCGTAATGTCCGTGCCGTGAAGCGTGGTCACAAAGGGCAGCTTCTGTCCTCTAGGTTTGGCTGCGAGCATTTGCCGCGCCAACAAAGCGCTCACCGAATGCGGGATGGCGTAGTGGACATGCTGAAGATCGAGCGCATAAAGCTCAGATACCTCGGCCATGCGTGTCGCTAATGCCAAATCGTAAGGCGGATATTCAAATAGCGGATAACGCGAAACGTCGACTTCATGGTAATGAATGTTGGGATGCAGTTCAGTCAGACGGATGGGCTGAGCGTAAGAGATAAAGTGTATTTCGTGGCCGCGCTCGGCCAGTTCAACTCCGAGCTCGGTGGCGACAACTCCGCTGCCTCCGTAGGTCGGATAGCAGGTTATTCCGATCTTCATCCCGGTCCTTTCAGCTTAGCCTCTTGGCTCTCTGATTCGATGGTGACCGGTCTGGTTAGATTCAGATTCTGGGATTTGGTGAGCGGAGAACCCAGACGAAAATGAAAACCTCAGGATTAAGAATCTGCGTTGCTTGCGCCCTTGGCGGCGTCGCGTCCTTTATTAAGGCTCTCGTCGAGTTTGTCGAGATGCTTCTGCAAGCGATCCTGAACTTGATTGTCCAGTTGAGTAAATTCAATACCCATCCCGACTCCGCCGTCGCTTGCTCTAACCACGCCGCTGGTTTGAACCTTTTCCGAGTCCATCCAGAACGTGATTCTAACTTTTGTGCCCAGGGGTAAAGGCAAAAGCGTTTCAACATAACAGCCACGGCCGCCCATGTCAGTGGCATTGGTCTGCATATGAGTGCGCCGCGAATCATCGAAGCCAATCTCAAGTGGGAACAAGACTTTGTGCCGGGTATATCGCCGCCTGTTTTTCTCCGTCGGGACTGCGCCTTTGTCCACCTTTGCAAGATCGTGCCAGGGGCTCTGCTGCTTTTGCAAAACCTGCACCCCGGCCTCGATCTGCCGGGCTACGCCGCTATCAATTACCCAAATTACTTTGAACCGCGCCTTCTTGTCTTCGTGTTGCACGCCGATCACGTCGCCGGACTTCAAAGGATGGCTGATGCCCAGGATGCGTGCGCCTTCGCTGCTTAGGTTGGTGGCATTGGCGTTCTGAAAGAACGGGCGCCCGTGCGCATCCATGCCCCACACTCGTACCAGAATTACGGTCGCGACCCGGGTTTCCGGTCTTTTGTCCATGTTTGTCCGTACCTTCCGCTACATTCTCCGCGGCTGGCCTATGATACCTTGGCACTCGCGCGCTCGTTGCGGCAATTTAGTGGTTTAAGCCTAACCAAAGGCCGTGTACGTTCGGGGTTACGCGCTCGGGAGTTTCAGGAAAGATCGCGGTAGGAGATGAGCTGAACTCCGCTTCGATCCACGATTCCGCGGGCTTCCCGCGAGGTTAGGAGCTGAAGTTCTTCCACTCGGGACTCGCGGAGGCGGGTTCGAACGCTTGCCAGATCGCCGTCGTTATATCCGGGATGGCAGACCAGTTCCCAAGTGCCTTCGGGAAGGCTCTCTACGATACTTCCAAACAGGTCGTGATCCATGGCGCCGGTCGCCACGATGCCGACAGTTCCGTCGGTGGTTAGCATCCCGGCTTCTGTGACGGACTTTCGAAACCTTCCGCCCAGACGATTCAGCAGCGCGACTTGACTGTACCGCTTCCATAAGCTTGGGTATTTTGCCAGGATGGAAAAGCGCACCGGACCGAAGGGATTACGCACAGCCCGAACGCCGCACGCCCGAGCTGCTCGCAACAATGGCCGCAGGACCCGAGGAAATATGTGAGTGTGCTTGTGCGTGTCCAAGTGAGAGACGGCAACGCCCGCCGCTTGCAGTTTTCGAATCTGCGCTGTCACTTCAGCTTCAATCTCATCCGCATCAATGCGGCCACCGACCGCGCGCAGAGCGAAGCTATTCAAACTTTGGTAAAAGCGTCCGTCAGAAAAGTTTTTGTCGGAGAGAGTTGGAGTCCGTGGTCCCCCTACGGGAACTCCGTCCACAAGCACCACGTGGCAACCGACGCTCAGCCGTGACGTAGATTTTGCGTGCTCGATCGCGTCATCGAAAGCACTGCCATTGGCCATGAGAGTGGAAGAAGTCACCACACCGTGGCAGTGGGCCTCGACAATCGCGCGATTCACACCCTGGGTAAGTCCAAAATCATCCGCATTGATAATCAAGCGCCGCACGCGCCAGTCTAGCAGAGGGTATTCAGCACTTACCCTCAGGACTTAGCGTTTAGTCTTATGCTCTCGCCCGAGCCGAGTTAACCAGGGTTATCCCAATCATTTATCCGAATTCAGCACACGGGTGCAATGGCAGTGAGTTCGATCACTTTGCCGCAGGCACCCACACGCTGTTTGCCGACATGATTTCTACGCCCGGAACTTCGGTGCTGATTCGCACACTCTGCAGACCTGCCTTCTTCCTAGGCTTAGCTAGAAATCCCAAAATATATTGATTGTCGAGGCGTTTTTGTATCGTATCCAGGTAGGGCTTAAAACTCACCGGGCTCTGCAGCCCAAGATAATAAGACTCCCCGCCGGTCTCCTCCGCCAATCTCGAAAGGTCGAACTGAGCGGTGTTGGCCTGCCAGTAGCTGCGTCGCATGAAACCGATACCCGGCGAGTAGAGGCCGTAGATGATGGTGCCCGTGCGCTGCGCGACGTCGCTGGCGTTGTCTACGTCGGGGTTGAGCGTGGGCAGGTGGGAGCCCCGGTTGCGCCGGGCACGGTCGATGCCATCGGTAATCATTATGACTTCGCGCCGGTTCGGGTGCGCAGGCCAGCGCTTCATGAGATCGATCACCGACAGATACGGACTGCCAAAAGCGCCGGGATTGCCGAGGGGTAATCGCAAGGCCTTGGCCGCCTGATCGTGGTCGGTGGTGAAGTTTTGCGCGATTTGAACCGTGGCGTTGCTCATGTAGCCTACGCCGATCGACGTACTCGGCGGTTGTGCCGCGATGAAGGTACGCACGTCGCTCAGTTGCGAACCAAGACTCGTATCGCAAGCGTCATCGATGAGGATAAACAATTCCAATCCCGCACGGTCGCCACGAGCCGGGATTAAATCCGTCACTTTGAGTCGGTCCTTATCCTGCTTCACCATCACATCTGCCGCGCTCAAATCCGGCGCGGACTTGTCGCCGACCGGACTCGCTGTAATCGTCATGCGAACCGGAACCGTCGCCGCGGTTGCATTGTCCTGCGCCTGCAGGTAAATCATGTTGGTAAATACGAGGGCCACAACCGTGAGAGCTTTGAGAAGTGCGCTGCCTTTCGGTAATTGCTTCGCCATCTGATCCTCCTTCTTTGGTCTGCGGAAACAGACAAGGCTATCCGGCTGTTCGAGCGTGGGATCTCTGATCAGAAATGCGCGAGTATTCTATACCCAATTTGGCTCGAGTGGACGGAGCGGCGCGAATGAAATCGGAAAACATTCTGTCATCTTGAGCGCAGCAGATTTTCCGCGGAGCGGAGAATCTGCACAGTCGAAAGATCGCGCGGACCGACAGCAATGTGATTTACGCACATAGGCCGGGTTTACTTCGCATTCTTTTTAATTGAGGTCATCCTGAGCGAAGGCATCGTTCGCGGAGCGAGCGATGCCGCAGTCGAAGGACCCCAGCATCCCGAATTCAGACTGAAAACGTCAGGGAATTCTGACTTTGAATTCCCATCGCGAATGCCTTTTCGCTGCGTTGCTAATCGTTCACCCATGTATCCTTCGCGGCCTGGCGGCCACTCAGGATGACGTCAACATAGGGGGGACGGCGTAAGTGGGATGACGCGCGTTCGGATGACGCGCCTGAGGATCAACAACCGTCGTTAATCCCGCTTAGGAATGGCGTAGTATCCGGCGCGCGATTGAATCTTGTAGTCTTTATTCGAGGCGTGAATTTCTACCTTGCGAAAGGTGCCGTCGAGGGCAGCATTCGTCGGCGAGTATCCGATGTTGTACTGGCTTCGCAGTTCATTGGCGATCTGGTCGAAGCCCTCTTTCAGTTTTTCGTATTTGTTCCCAACATCGATGACCCGGCCTCCGGTTTCCTGCGTCAGCTTCTTCATTTCACCCTCGCCGGAGTAGCCTCCAAAACCGCCGTAGAAACCGCGGTCGGCGCAGAGCAGCACGTAGACGATGCTGTCCGACTTTTGCGCCGCTTCAATGGCATCTTTAATCTTGAGCTGGCTGCCTTCATCCTGCCCATCCGTAAGCAGGATCATGGCCTTTCGTCCCACTTGCTGGGATAATTCGTCGTGCGAAGCTAAGTACACCGCGTCGTATAGCAACGTCCCCCGAGGCGCCCCCTGGGTTGGAACCGTGCCTCCACCCAAACCCGGAATGCCTGTGCCGCTTCCGCCCGCGGTGTTGATGCGCGCGCTATTAAGAGCTGTTTTCAGCAGGCGAACGGAGCTGGTGAAGTCCTGCAACAGATCCACGTTCACATCGAAATCGATGACAAAAGCTAAATCCTTGTCGCGCAGAATCTGACTCAGGAATTCGCCACCCACTTGCTTCTCCATGTCGAGCACGCGGGCCTGGCTGCCGCTGGAGTCGATCAAAATGCCGAGCGTAAGCGGGAGGTTGGATTCGGCGGCGAAATATTTAATGCTCTGGGGCTTGCCGTCTTCCAGGATTTGAAAGTCGTTCTTGGTGAGGTTTGGTATCAGAGCCCCCCTTTTGTCTTTCACATTGAAAAAAAGCTGGACAACATTTACGTTGACTTTCAGCGTCGTAGACGACTGGTCCTGATCTTGATCCTGATGGTTCTGGTCGGTCGCCGGGGCTGATTGCTGGGCGTTGGCCGCCAGAAGCCCCACGAAGAGGAACACGAGAACCAGGACGCGGAAGATCGGAAGTCTAGAGGCTTTGGGCATGAAA
>JBEKGG010000097.1:0-19698 GCA_050012915.1 Terriglobales bacterium | reverse complement strand
AGCGAGGTGAAAACTTGGGCAGTTGCCGGATATTGAAACAAAATCACTAACACTGCAATCGGCATCATTGCTGTAATTTTGCCCATACGTCACTGCTCCTTGAGCCAAATCTCGCCTTAAAGCTTCCACCAGCAACTCCGAATTGTATACCCACCGGCTTACCTGGACGGTGGGGAGTCCGACAGGAGGCCTCCGGAGCTGGGCCAGGGTCTGGTCACACGAAAGGCCCTGGAATGGGTGGGCCACCCTATTTTTATTTGTGATTTAAAGTTGCGAGAACATCCCCACACGAGCTAATCCCTCGTGATCTACACGTTCCAGCCCACACCGCGCGGTTAGCGCCTGGCATTGTTCATGTCCGAGCCGGCTCGCGGGGGGTCAATCCCGAACGATTGTTTCCAGTAATCCCGCGCACCGGGAGATAGGGTTTGTATGCGGGCAAGAAATGCCGTGACTTTCCAAATATCCTGATCGCTGAGAGCTTTATTCCAGGCTGGCATGCCGGTGTAGCGAACGCCGCTGCGGACGATGTAATAGGTACGCCATTCGGGGTAATCCAGCGGATCGAGTATTAGCTGGGGCACGGGAGGATAGAACGACCTCCCGAGCGGACTAGGCTGGTTGTCGAGTGTCCCGTGGCACATGGAACAATTGACGGTGTAGATTTTCATACCGTCGATTAGATTCTGGTCGGTTGGTGGAATCGGGCTGCTGGCTCGCGGCGCATGACGCTCCGTGGACGCGTCCAGCGCTTCAGTGGCCACGCGGCGTTCGAGACGCGGCGGAGTCGCATCCGCGTTGGTCGGCGTCAATCCCAAGGTGGCTAGAGCCAGCCCACCCAGACCGAGCACCAGCAGCGTGGCAATAATTCCGAGAATGAAATTGCGCATTTTCCCTCCGCGCTCTTACCAAGCTCAATGGGTTGATATGGCACTATCTCCGTGTAGAGAATCCGGCCTACCGGCGGGAGGCCACGGCCAACGAACCAGGGTCGATGCTTGCAATCTTGAGCTGGTTGTTTTCGAGAGTGCCGACGACACGCACATTCAGTCCCGCAAACGCCGCCGCTTTCGCTTGGTCGTCGAGCTGGTAGACCGCCCCTTTCGCTGCGTCAAGTAAGACGTACTTGCCGCCGATCTGCGCGCACCTCTGCGTGCAGGTCTGTTTCTCTCGTCCCATGGCCTTATTCTCATTCATCATTTCTTCGTGTGATTTGCGCTTGGCGCACCAGGTGTCACTGATTTCCCCCGTAAACACCTGCTGACCATTCTGATCGAGTTGTGCTGCCCAGAGCTGCAAAGCGAGCAGTCCAGTAAACAGTAGGAATGGAACACGCACGAAACGGCTTTTCATGATCTATGTCTCCAGGATTAAAGTTTGTTGCCTTCCTGAAGAGCTTAAGAAACGGGGAAGCATGCGTTGTCACGTGATGGTCAAGGGTTCGCATTTTTTTGTATGCGGGAGCGGAGTTTTCGTCCCGGCGCACAAATTCACGACGCGATGAGAGTCGACGACTGCCTTCGTCAGTCTTGTGCCTCCATGGTTTGTTTGGCTGGTTTGATTTCGTCTCTGCTTCTAATGCAGCGGAGCTCCGACCCTTTGACTTCACTGGGGTCAGCCCCGCGGGGCCGCCCGTCCCATACGGGTTATGGGCCGACGGCGTGTTGAGGTGCAAATCTTTTCACCGTATTGCTGGTCCCCGCCCCGCACGCGATCTAGGTCGCTTTCACCAGCATGCAGGTTACGTCATCGTGCTGAGGGGCGGAGCTTACGAAGGCATCGAGATCGCCCATCACGCGGCGAAGAAGCTCCGGTGGAGTAGCCGCGGCGGCGCCGTGCAGAATGTTCAGCAGTCGCTGCTCTCCGTACTCGTCTTTGTTTGCATTCTCCGCTTCGACCACGCCATCGGTGAAAATTGCAAGCCAGTCGCCCGGCTCGAGAATCACGGTTCCGCCTTCATAAGTTTTGTCCGCCCACATGCCCAGCGGCAGCCCGCCACTCGAGAGGCGTTCAATCGCGCCCGAGGCGCGGCGCAGGATGGGGGCGTTGTGTCCGGCATTGGTGTAGGTCAAGGTACGGGTGGCTGGGTCGAACTCCGCCAGAAAAGCAGTGGTGAAGCGAAGGCCGCTCTGGCTGTTGGTGCAGGCGTAGTGATTCATGCCCGTGACCAGGTCAGCGAGAGAACAGGAAGTCTCGGAAAGAGTTTTGAGGCTGGCCTGAAAGGTCGCCATGAGCAGCGCTGCTGGAATACTCTTGCCCGCGACATCGGCGACGGCCAGAAGAAAATGAGGTTCGCTGGCGCCCACGGCGGGTCGCGCAAAGACGTCATAAAAATCACCCGCAACCGTATTTGCGGGGCGAGCAGCGAACGCGATGTCTAACCCGCGCACTTGCGGAGGCGTTCCCGGCAGCAACCATTGCTGAATGTCGCGCGCGATCTCGAGGTCACGTTTCATGACCACGCGATCTGCGACCTCGAGCATCAGCAGAACGAAGAGCACGAGCCCGCCCCAGAAATGAGGATCCAGTTCGAGAACTACGAGTTGTCCGGATTTCCCCGTATAGCTGTAGCCACCTGCGGGAAAAATCAGGAGCACCACGCCCAGCAGCAACAACACGCGGCGAGCGGGCGTCAGCTTTTCGAGAATTGCCCAGACATACTCCTGCGCGGTATGCCAGAAGCCATGTTTGCGGGTCTCTTGCGGACGCGCCTGAAAGTCGCGGTGATAAAGCCGGTAGCTGGCGCGGGCATCGGCGCTGAATTGCTTCCACAGTTGGCTGAGTTCCAGTCCCTCCGTGACCCGATGCCAGAATCGATCGAGTTGCGCCAGAAATCCAGGTCTGCGCGCTGTGGTCGGCGGAGGCGGACTGGGCGCGGCTTGAAAGGTCGGGGGAGGCATCATGCTCTTAGCGAACAGACATTATAGAAGCTTGCCGGGGAAACCGCTTGAGCGAGAACAGCTTGGTGGTGTCGCAGTCGCTACGGTGGTTTTCTCCGGGCCACTCTGGGGCTGCTTCTCCGCGACCTCTGCGATTTAGAATTTTAGGTTTGCCGAAATCACATCAAATCTTAAAACGCAGAGGTCGCCGAGAAACATTCGCAGAGTGCGCGGAGGTTCTTGATGGCTCTGGAGAAGTCCTGCAGCTTGCTGGAATTGTGGCCTGCCGGAATCTGTGCAAATCTTGAAACCGAAAAAATTACTGGCTGCGTTCGGATCCTGCACGTATTACGACGAGCGTCATATCGTCGTGTTGTTTCGCACCGGCAACGAAAGCATCGGCGGCTTGCATAATCCGCGCAATCATTTCGGATGGTTTTAAGCTGGCACAGCTTCGGATGGCTTCCATCATCTTTTCCTCACCCCATTCCTCGTCGGCGTTGTTCATGGCTTCGCTAATGCCGTCGGTGAACGCGATGAAGATATCGTCGGGCGCAATCACTACTACTCCCTGGTCATAGGGAAAACTTTCGAGCAAACCAACCACGGTCCCACCCGTCTCCAGCCGGGAGACTTGCCATTCGGCGTTCGAGCGATGGAAAAGCATGGGTGGATTGTGGCCAGCGTTCACATAAGTAAGCAGGCCCGTTGTGGGATTGTATTGTGCATAGAAAAAAGTCGCATAGCGGTTCGCCGATGATGCTTCGTAAACTAAATGGTTCACGTTACTCACCAGCGCCGCGAGGTCATCGGTCATGCGGGTTGCTTCGCCCCGCAAAGAGGCTTGCAAGCTAGCCATGGTCAGGGCGGCGGCGATGCCTTTACCGGAAACATCGCCAATGGCAATCCCCAACTGTCCGCCGGGCAACGCCAGAAAATCATAATAATCGCCGCCTACACCAAGAGCGGGACGGCAAGCGCCAGCGTAGTCAATACCATCGATAGCAGGCAGCTTCTGTGGGAAGAGGCGCTCTTGTACCTCGCGGGCGATTTCGACTTCGCGGTTCAGGCGTTCGCGCTGAGCGACCTCGTCGGCAATGGCGGACATCAATCGCGCATTCTCGAGCGCCAGCCCAGTTTGCGCGGCCACAGACTTCAGTAGGCGCACATCGGCGCCAGAATAAGGTTCGTCGGATCGCTTCGGTCCGAGGCTGATGAAGCCGAGCAGCTTGTCATGCGCGCCCAAAGGGAGCAACAGCTCACTTTGCAGTTGAGCTAGTTTGGCACGATCCTCTTCACTCACTTCCGGTTCGCGATAAACCCAGGAATTAGGATCGTCGAAGTAAACCCGGGCCGGTTCCTTCTGCTTCTGCAGCACTTTCACCGTGCCGGCGCCCGGAGGAAATGCCACCTCGGGAACAGTGCCATACCCCAGAGCGTAAGCAGTGTTAAATGCGCCGCCGTTGCTCAACAACACGGCGACCTGCGGAATGTGCAAAGTATCGGCGAGCCGGGTTGCGACGGTTTCGATAAGTGGACGGGCTTCCACCATGCCGCGCACTTGATCGCTGAGTTCGCTGAGCACTTGTTCCGCGTCGTAAGCTTCGCGAAAGAAACGGCGGTCGGTCCAGGTGCGGAGCTGCTCACCTAATCGAGGGATGCCAAGTCCCACGGTGATGGCGACCGCAATCACAACCATTTTCCCCAGACGATTGGAGTTGCCCGCCAGCGCGAAAGCGGTACCAATCACGACCGCAATGGCGACGAACTGAAAAATCCGAATACCACTTCTCGCCAGGCCGTACTGCAGGCTCTGCCGGATGACGACCCGCACATCCATTGCCCGCTGGACCACAATCACGTAGGCCAGGGTGAGGGGGAAAACGAGCAGCATCAGAAGGGCGAAAGAATTCAGCCAACTGGGAATTGTCGCGGCAGCCGATCCTGCAAGAACTCTGTCGGCGATGGTGACGATCAATCCCGGCGTCATGGCGAATGTTGTGCCCCAATAGAGCAGGCGCAATCTGCGGCCGGCGTCCTGCGAGCTCGCTGTCGAGGATTTCGTGAAGATTGCTGCGAAAAATGAGCTCACGAGCACATAGCCCAGAATTTGATGCGTAGCTAACAGTGGGTGCAGAAGCCGATAGAGGTGCGCGGCTGCCGCATAGTTACCCACCGCCCGCCCGGCTGCCGCTCCGAGAGCTATGCCGAATACGGCGAATGGAAGGGCTAGAAACCACGCCATGAGTTTCCAGATGTGCCGGATCCTGCTCCCGTGTGGAAATGGTTCGGGGAAATACATGCCCAGGAAAAACATGGAGACCGGCCACAGGATCGCCAACAGCGGAGCAATTCCTAAAGTCTGAAACCTTCCTAACACGCGCCATCCGGGGCCCCAGCTTTCAACATTGTGCGCCCCCAAAAGTTGCGAAAAGCCGACCAGCACGGCCAGCAATAACCAGGCCAACATGTCTCGTGGTCTCGCGAGGACGACCCAGCAACCCAGCAGGAGGCAAACCGTCGGCATGACGATTCCCACGAGGATATTCAGCACCATGTCCGAGATGCGGTCCTGGCCTGCGGTTGCGGGCAATGCGACAGTGTGCTCACCCGTTGCCGATCGAACGGTTACGTAAACGTTTTGCCCGGGCCGGGCCTGTGCAAGCGCCCCCGCGAGCACTGCGGTTCCGGTGTAGGGTTTTCCGTTGATTGCGAGCAACACGTCGCCGCGATGCAGGCCGGCTTTCTCGGCTTCAGGGGAAACTGTTTCGAGAGATGCGCTGGCCGTGGCCGGCTCAATCGAAGGCACATTTACTTTTTCGCCCGGTAAAATGTCGACCGCTACTCGAACCTGGTAAAGCAGGGCGGCTAGCAAGAGCGCCGCCAGGCAGATGTACCGGAGGATGGGCGGTTTTGCCGTGAGTTTGGATGGCGGCCTTTGCATGGGGATCGCGAGACCGGATGATTCTACCTTTTGTAAGCTGAATCAGAAAAAGATCGTGAACTGGAATCCACGGATCAGAATAAGCTCATTTGCGTGGCTGCTTCGGGTTCCACCGCGGGATGCATCTTCTGGCTGTAACGGTCGTAATCGCCGCGGATGCCGTACTTCTGCCGTAGCCGTTTCATGAGCTGCGAAAGCGGCTTGCGATACGACTCCGGCAGGAATGCGCGGTCCTGGTAGCGCTTCCGGTAGGTTTCGACGAGCTGCGGAAACTCTTTTTCGAGAAACGGCAGAAAGACGGCCGCCGAGCAGGGCTTCAGGAACAGCGAATTGGCAAAGATGTGTTTTCCGCCTGCTTCGGCCGTGGCCCGGACCAGCGCCTCAAGATCGCGTGGCGAATCTGTGATGCCGGGAAGCACGGGCGCGCAGATCACACCCGCTGAAATCCCCGCCTGGTTCAGCTTTTGCATGGCCTCAAGCCGCAGATCGGGGCGCGGGGCGCGCGGTTCGAGAATGCGCGCCAGGTCAACTTTCAGCGTGGTGATCGTGAGGTTAACGAACAGGCGATTGTTTTCTGCAATCAGTTGCAACACGTCGATGTCACGCAATACGAGATTGGATTTGGTGACGATGCCGATTTCAAGCCCGCGATGCCGCGCCAGTTCCTCGAGAATTGCGCGGGTCACTTCAAAGCGCCGTTCGGCTGGTTGATACGGGTCCGTCGCGGTGCCGATTGCGATTTCTTCTCCCGGCTTGACGTGGCGCAGTTCCTGCCGCAATAAATCCGCAGCGTGTTGCTTGACGAAAATCTTTTGCTCGAAGTCGACGCCATCGCGCATTTCCATGAACTCGTGAGTGTAACGGGCATAGCAGTATTTGCAGGCGAACTCGCATCCGCGGTACGGGTTGATTGTCCAGGTGAAGGGCATCCGAACCCCGGTGCAGCGATTGAGCAGCGACCGGACGGGCAGCGTGAAGTATTCGACCTCGTGGCCTTGCCGCAAAGATTCTCCCTCCGAAGCCAGCCGAGCGATGCCGACCAGTTTAGGCGTGGAATCGGGAAAAATGGGAAGTGATGAGGCCATAGGGATGTTCGCTTTTTATTCGCTACATGAGCTTATCGCGACAACGGTGGCTGGTCAAGTCGTTTTCCTTGGCATGCATAGCCGGATGTGTTACACGTCACAGAGGTAAATGATTATGGAGCGCACCAAAAAGACCTCGAGGCAGAGGGTCACCGTGAGCATCAGCCCCCGGACCTTGCAGAAAGCGAGAGAGTTGGCCGCGCGGCGCGCGATGTCTCTCAGCGAACTTCTCGCTCAACAGATTGAAGCGCTAGTCGGCCAGGACGAAGCTTACGAGCGGGCTGAGCGCCAGGTTATGGCGCTGCTTGACGCGGGATTTTCACTAGGCGGCATGATTCCTGGCACGAGAGACGAATGGCACGAGCGATAGTACGTTTGGGACGGGCGACGACGCCCCTCCCTTCACTCCGAATCTACTGTTTCGCTTTCTCGGCCGCCTGCGGCGGCGGAATCGCGATGTTGACGTTGGTTACCGGGCCGAGAGATGTCAGGGGCTTGTCAAAATCCGGCGTGTTGCCCACGACGAGGACTGCGAGTTTGTCTTTGTGCAGGTACTTCGCGGCGACGCGCGCCACATCTTCCTTCCCGACTTTCTCGATCCCAGCGCGATAACGTTCCAGAAAGTCTGCGGGATATCCGTAGAATTCGTACGCCATTCGTTCGCGCAGCACCTTCTCCGGGGAATCGAAATTGAACACGAATGAGTTCAGGATGGAATCCTTAGCGCGCTTGATCTCTTCGTCCGAAATCGGATTCGGCTTCAGGTTGTCGATTTCTTTGTAAAGCGCCTCGATGGATTCCACGGTGGTCGAACTCTTGGTGCCCATGGCAATGCGCACGATTCCAAGATGATCAAACGCCGAACCTATGCCGCCGCCCACGCCGTACGCCAACCCTTGCGCGGTCCGAATACTTTTGAACAGTCGTGAAGAAAAGCCGCCGCCGAACGCCTCGTTGAAAACTTGCGTGGCATAGTAGTCAGGATTGTCGCGGCGGATGCCGAGTTCAGTCATGTTGATGGAACTCTGGTTCACGTCTTCTTTCGCAACCAAGTAGTAGCCGGGTTTAGCCGGATCGAATTCGATTTTTTCTTCCTTCGCTGCCGGTCCCTTGGGCCAATCGCCGAACGCCTTGCGAAGTTTGGCTTCCATGGCGGCGGAATCGAAGTCGCCTACAACCCCCAGAATAATGTTGTTGGGATGCGCGTAGGTGTGGTGCCAGTCGAGCAAATCTTGCCGTGTTACCGCGGCGACGGTAGCGTACTCGGGTTCGCGAGCGTACGGATTGTTCGCCCCATAGGCCAATTTTTTAGACTCGCGGCTTGTGATTTCGCTCACATCATCATTGCGACGCGAAATGGCGTCGTCCATTTCGTGCTGTGCCAGGTCGACTTTGTCATCGCGGAATTCGGGCTCGCGCAGCACATCGTTGAAAACCTTGAATACATCGTCGAAATCGCCTTTGAGGCAGGACCACGAGATGGTGGTCGAGTCGGCGGTGTTGCCGGTTTCAACTTTAGCGGCGCGAATTTCGAGATAATCGTCGAGCTGATCTCCGGTTTGAGTTTTCGTTCCACCGGTGCGCCAGACTTCGCCGTAAATATCCAGCAATCCGACCTTGCTCGCAGGTTCCGAGCGCGACCCGCCGCGGATGCGCGCGACGCCATCAATGATGGGGAGTTCGTGATCCTCTTGCAGGAAGATCACCATGCCGTTTGGCAGCTCAATGCGTTTGGGTTCCTGCGGATGAAATGGGGGCAGAGATGGAATGGGAATCTGCTGCCAGTCGGTGGCTTGCGCCGTGGATCGCGGAACCGCCGCGCCGAAGAGAATTACAGTTGAAAGAAGAATGCGCGTAAGTTGAGTTTTCATTGCGCGCCTCCTTTTTGGTCGGCTGGGGGAGGAGCGACCCTAGTTTCGATAATTCCGACGGTGCGGTTGGTCGGAACAAAAGTCTGTGTGGCCACGCGGCGAATGTCCGCTTTACTGACTTTATCGATGCGGTCGACCGAGCGAAACAATTCACGCCAATCGTCGTATCGAGACTGATAAATCGCCAGATTGTTGGCCAGGCCTTCGTTGCTGCCCAGGCTGCGGATCAGATTCGCCTTGGCCCGCGTCTTAATCATTTTCAATTCCTCGTCCGTGATGTCTTCGTTTTTGAGTTTCTCAATCTCGACGTGAATGGCGGCGGCCATTTCGTCAGGCTTGTGGCCGGGGAGCGGGAATGCATAGAACGCAAAAAGATGGGGGTACTTGTTGCCGGGCAGTCCACTAAAACCCGCCGAATCGGCAGCAATTTTCTTGTCGCGTACCAGTGCTCGATACAGACGCGAAGTGCGTCCGTTCGACATCAGGTCGGCGATTGCGTCGTAGACGGCGTCATCGGCGCTGCGGTAGTCGGGCCGATGATAGCCCTCGAGATAGAGTGGTTGTGACATGTCCTGCAGAATGACCCGCCGCTCGGCATTCTGCGGCGGCTCAGTGGTTGTGCGCTCGTCCGGCTTCGGGCGCGAAGGGATGCGGCCAAAATATTTCTCGATGACTGGCATCGTGTCCGATGCCTTGACGTCGCCGACCACGGCTACGACCATGTTCGACGGAATGTAGTATTTATCAAAAAACTTTTTCGCATCGGTGGCGGAAAACGTGTTCAAGTCGGAAATCCAGCCGATGGTCGGGCGATGGTACTCGTGCGCCTGAAACGCCGCCGTAGTGAATTGTTCCAGCAACCGCCCGATGGGATTGCTATCGACGCGCATGCGGCGCTCCTCGATCACTACATTGCGCTCCTTATAAAACTCGCGCATGACCGGATGCAGAAAGCGCTCGGACTCAAGATAAGCCCACAACTCCAGCCGATTTTCGGGGAACGAATAAAAATAGTTGGTCTCGTCGTCGCTGGTATTGGCGTTCAGATCCTCGCCGCCATTCATCTCAACGATCTGGGGAAATTCGTTGGGCTTCACATATTTGTTGGCGTCAGTGACCGCATCCATCCAGGCTTTTTGCAGTTCCTTCACTTTCTGGTCATCCCGACCGACGGGCTTGTCGCGCTCTGCGATGTACGCCGCGTAAACTTGCTCCACCTTTTCCAGAGCAACTTTTTCGGCTGGGTAATCCGTGGTACCGATCTTGTCGGTGCCCTTGAAAGCCATGTGCTCAAACATGTGCGCCAGTCCGGTCTGGCCGAGCGGATCTTGCACCGAACCGGCGTCGACGTGGGTGAAAAAGGAAAATACCGGCGCCTCCGGACGCTCGCAGATGACGACGGTCAGCCCATTGTCCAGCGTCTTGACGGTGGTACGCTTCTCGAACGAAGCCAGATCCTGGGCGGCGGCCAGCGCTGCGAGAACCAGAACAATTGCGAACGACTTGAGGAAACGGTTGTAGCTCATTGCACCTCCGTGAGGTTGGACGCGTATGAAGGGCGGAAGTTTGAAATTACGTGGCGGGAGGGGAAGTTGTCAAACGGGAGTGGTGGTCGAGCCTATTAGTCCCTAATGGGGACGCACCAGCGGCGTATAGCGTGCGTTGTTGTAATTATCAACTAGACTAACGCTACTGGGGAAGATGATCGCAAGAAATCGAATGAGGTTCGGGATGTACGCCGCATGGAGGAAAGGCGCGGCAGGCGACAGCCAGATTCAGAAGCTGCGCAACTCCGCAGAAGGCTTGAGAGAAATGCTAAGGATCTTCTGGAACTTGATCTCGAAGAATTCTTGGAAGCTTTGAAAAAGGATTACCAGCTCAACGAGTCCCAACTCGCAAAGGCGGAGGCGTTTTGGCGTCAGAGTCGCGGCGAGTAGAGACTCTCTTCTCGAACTGATCATGCATCTTGGCTTGTTCGGTGGGCGTGAACTTGGCGAGGTGTTCTTCCAGCAATTTTTCCAACTGCTTCGAAGCATGTTTTCGTCTGTTCTTGTCAGCCATATTCATGCCGCAGCCGGCGCGGTTTTGGGCGTTCCTGTAATTCAACCGTGCCTACTCCAGCGTGTCAAAGATGAACGGCCGTGCCAACTGCCGAAAGACACGACAGCCCCGGCTTGAGGGTAACCCGTTTCGTCTCAATCTCATCGACCCTTATAATCCTGAATATTATGGCCAGCAAGCCGGAAGTAGTTGAGATCGAAGGCAAACACCTGAGTTTAACCAATCTGGACAAGGTCCTGTATCCCGCTTCTGGCTTCACCAAGGGACAGGTCATCGATTACTACGCGCGCATCGCGCCCGTTCTGCTGCCGCATCTTAAGGACCACGCACTAACTCTGAAGCGCTATCCCGGGGGCGTGGACCAAGAATACTTCTTCGAAAAAAATGCGACCAAGCATCGGCCGGATTGGGTCAAGACCGCGCCCATCTGGAGCGAAGGCAACCAGCGTAACGTACATTACATTCTGGCCAACGACCTGCCGACGCTCGTCTGGATAGCGAATCTTGCCGCGATCGAACTACATCCGTCACTCTCGTTGGCGAAAGACATCGCCTGTCCGCGCAGCATGGTCTTCGATCTCGATCCTGGGGCTCCGGCGAATATCGTGCAGTGCTGCCAGGTGGGAATGTGGTTGCGGGATATTTTCGCGCACTTCGGCTTGCAAAGTTTTCCCAAGACTTCCGGCTCCAAGGGGCTGCAAATTTATGTCCCCTTGAACTCACCCACCAATTACGACGCCACCAAACCTTTTGCTCACGCGCTCGCCCGCTTGCTCGAGGACGAACATCGAGAACTTGTGATTTCTGATATGAAGAAGCAGTTGCGCGTCGGCAAAGTATTCGTCGACTGGAGTCAAAACGACGAGCACAAGACTACGGTGAGCGTGTATTCACTGCGGGCGCGCGAGCATCCCACGGTTTCGACTCCGCTGAAATGGGAAGAAGTGGAGCAGGCGTTAAAAAAGAAAGATGCCGGCCTGTTGGTGTTCGAAGCCGGTCAGGTTCTCGATCGTGTGCAGAAGATGGGGGACCTGTTTGAGCCGGTGCGCACGCTCAAACAAAAGCTTCCAAAACTCGATGGGATTGCGAAGGCTGCGGCGCCAGAGGGCGGATTGGAACTGGCAGCGCAGGCGGAGGATAGCAGTCCTAAGAAAACAAAGAAGAGTGCGAAGCTTTCGCCCCGGTCGACCCCGAAGAAACGGAGTAGAAAGATATAATCCGGCTGGTCTTTAAGTTTCTAGAAACCCGGGAGAGAATTTGTGGCACAACTTTATGCCGGCACCTCAGGATGGGCTTATCCGAGCTGGAAGCCCGATTTTTATCCCGCGAAGTTGGCGCAGGCGAAATTTCTTGAGTACTACGCCACGAAACTGAACGCGGTCGAAGTCAACTTTACGTTTCGGCAACTCTTAAAGGATACGACCGCGGAGAAGTGGATCGAAGCTACACCCGCCGGATTTCGCCTTAGCATTAAAGCGCATCAGGTCATCACGCACATCAAGCGGCTCAAGGGGGTCGAGGATTTCATTCCGCGCTTCTTGGGCACAATCGAGGCAATCGCGCGTGCGGAAAAGCTGGGGCCACTGTTGTTTCAATTGCCTCCGAATATGAAGGTTGACGCGACGCTTTTGCAGGAATTTCTGACTGTCCTGCCGCGTGCGGTTGCTTCAGCATTCGAGTTCCGGCACGCATCGTGGTTCACCGACGAAATTTTCGCCATCCTCAAGAACGGAAACCGCGCGCTTTGCATAGCGGAGACCGAAGAACGGACCACTCCTGACGTTGTCACCGCCGACTTCTGTTATTACCGTTATCGCAAACCGACTTACACGCCCGAGGAGCGGCGCGCTATGGTCGACCGCATCCGCGAGCACCTGGGACAAGGCCGAAATGTATTTGCATATTTCAAGCATGAGGAAACACCCGAAGGAGCGATTTCTGCGGTTGAAATATTGAAAGAAGTAAATCCGTAGAAACGTTGCTTGCGACGTCTCGCTTTTTTGCTGACGGCCAGTTTCGTGAACGAGAGACGTAGCGAACTAGGTCTCTACCGCATCTTACTTGTTACTTTTTCCAGTGTCCGATAACGCGCATACTTTGAGTGTGCCTTCCGAAGCAAACTCTCGTGTGGTTTCCGGTTTTCTGGACTATCTGAAAGTTGAGAAGGGACTCGCGCCGCTTACCGTTGCTGCCTACGCCACCGACGTCAGCCAGTTCACTGGATTCCTGGAGAAGCGTAAGCGCACGCTGCTGAATGCCCGTCGCGCTGAGGTGCGCGAATTCATTCAACAGTTATTCGCAAACTCGGTCGATGGAAGATCGGTGGGCCGAAAGCTGTCGGCGTTACGCCATTTGTATCGTTATCTGCTGCTCGACAAACTGATCGACCACGATCCGACGCTGAATATCGACTCTCCGAAACAGTGGAAGGTGTTGCCCAAGTCGCTGGCTCGTGACGAAATGGAAATCATATTGCGTGGGCCTCGATCGGCCTCTAAGGGAAAGCTGGGCGAAGCGATTGCCCTGCGCGATCGCGCCATGCTGGAAGTTTTCTACGCCGGAGCACTGCGCGTCTCGGAGATGGTTGCGGTGAAGCTTGAAGACTTGAAACTCGATCTCGGTTATTTGCTGGTGCGAGGCAAAGGCGATAAAGAAAGAATCGTGCCCCTGGGGAAATCGGCGCAGGAAATGCTGGCAGAGTTCATGAAGCATTCCCGGCCGGTGCTAATGGGAGAACGCACTTCCCCGCTCTTGTTCCTCGGGCGCGGAGCGCACAAGCTGACCCGTCAGCGCGTCTGGCAAATGGTTCGAGCGGCATCGTCGACTATGGGGCGCAATGCCAGTCCGCATATGTTGCGCCACAGTTGCGCCACACACATGGTCGAGAACGGCGCGGACCTGCGCACGGTTCAAACCATCCTCGGCCACTCGGATATTTCGACTACGCAGGTTTATACGCACCTGGCGCTCGACCGGTTGAAGAGCGTTTATCAAAAGCATCATCCAAGAGCGAAGGCAAGATAGATATGGTTTTCCACCACAGAGACACAGAGTCACAGAGAAAGCAGAATTCTTCTCTGTGACTCTGTGGTGGGATGGGTTCTTTAGACATGGACAAGAAATCGAGCCGCACAATTGGGACGATGATCGACCAGTTCCTACATTCACTGCGCCAGCGCAACGCGTCCGGTCACACCATCAAAGCCTACACCGGCGATTTGGCCAACTTTGCGGGATATATAGGCTCACGGAATTGGCGGAACATCGATCATCTGGCGATCCGCGGATTCCTGTCGCATCTTTATGAAAAGGGACTTAGCAAAACCTCGGTTGCCCGCGCCCTGGCGGCGGTTCGTTCTTTCTACAAATGGCTGGCGCAAGAGGGAGTGGTGGAACAGAATCCGGCCGCACTCGTCTCTACACCGAAGCTGCCCAAGCGTGTCATTTCCTGAGCGCGACCGCATCATGTTCGAATTGCTTTACGGATGCGGCATCCGCAACTCTGAATTGATTGGCATTAATCTCGACGACATTCGCTTGAGTTCCGAAGCGATTCTCATTCGCGGCAAAGGCAAGAAAGAACGGTATGTTTTTTTTGGAGAGTCCGTAAAAGCCGCGCTTGCCAGTTACTTGCCGGTGCGCCAGCTAATGCTGGCCGAGCGCAAAAAAAATACCGGTGCGTTGCTGATCAATCAGCGCGGCGGCCGGCTTACGACACGCAGCGTGGGCCGCATCATCAAGAAGATTGCCATCGCCAAAGGACTTTCGCCGGACGTGCATCCGCATACGCTGCGTCACGCGTTTGGCACGCACATGCTGGAAGAAGGCGCCGACCTGCGTTCGATTCAGGAGATGCTCGGACACGAGCGCCTTTCAACGACTCAGCGTTACACGCAACTTTCCATGAAGCACGTGCTGGAGGTCTACGACCAGACGCATCCCCGCGCAAAATGATTGCGCGTAGAGACATCCCTTGCAATGTCTCGCTGTGACTCTCGGCGGAAACGTAGCGGAGCTATATCTCTACAGCGGGTGCGCTCGCAGTTGCTCCCACATTTTCACTACGCGAGCTTTTAACTGAGTGGTGAGTTGCTCGTATGCGCCCTCGGACGATTCCGCCTCAGGCACGGGATAAATCGCATCGCCAAAAGCTAGTTGCAACGGTGCAAATTTCTGAAATGGTTTCCCACGCGGCCAAGCCTCGTAAAACCCTTCGATCGCCAGCGGAACAATCGGCACCTGCAAGTGAATCGCAAGAATTGCAGCGCCCTTTTTGAACATCTTCGGCTCGCCGTCAATCGAGCGCTCGCCCTCGGGGTAAAGAATGAGCACTCCGCCGTGACGCAAGCCGTAGGCCCCGGCGCGAATTGCCGGAATCAGGTTCGCGTCCGGATCCACCACGATCACGCGCACCCATCGTGCCAGCATCCGCATGAAGCCTTGGCCAAAAATTTCGCTGGTCCCTACGGCAAAGCTGGTGCGGAACACGCTCCAGGGTAGAACGCTGCCCAGAATGATCGGATCAATAAAACTCTGGTGATTGGAACAAATGAGAAAGGGTCCATGTGCGGGAAGTTTTTCCAGGCCGCTGACCCGGAGACGAAAACGGTCCCGAGCCATGATCTGTATCAGCCGGCTCACCACAAACCAGAACGATTGCTTGAGCGGCGCCGGCGCGAGCAGGGATTGGACCTCGGGGCTTGCTGGCTCTTCTTGCAAGACAGCTTTCCAGCCGGCGAACTGGGCGCGGGGTGGGCCACTCTTTGTGCTGGATGCGCTCTCGCGCACCGCATCAACCAACTCGCCTACCGTGTAAATCTCTGACAGACGCGCTTCTCCGATGCTCCCGCCCAACTCCTGCTCCAGAGCCACCAAGAGTTCGACCCGCTGCATCGAATCCAGCCCCAGATCGAGTTCCAGGTTGTCGCTTGGCCGGATGGTTTGCGGCTTAATCCTGGACGCCTGGCGCACAATGTCGAGCGAGCGCTGCACGTCGGGCTGCTCGAGCCAGGCAGCCTCCTCCGCGCTCAACGGCTTTCCTAAAGCAATCTCCTGATCACCTGAACTTCCTTTCGCCTGATTTGTTCTCACGCGCTTCTCTATTTCAAATCGTTTCAGCTTGCGAGTGCTCGTCCGCGGCAAAGCTTCCTGCCAGATCTCATAACTTCCAATCCGTTTGGTCGAAGGTAGTTGCAACGAGAGGTTTTCAATGTCGTAGCGGATGACTTCTTTCGCGTTCACGATCTTTCGTTCTTTGAGCACATCAAAATTGGGAACCAGCACAGCATGCAGCCGGTCTTCCCCGGGGCCGCTCTCCAATCCCATGACAGCAATTTCCCCAACATAAGGCGACTGTAGATAGTGCGCCTCCACTTCTTCGGGATAAATGTTTTTCCCGTTGCTGAGGATGATGACTTCTTTCTTGCGCCCGGTGATAAAAAGATTTCCAGCGCCGTCGAAATAGCCCAAATCTCCGGTATAGAGCCAGCCGTCTCGAAGAGCCGCGGCCGTCGCGTCGGGCCGATTCCAATAGCCTTTCATTACGACAGCTCCGCGAATTGCGATTTCACCAACCGGTTGGCCGTCATCTTCTTGCGGTTGCGGATCGACGATTTTTCCCTCCACGCCGGTGAGCGCCTTGCCGACCGAGCCGATGACGTTATCATCCGGCGAAGTAGCGAAGGCGGCGGCGCTGGTCTCGGTGAGACCGTACGCCTGCAAGATATCAATTCCCAGCGCGTGGAAATCGAGGCCAATTTTCGGATCAAAGCGTGACCCGCCCGTCACCAGATACCGCATCTTGCCGCCAAAAGTGTGGTGAATTTCAGGAAAGAGAAGTGGGCCGGGATTCCATCCGAATCTTCGGGCGAAGCGCGTGAATGCCATCATCCTTCGCAGCGCCCAACTCGCAAGTTTCCCCCGCTTCGCCACTTCTTTGAAAATACGCTCGTGGATCAAGTAGAAAAACTGTGGCACCACGGCGAAGGCTGTGATTTTCCGTTCGGCCAATGCACGAAGTAACTCCGTCGTATTCACAGTTTCGAGATAGACAACACGCGAACCCTTCACCAGCGGCAACAGTAAGTTCGCCATCTGCGAAAGTACGTGGAACAGCGGAAGCACACCGAGCAATGCGTCCTCAGGACCGAGTTGCGCCCAGCCGAATACGGCTCGCACTTCGCCCATCAGATTGGAATGCGTGAGCATCACCCCTTTGGGGTCAGCGGTGGTGCCGGAAGTGTAGAGTAAGGAAGCAAGGTCGTCGTCATTCGACGAGATGGGAACAAAGTTTCCCGGTCCGGCGGCAAACATGCCGTCGAGATTAGCTTGCGCAGTGACGACTCCCAGCTTTCCAGCTGAGCGAAGCTCGGCAGAATCCGTTAATAAGATCTGGACTGACACTTCCGCTGCGGCTTTC
Source organism: Terriglobales bacterium (assembly GCA_050012915.1). Taxonomy (GTDB): domain Bacteria; phylum Acidobacteriota; class Terriglobia; order Terriglobales; family Acidobacteriaceae; genus JABDBE01. Next base: position 2,440 of record JBEKGG010000097.1, on the reverse strand, counting down.
TGAGCGACCGCCAGGTGCCGCACGTCGCAGAATAGAATGGAAGCGCCACTGTCTTTGAGCAGCTTGGCAACCTGATCCGCATGAAACGCCGTGTCCAGCGGAACAGCCGCACACCCGGCCGCGATGATGCCAAGGTAGGTAGTGATCCAGCGCGGATGATTGTCGGCGAGGATTGCAATCCGAGCCCGCGGTCGAAATCCGTTCTCGGTCAGCCAGCGGCCAATGCTCTCCGCCATGCGCCGCGTTTCGGCATAGGTAAAGCTCTCCACGCGGTCGCGCCGCTGAATTTCGAGCGCTACATTCTCAGGCCAGCGCTCAGCGCACTCGCGGAAAAGTTCGTAAAAGGTCGGCATGGGCTGAAGGGGGAATATACCTGAAAACGCGCTTCATCGCCGCAGTTTGGAGGGATGGTTTCTTGAGAAGTCTGCGCCCGCGACTTACGCTCTACGCACGCATCTAATATACTAGCCTTCTGGGATAGTGGTGTAGTGCCCATCCAAGGATTCTCATTTGATCAATGCTTTAATAGCCAAGGTTTTCGGGACCAAGAACGAGCGCGAGATCAAGCGCCTGATGCCGCGTGTGGAGGCCATTAACGCGCTCGAGCCCGAAATGCGCAAGCTCACTGATGAGCAACTGCGCGCGAAGACGGACGAGTTTCGCCTGCGAATAAAGGAACGCGTGGCTCGTATTCCCGACGAGCCGGACGCGGACATGGATCGCCGGAAAGAACTCGACGACGAGCGCAGGAAACTCGTCAATGAAGTTCTCGATGAGCTTCTGGAGGAAGCTTTCGCTGTGGTTCGCGAGGGCGGCCGCCGCGTTTTGAACATGCGGCACTTCGATGTGCAGCTCATCGGCGGCATGGTTCTGCATCAGGGCAAGATTGCCGAGATGAAGACCGGCGAAGGAAAAACCCTGGTCGCCACTTTGCCGGTTTACTTGAACGCCTTGAGCGGACGCGGGGTTCACGTAGTCACGGTCAATGACTATCTCGCCAAGCGCGACTCCGAGTGGATGGGCAAACTCTACAGTTTCCTCGGCCTGAGCGTGGGCGTCATCGTGCACGATCTGGACGACCAGCAGCGCCGCGAAGCCTATGCCGCCGACGTCACCTACGGCACCAACAACGAATTCGGTTTCGACTATTTGCGCGACAACATGAAGTTCGATCTGCACGATTGCGTGCAGCGCGGCCATAACTTTTCCATCGTGGACGAAGTTGACTCCATCCTGATCGACGAGGCTCGTACGCCGCTCATCATTTCCGGCGCCAGCGAAGAGTCCACCGACAAGTATGCCAGGGTCAATCGCATTATCCCCAAGCTCGAGAAGGGGGAGCAGATTGATGTTGCTCCTGGTGAGCCCGTCCAATACACCGGCGATTACGTGGTCGATGAGAAGCACAGAAATATCACGGTTACCGATGTGGGGTGGGAAAAGGTTGAGGGACTGCTCGGCATCGGCAACATTGCTGATCCGGAAAATTGGGACCTCAAGCATCACGTCGAGACTGCGGTGAAGGCGCATGCTCTTTATCACCGCGATGTGGAATACGTAGTGAAAGACGGCGAAGTCATCATCGTTGACGAGTTCACCGGCCGCCTGATGCCCGGCCGCCGCTGGTCCGATGGCCTGCATCAATCGGTTGAAGCCAAGGAAAACGTCAAAATCGAACGCGAGAACCAGACTCTCGCGACCATCACTTTTCAGAATTATTTCCGCATGTACAAAAAGCTGGCCGGCATGACCGGCACGGCGGAAACTGAAGCGTCTGAGTTTGACAACATCTACAAGCTCGAAGTGATGGTCATCCCCACTAATAAGCCGATGCTCCGGCTGGAGAATCCGGATGTTGTGTACCGCACCGAAAAAGAAAAATATTACGCCGCAGCCGATGAAATCCAAAGGTTGCATGACAGCGATCAGCCGGTGCTGGTCGGCACTACGTCGATTGAAAAGTCCGAGCGTCTTTCCGATCTGCTGAAAAAGAAAGGCATCAAGCACTGGGTTTTGAACGCCAAGCAGCATGAGAAAGAAGCTGAAATCGTGGCTCAGGCTGGCAGCAAGGGCATGGTCACAATCGCAACGAATATGGCGGGCCGCGGCACTGACATTCTGCTCGGCGGGAATCCTGAGTTCATGGCCAAGCAGGAATGCGTGAAGAAGGGAATCGCGCAGCCTTTGCGGGCCGCACAAGGCAAGGTCCAAGCCGTCGTCGACGACACTAAGAGCACGGTTTGGTACTACGCCGGCAATGAATACATTGTTCCGACCGAGCAGTGGACAGAGGCGTTTAATCGCTACAAGGCGCAGACCGACAAGGAGCACGAGGAAGTCATCGCCGCCGGTGGACTGCACATCTTCGGCACCGAGCGTCACGAAGCTCGCCGTATCGACAATCAGCTTCGCGGCCGCGCCGGACGCCAGGGCGATCCCG
>JBEKGG010000096.1:0-14349 GCA_050012915.1 Terriglobales bacterium | reverse complement strand
GAGCTCACGATTCGGTCTCCGAATCTCTGGCATCGCGGCCAATTTCATCTGGCCTATGCGAATCAAATCGCGCAGGCCAGTTCGCCAATCACTGGAGGCTTGATCTGTCCCCTCCCTGTAACCTCAGCATGTCCTCTGGACATACCGCCGGGACTTGCCCCAGTAGACCACGATCAGAGAAACACGCTCAACTTGGGTTTCAATGCGAATCTGCCCTGGCAGAGTTATGCCTCAACCAATGTGTACTACGGTTCGGGTTTTACGAACGGGTTGTATGGTCTGCCAAACGCGCAATATCCCGGACCCTATCTGCCGAGCCACACCACGTTTGATCTTGCTGTGGGAAAAACTTTTGCTGACAAATACACTATTTCGGTGACGGCATTGAATGCGGCGAACCGGCGCGTGCAGTTGGACAACAGTTTGACGTTCGGCGGATTTCACTGGAACGATCCGCGGCAAATCTATGCGGAGTTCCGTTATCGTTTTCACTATTAAGGAGAACAGCAGTGACGCATTCAATTGATTCAGGGGGAGACATGCGAGCGGGAATATCGAGTGTTATCGGCTTGGCCTGCATCGGCGTGTTGGTGGCTTGCGGGCCGTCGCCGAGCGCCAAGCCAACGGATGTCAAGTTGCCGGCTCAGACGAATGACGCGAGTGCGAAGCGGTACGGGTTGACCGGGCGCGTGGTATCGATCGACAAATCAAATCAATCGATGACCATCGACGGCAACGAAATCCCGGGCTTTATGGCCGCGATGACTATGCCCTATCAAGTGAAAGATGCCAGCGTGCTCGACAAATTGTCTCCCGGGGATCAGATCAAAGCGGAGATTGTGATCGGGAATGAGGGTCCGTATCTGGAAAATATCGTGTTCGCGCAAAAGTCGGCTGCGCCGAGTCCTGCGAAGTGAGCTCGGCGTCTTAGCACAACACGCGAGATCCTTCGTGGCCTGGCGGCCGCTCGGGATGACGTCAAGCACTTGAAGCCGGTTGGTAGCGTCTACTTCAGACCTTTCAACGCGGCCAGCAATTCCTCATCGTTCGGCTTCTGGTCCAGCGGATACACCTTGGCAAATGCGATTTTGCCGTTCTTATCCACGATGAATACTGCCCTCTCGCTAATTCCTGCAAGTGTCGGCCCTTCACGCAGAATGCCGAATGCTTTCGTGACTGCGGCATGAGGATAAATGTCCGAACACATGGGGAAATGTATTTCCCCGATCGCGTGTTTTTGCCAGGCCATATGGCTGTAAACGGAGTCGATGCTTATATCCAGGAGTTGAGCATTGAGCGCGGCAAACTTCTCGCGGTCCGAGTCGAATGCCGGCAGTTGTTCGCTACAGGTCGGAGTCCAATTGAGAGGATGAAAGGATACAACCACGTTTTTCTTACCGCGAAAATCGCTGAGCTTGATGTTTAGCCGTTGGTCACCTTCGACTGCCGGCAATTCGAAATCTGGTGCCAGATCGCCAACCTTCAACGCCATAGTGCCCGCTCCTCCTTCGATGGTGAAGCTAGCATTATGAAGCAGGGAAAGACGAAGCGCCACTCGCGCGCATCGCACGTATCCGAATCGGACCTGAGATGCAAAAATACGAATCGGAAGGGTTGTGCACAAAAGTGCGTTCTCGCGGCTATTTGTTGCGCTGCGGAATTAATGTTTCTTTGACAGCAGTTTCTCGATTAATATTTCGCGATGCCCTCCGATTCCCTTGTCATCGAAGATATCCCCGGCCCTAAAGAGGGTCAGCGCATCCTGCTGCTTAGCGGACCCCTGGTCATCGCAACGTTATTCGACTTTCAAGCCAAAGTGCGGGCGGACAATTCTCGCGCTCTGATCATCGACTTCACCAAAGTTCCGTACGTCGATTCCGCGGGCATTGGCGCGCTCGTGGGCGCGTACGTGAGTCACCAGAAAGACGGGCGCAGCCTGGCTCTGGTTGGCGTCAGCGATCGAGTCCACCATGCCCTCGAAGTGACGCGTGTCGAACATTTTTTTCAGTTCTTCAACACACTGCCGGAAGCTGAAGGGAACGCCTAGCCGCGCTTGGTTGGCAAAATCGCGGCGGAGCTTCCCTGGGGTGCTCCTCTCAGTTTGACTCGGCTTGCGAATGCGCCCTAAGATGGGCAATCCGAGGTTTGTTTCTTCGCGTCATTCGCCAACCGTGATCAGCCAAATATGATTGGCCAAACCATTTCGCATTACCGCATTACCGGCCGCTTGGGCAGCGGAGGGATGGGCGTCGTTTACGAAGCCCAGGATCTTACCCTCGGCCGCCGTGTGGCCTTGAAGTTCCTCCCGCCGGAGCTTGCCCGCGAGGCGTCCGCTCTGGATCGTTTTCTGCTGGAGGCGCGCGCCGCCTCGGCCCTGAATCATCCGAACATTTGCACGATCTATGCGGTGGAAAAAGACGGAGACCAGTCTTTCATCTCGATGGAGTTGATCGACGGTCAAGGCCTCGACACCAAATTGCACAGCGGGCCGGTGCCGATTGATCGCCTACTCGATATAAGCATTCAACTGGCGGACGCGCTCGATGCCGCGCACGTCAAGGGGATTGTTCATCGCGATATCAAGCCGGCGAACATCTTTCTGACTACGCGAGGCCAGGTAAAAGTTTTGGACTTCGGTCTGGCCAAGCTAACGCGCGCGGAGGTTGCACCCGAAACAGTAGGCCCCACGCAAGACGGGCTCGGTACGGCCAGTTTGACCAGTCCTGGCAGCACGGTAGGCACGGTAGCGTACATGTCGCCGGAGCAGGCTCGCGGGGAAGCGCTCGATGCCCGGACCGATCTTTTCTCGTTGGGAATCGTGATCTACCAGATGGCTACTGGAAGCTTGCCGTTTTCCGGTAACACATCGGCAGTCATTTTCAATGCCATCCTGGAACGCGATCCGGTTCCTGCGGCACAACTCAATCCTCAGGTCCCGGCCAAACTTCAGGAGATCATCGACAAGCTGCTGGAGAAAGAGCGCGACCTGCGTTACCAGTCGGCGGCAGATTTGCGTGGTGATCTGAGGAGACTGAAGCGCGATACGGAAACCGGCCGCAAGACCGCGCAACCGATTTCGGCATCCGCTATAGTTGCTGCTCCGGCGAATTCGCCGGCCCCGACGCCTTCGAGCGGATCCGGCGTAGTTGCCGCGGCCCGCCAGCACAAGCTGGGAACCGGAGTCGTGGCGCTGATTGTGATTGTACTGGTGGCCGCCGCAGCGTACGGCGTCTACGCGCTGTTCAACCGCAAGCGCCCCATTCCATTCGAGAATATTTCCATCACCAAGGTTACAGACACAGGCAAAGCTGCACTGGTGGCGATTGCTCCCGACGGTAAATACATCCTCTACGTTGTGCGGGACGCCGGCCAGCAGAGCTTGTGGCTGCGCAATCTTCCCACCAACAGCGACACTCAGGTGATCCCGCCGGCAGAAGTAGAGTACAACCACCTGCGTTTTTCTCCGGACGGGAACTACATCTACTTCATGCGCAGCGAGCCCGGTAGCAGCGAGCTGAACTATCTATACCGCGCCCCAGTGTTGGGCGGCACTCCGCAGAAACTTGTCACCGATATTGACTCCAATATTACGTTCTCGCCCGACGGGCAACAGATCGCTTACCTTCGCGACAACAATCCCGAAGCAGGAAAACAGCGGCTTCTCCTTTTGCCCGCCAGTGGCGGCGACGAGAAAATTTTATACAGCGGCCCCATCAATGTGGGATTCCGAGATCCAGCCTGGTCTCCCGATGGCAAGACGATCGTTTGCATGGTGCTTCAGCCGGGAACCGCGTTGAGCGGTTTGGCGGCGCTTGATGTTGCCAGTGGAAAGCGGACGGTATTTTTCACATCCGACAACACTGTTGTGCAGCGCCCGGTCTGGATGCCGGACCAAAGCGGCCTGCTAGCACAGTCGAGTTTCGACCGGAATCAGATTGCTTTCATTTCTTACCCCGGCGGAAAGTTCCACGAAGTAACCCGCGACACGAATAACTATTCCGAGCCCAGCATCGCAGCCGATGGACGGACATTGGTCAGTGTCTTGAGCCAATCGCATTACGATCTCTTCACAATGCCAGCCGCAGCTTCGACTAGCGGCGAGGCCCGGCAGGTCACTTCCGGCGCGCCCATTTATGCTTTTGGTTGGACGCGCGATTCCAAGGTTGTCGTGGACTCGGGTGCAGATCTTGATCTGCTCGATCCAGAATCGGGTAGTAAGACTCGATTGGCTGAGAACGCCGGAATCATCATCAGCGGACCGTCCGCCTGTCGCGATGGCCGCTATGTGGTTTTTACCAGCGCGATTGGCAAAGGGAATCGAGTGTTGAACGTCTGGCGCGCGGACGCATCTGGTGGGAACCTCAAACAGCTTTCCAACGGCAAGGTGGATCAATCTCCGATTTGCTCGGCCGATGGCCGCTGGGTGATTTACGGGGACGCGGTGAACGGCAATCAACTGATGAAGGTGCCAATCGATGGCGGGAAAGCGGAAAAAATCTCAGACCAACTGGCGGCTGTCTTCGATCTTTCGCCTGACTCGAAGACCATCGCGGTTGCGGCTTATGGTCATCTCGGCGAGCACGTGGAGACACTCGCGCTGATCTCCGTGGATTCGAATCAGATTTTGAAGACTCTGGCATTCGAACGTCCGCGAAGCGGCCCGATCCGTTTTTCGCCCGACGGCAAGAGTATCGTCTACTCATTCCGTCACGGCGGGATCGATGACCTCTGGTCGCAATCGCTTGATGGCGCGCCCGGAAAACAAATTACCGACTTCAAGTCTGAGCACATTAACGATTTTCATTGGTCGTTCGATGGCAGTAAGTTGGGAGTGATCCGCGGGCACACGGATTCGGACGTAGTCCTCATTCGCGATGCACAACCTTAGCTGATCTGGGGTGCTCGGTTTTTCCTAGTTACAAGTTTTCGGGACTGCGGTCAGTCCGGCCGGATCGGAGCCGTTCTTCAGGACCTGGAATGGGGAGCCGGCTACCTCTTTCAGCGTACTGCCGTCGGTTGCCAGAACGCCGATCGCTTCGGGGTTGCTTTCTTCGGACACGAAAACATCGAGGCCCGTTCCGGTCGCGAGCCCCAAGGCATACAAGCCGGGTTTCTTAAGCTTAACCGTGCTGTCATAGGTCAGAGCGCCTTTTGACCCCACCGACAGCGTCGTGATTTCATTCGACATCGTATTGCTCACATAAAGATGCGTCCCATCGACGCTGAGCATGATGTTGTTGGAACTCTCCCCATTCTTGTTAGTGAAATTATTCACTTCCTTCAGGTCTCCGCTGGAATCGATAGAGAACACCTCCACCTGAGTGTTCGACGCGGCATCGCCAAAGTACGCTGTGGTGCCATCGCAACTGACGTCGACGCCTGCTGCCGATCCCTCTGTTTTGAAGGGGCCGAGTTCGGTGAGATCGCCCGTCGTGGAATCAATCTTGAATGAATCGACTTGCCCGATGTAGGCGACGATCAGGAAGTTCCCATCGGGGGTAACTTTCATGCCCGCCGGGGAAGCAGGAACAGTGACCATCTTTAACAACTTCAACGAGCAGTTATTATCGATTTTCATTACCGAGATGCTGTTGTCATTGGTGTTGCCTGCGAATAAAATATGGCTCCCGCTGGCCAGGCCAATCCCAAACTGCTGCGCGCCAGTGACTCCGTCTGAGAAAGGAGAACCGTGGATCGCGGTCAAGGTTCCGTTGAAGAGGTTCATCTGAAACGCGGCAATCGTGCTGCTCCCGCCGTTCGAGACAAACAAGCAGGTTCCCAACCGCATTTTTGCTGAGGTGACCGGCGACAGCGCGAAGTACCCGCTGCCCGCACTCTTTCCACCTGTGGGATAGGTCTTGAGTACTTTCAATGCGCCGTCGGAGGCGACTGCGATGGCGGTCGTACTATTATTGCTGTTGGCAATATTATTATTCGTGAAAAGGTACTGTTGAGCGAACGCGCCGGCCGCGCTTAACAGGATACCCGCCAGAGAAAACACCCGAGACCATTTTGCCAAGCTCTTCATTCCCCCCCCGATCGCGTCGCCGGATCATCCGTTCCGGCTCAATGCAGATACACCGATGTCCGCGCTCAATTGCCTAGGCAAACCTAACCTTGGACACAACCACTTTCAGCTCCAGCGCTAGCAATGGAAGCGAAAACGGGCAAGCCGTTGAACGGGGGAGGCAACGACCAAACACACGCCAAGTCGAATCAGAAAGTATTACAGTCGGACAGCCCTGTCAATGGTGTCCTCCTGCTGGGAGAAGAAAGTCCTGTAAACGATGAAGGGCGGCTGGAGAGCCGCCCGGTGTGCAAGATTTGAAAAGTGGTTTATGCCGGCTTGACATTCTCGGCTTGCCACCCCTTGGGCCCCTTTACCACGTCGAACTGAACTTGCTGGCCTTCCTGCAGGCTGCGGAAACCACCCGCCTGAATCGCCGAGAAGTGTACAAACACGTCCTCGCCGCTCTGGCGGCTGATGAACCCATAACCCTTGGCATCGTTAAACCACTTTACTGTTCCTGTTTCCATGGTGTTGCTCGATTCCTTTTTCTTAGATGTGCGCTGTGTCAATCGCAGAACTTCTTCAGGCAGGTCACGCTGGTGTCGCGGGAGTTGCTGAAAAACTGCAAAGATCAAACGCAGCAGGATTGTACTCCAGATGTTTCAGCAATTGCCAAGACATTTCATCGACCCCGGCGCAAAATGTTATTTATCAATGTCTTACGGATTTTACCTGGACGCACCCGCGCCCTGCTAGAAACTTTAGCGACTCCGCTGCATCTTGAACACATGCGTTTCCGTTATTTTGCAATTCTGCTCCTGTTTTCATCCCTTGGTTTTGCCGACATCGTTGAAGATGTCCGCACCGATCTCGCGCACAGGGATTTCGCCGCTGCCGACTCTCAGCTGCAAGCCTACCGCGCCCAGCACGGGGTCGACCCTGCGTATCTCGAAGCTTTCTCTTGGACAGCGCGCGAAGCTTTAGCAGCCAACCAACTCGACAAGGCCGATGCTGCTGCCAAGCAGACCGAGACGCTTGCCCGCCAGCTGCTTCAAAAGCGATCCCTCGATTCTGAACCGCATCTGCCAATCGCTTTGGGCGCTGCTATTGAGGTTCAGGCCCAGGTGCTCGCGGCTCACGGTCAAAACGCTCAAGCCTCCGTTCTGCTGCGGCACGCTCTCGCGGCTTACGGAAACACCTCGATCGGTCCGCGTCTGCACAAGAATCTGAATTTGCTTACCCTTACCAGCCAGACCGCTCCCGCCCTGAGCACATCGGAGTATCTGGGCGCGCGGCCAACTTCGCTAAGCCAGCTCAAAGGTTCGCCGGTTCTGTTGTTTTTCTGGGCTCACTGGTGCGGCGACTGCAAGTACGAGGGCCCGATCATCTCCAGGCTCAGTTCTGAGTTCGCCGCAAAGGGCTTGACGGTTCTCGCACCCACGCAACTCTACGGATACGCGGCCAAGGGCGAGGATGCGAAGCCGAAGGACGAGATTGCGTATATCGGGGAAGTTTGGCAGCACTACTATCCTGGACTGCAAAGCGTCCCGGTACCCATCAGCAAAATTAACTTTACCAACTACGGAGCCAGCACCACGCCGACGTTGGTGCTTGTGGACCGAAAGGGCCGCGTGGCGTTATATCATCCCGGCTTGATGCAATACGATGACCTGCGCGCTGCCATTGAAAAAACTTTGTAAGATGGGGCGTCCGAGGCTACGCGCGCGCGTCAGCGAAACACGTAGAGTATGCCGAAATCCGCGACCGCGCTGGCACGGCGGGAACTCGGTTCAACGTCGGTGACGTACCAATAAATTCCGACCCGCTCGCGCAAGTAGAAATTTTTCTTCAAATGCATTCGCATGTCAAACAGAGGGCCCACGAGTTCGTTGGGACTGACAGGGATCAGAAGCTGCGCATTCAGACGAAACCAATTCTGCTCGAACATGGCCCCCAGGGTGGGCCACACATGGTCTTGCCCATACTTCGAGCTAAACAAATCGCTGAAATGAATCCCGCCGCCCAAACGCCAGTGCGGACTTGTCCGCCACAGCACAACTCCCTCGGCGCGAAAGGTGGTGCCATTGTTGATGCCATTCGGATTCGCGGTATCGGCGCCGACTTCGGCCTCGTAGAACGTGGGACGAAGACTTCCCCAATCCACACCAACGTCGGCATCGTAGTAAGGAGATTGAAAACCGAGGCCGTTGACGCCGATTCCCGCGTCTGCGTAGGGCGCCATCTGGGCGCTGCCAAGAGCGCTCAAGAAAAAAAAGGCGGCTAAAAACTTTGGCAAAGCTCTCATCGTTGTCGAGAAGTTCCCAATCGACTGAGTGATGGAGAACCCCTCGTCTTTCGCAAGTGTACCTATTGGAGACGCTGCCGCTAGTTACCAATGCAGAACGTATGAACTTGTGATTGGACGGTCGATTCAGGGGCAGGCGCGCTTCGCTTGATAGCCGAGAAGAGGAATCCAGGCATTGCTAATTGCTTCTCGGGAAGAAAGACACAGGCACTACGCTGTCGAACTTTCCGCCATCGGGAGCCAGATGCGAAAATGTGTGTCGCCCGGTTTCGATTCGACCTGAATGGTGCCTCGATGCTTCTTCACAATTCGCTGCACCGTGTCGAGTCCGAGGCCAGTTCCTTCTCCGACTCCCTTGGTGGTGAAAAATGGTTCGAAGATATGCGGCTGAACCTGGGGTGAAATCCCGGGCCCGTTGTCGGCGATTTCAACAACCACGCAACTGTCCTCGCGATAAGTTCGAACCCGGAGCTCACCCTTTCCAGCCATCGCGTCGATGGCATTGTCGATGAGATTCGTCCAGACCTGATTGAGCTCGCTCCCGAACGAATTGACCAGCAAAGGAACCTGCCCGTAGTCGCGTTTCACGGAAATTCCGCGTTTGAGCTTGTAGTTCAGGATGGTCAGGGTTGTTTCCAGGCTCTTCACGATATCCACGTTCTGTACCGGCGCCTGATCCATGTAGGTGTATTCCTTGATGGCGAGGACCAGGTCGGAAATTCGTGATGTACTACTCTCGATTTCGTTCAGCAAGTTCGCGACTTCGACGGAAGCGGCAATCCTCACCAGCGCAGCTCGAGCAGTACCCGCATCCAGAGCCGCGAATAACGACTCCAGCGCTTCGGGCTTGATATTCTTTCGCGCCAGATCGGCTGCCAGTTGCCACAGATCGTTTTGCCCATGGCTGCGCAGCAATGAATCGATTTGCTCTTCGAGGTCGCTGGTGGTTAACGCGTCCGGAGGAGGCTGATTTTGCTGGATGAACGAAGCCTCCAACTTTTCAATCTCCGCCTTCTGAGCAGCCGTGAGATCGCGCCTGCCCAGTTCGTGACTGGCCTCTTTTATTTTTTTGAGGATGGTGCGCAGTTGGCTGGTAGCGCGTTTGGCAGCGGAAGCGGGATTGTTGAGTTCATGCGCCAGGCCTGCAGATAGCTTACCCAGAGAAGCCAGGCGATCGCGTTGCTGTTCCATGCGCGTGGTTTCACGGATCCGGTCGGCCATGAGGCCCACAAGACGCTTAGTGAGCTCCGGCATTTTCTGCACGAGTTCTGGAAACAAGGAGGCGGGAAATCGCAGGGCACGGCTGTCCGTAACGGCTCGACCGCCCACCGTGAATTGCTTCATCCTCGAAAACGGCAGCGTTCCGGTTACGCTGCCCTTTTCAATGTCAAAGACAACGGCTTCGCCGCCAATTTCCCCTCGCCCCTGAAGTTGCCCCTCGAGCACCACAAACATGGCGTCTGCCGGATCACCCTGGCGCGAGTAACTTTCGCCGGCCTTGAGATGCAACTCTTGCGACTGGCTGAGGAACCAGGTGATTTGATCGTCAGGTAAGTCTGCGAACGCAGGGACGCCAAGTAGTTCCGATTTCTCGACCATTTAGACCTTGCTCAAGTATTGATGGATGAACTGCACCGCAACCGATCCTTCGCCGACTCCGGATGCCACGCGTTTCACCGAACCGTGCCGTACATCGCCCACCGCGAAGAGGCCTGGAACATTGGTCTCGAGCAGGAAGGGATCCCGGTCAAGCGCCCATCCCCTGGGCCGTTCGCCATCGCGAATAAGGTCAGGTCCAGTCAACAGAAAGCCTCGCTCGTCTCGCTCGACCAAGTCTCCCAGCCAGTCGGTTCGTGGCAAGGCGCCGATGAAGATAAACATTGCGCTCGCGGGCACGCGCTCCAGCTTGCTTGTATCCGAACAGAGTACTGAAATTTCTTCCAGATGAGTTTCGCCATGCGCCTCGGCCAAAGTTGCGTGCGCCCACACCTGGATGTTTGGCATCTCTTTTACTTGGTCGATTAAATACTGCGACATGGTACTGGAGAGCGAATCACCGCGCACCAGGATCACTACCCGCTCGGCGTAGCGAGCGAAGTTCATAGCCGCCTGACCCGCCGAATTCGCGCCTCCTACCACGTAGATAGTTTCGCCCTTGCAGGAAAGCGCTTCGGTGGCGCCACCGCCATAATAAACACCTGCGCCCTGTAAGCGATCGATTCCGGGAGCGTTAAGCCGCCGCCACTGTACGCCGGTCGCGATCATCAGCGCGTGGCAGGATATTTCGCTTCCATCAGCCAATTTGATGAAGCGATAAGACCCCTCTGTGCGCACGCCGACGGCTTCCTGCGGCGAGAGAATCTCCACGCCGAAGCGCTGCGCCTGCACCACGGCGCGCCGGGCCAGATCGTTTCCGCTGAGTCCAGCGGGAAATCCCAAGTAGTTTTCAATACGCGAACTCATCCCGGCCTGGCCGCCGGGGGCTTCGCGTTCAATCATCACGGTGTGTAAACCTTCCGACGCGCCGTACACCGCAGCCGCCAATCCAGCCGGACCACCGCCTATGATTGCCAAGTCGTAGAAATCGGTTTGCGCGCGCGTCCGCAGCCCAACCTTTTGCGCAACGTCTGCGGGAACACTCTCCAGAAGTTTTGTCCCGTCGGGGAAAAGCACAACCGGAAGCTCGGCAGCCTCCGACCCCAGAGCCTCCAGGAGTTGCTTGGTTTCAGGGTCGTTGGCAGACGCCTCTACATCGATCCACTGGTAAGGAACGCGATTGCGTGCCAGGAAATCCCGCAGCTCATACGATCGCGGCGACCATCGCGTGCCCAGGACCCGAATTCCCTCGAAGGTTGGACGGTAGGAAGCTTGCCAATCCCCGAGCAAGTCGTCTAACTGCGGGTACAAATGCTCGGCGGGGGGATCCCACGGCTTCAGAAAAAAATAATTAATGTTGGCTTGATTGATGGCGCTGATCGCGGCGCTGGTGTCGGCGTAAGCGGTTAAAAGAGCCCGCTTGGCGTCGGGGAAAATCCGCATTCCTTCCTGCAGAAATTCGACGCCATCCATGTGAGGCATACGCTGGTCGGCAAGAAGCAGGGCGACGGCGTCGTTGCGCACCTTCAGGTGTTTCAGCAGTTCGAGAGCGCCTTCGGGCGAATCGCTTCCAATGACCCGGTAGTCGGCGCCGTACTGCGAGCGCAAGTCGCGCTCAATCGCCCGGAGAACATCCGAGTCGTCATCCACACTCAACAGAATTGGTTTCGCCATGATTGATTCTCAGTTTCGCGAAGCGGCGCCCGACCGGCTGATAAACATGTTAGATACATAAATGGGCATTTGGTTGCGGAATTGAATGAGCCCATTGTGATTTGTGCGGAAAGCACAGTGCCGAGGGGTTACTTGCCTATGCAGAACGTACTGAAAATTAAGTTGAGAATATCGTCGGTGGTTGTGGCCCCCGTGATCTCGTCGAGCGGCCGGAGAACGCCGTAGAGATCGAGCAGCAGCATTTCGTGTGGGACTTTGTTTTCTACGGCTATTTCCGCTGCGGCAATCGCCGTAAGTGATTCTCGGACGCGTTCCTGGTGCCGCAGGTTGCTCAGAAATCCGCCTTCAGGCTGGGCTCCGGCCTCTCCTCGGATGTGGCGCAGAATTTCATTGCGCAGTTCGGGGATTCCCTCCCCGGTGGTCGCGGATGTTCGCACTCGGGCTTGGGCGGCTGTCCCCACGTGATCCAAATCGCATTTGTTTTCCACGACGATAGCCGGCCGACCCTCCACCTGAGTCAGTAATTGTTGGTCTTCCTCCGCCAGCGGTTGCGACGAATCGAACACAACCAGGACGAGATCGGCGTCGGCCAAAGCTTCCTTCGATTTTTCAATGCCAATACTTTCAGCCTCGTCGAGGGCGCGGCGAATGCCGGCGGTGTCGACCAGCTTCACGGGGATGCCGGCGATAGCTACGGTTTCGGTAACTAAGTCACGAGTGGTGCCGGGAGTCGCGGTCACTATGGCGCGTTCGCGCTCGACCAATCGATTAAACAAACTCGATTTGCCGACGTTCGGACGACCCACGATGGCAAGCGTGAGACCTTGGTGAACAATTTTTCCATAGGCGAATGAATTGGCCAATTCTTCAAGTGGAGCACGCACAACCGCTATACGTTGGAGAATCTGATCAGCGGGGAGAACCGAGATATCGTCTTCGGCGAAATCAATCCCAGCTTCGAGAGTTGCGATCAGCTCGACCAGCTTTTGTTTAATCGGCTGCAGACGTCGCGAGAGCGCACCCTCGAGTTGTTGAGCTGCAATCCTGGCTTGGTAGAGCGTTTGCGACTCGATGAGATCGCGGACGGCTTCGGCCTGAGTAAGATCAATGCGTCCCTTGAGAAATGCGCGCATGGTAAACTCGCCCGGCTCAGCTAAGCGCGCGCCGCAAGCCATTGCCAGTTCGACGATGTGACCCAGAACCACGGGCGAACCATGAGCGGAGATTTCGACGATGTCATCGGTGGTATAGGAATGAGGTTTCGCGAAGTAGGTGACGACGACTTCGTCAATGCGTGCCGAGCTTGGTGCGACTGTCCCCGCGCGTTCGTTGGGATCGATTAGTTCGCCGAATACGGCATGGCCGGGGCTGAGATCGTGTTTTAGTCGCAGCATTGGCAGGGCGATTTTCTTGGCGTCTGGACCTGCGAGACGGACTACGCCAATGCCCCCTCGACCGGGAGGAGTGGCAATCGCGACGATGGTGTCGTCGAGGTTCACGGAAAGATTGTAGCGGTTTTATTCCGGAGACCCGCTGCTTCGTACAAGCTTACGGGTGACTGCGTGGCGCAGGCCTGCCCACGGGCTTGTAGTCCTTCGGGTATACGACGAGGCAACGACGTCCACCTTCGCCCTGGCTTTCGGTGTGCAGGTCGGCGTGGTCGCGCAGCGCCAAATGGACGATGCGACGCTCGCGCGAAGACATGGGCGCGAATTCGTACGGCATACTCGTCTGACGAACTTTTTCCGCCGCGACATTCGCCGCCATCCTAAGTTCCTCCAACCGCAAAGCGCGTTGGTTCATGCAATCGAAGCAAACCTTCTCGTGCTCGTTGCCGGGCAGGCGGAGCATCTCGATGGCAAGGGTTTCGATGGCACGCAGCAGTTCGCCGCCGCGTTCTAAAACCAGAGGTGAATCGGGCCCGGAAAGTTCAACTAGAATCTCTGGCCGCTCCCAGTCGCGTCCCTCGGGAAGCGGAGGATCTACGGTGATGCGGTATTTGAGATGAAGACCGCCGTGAGTGACGACTCCGCGCAGGAGCGCGTCGATTTTTTTTGCAGCTGCAATTTTGTCAGGAATGGGCATGACCTAGCTCTCAGCTTTCAACTCTCAGCTTTCAGCCTGGCTTGCTGAGAGCTGATAGCTGACGGCTGAAACTTCACTTCTCTTTCTTCCGGGCTCGCTTCGCTGCCATCTCGCGCATTTCACGACCCAGGCTGGTGCGGTTCATGACCGATTGTTGTGCGACGGCAATTAAGTTACCTTCCGCCCAGTAAAGACATAGCCCGGAAGCAAAATTCCAACTCAGGAAACCCATCATTACCGGCATCAGCACATTCATCATTTTCTGCTGCGACGGATCCATGCCCGCTTGAGGCGTCATGCGCTGCATAAACAGCATGGTGATGAAGATGCCGATTGGCAGTATATGCCAGGGGTCGGCCGATGACAGATCGTGAATCCACAACCAGGATGCATGGCGAAGATCAAGCGCCGAGCCCAGCATACTGTAGTATGCGAACAGGAACGGCATCTGGATAACCAGCGGCAAACAGCCGCCGACCGGGCTGACGCCTTCCTTCTTCATCAGTTCGCCGATCTCGGTATTCATCTCCTGGCGCCGCGGGTCACGCATTCCGTATTTCTTGTATTTCTCCTTGATCGAATTCATCTGCGGCTGAATTTTCTGCATCTTCAACGCCGACTTCATACTGGAGATGCGCAGCGGCATCAGCGCCAGATTGATGACCAGGGTTTGTATGCA
>JBEKGG010000095.1:0-14432 GCA_050012915.1 Terriglobales bacterium | reverse complement strand
CGCATAACAGGCAAGTGCCGTGTTGCTTTCGATACGCGGCCAAGGCTTCCTGCTCCTTTCGCGGTTCATTCGGGATGGTTGAGGTCGCCCAGATTTGGCCGTGCGGATGAGGGTTGCTGCAACCCATCATCAATCCGCGGTTCTCGAAAATCTGCACGTAGTTGATATCGGGCGTGCGGCTCAGAGTTTCGAACTGGTCTATCCAAGTGCCGACCAACGCGCGGATTTCCAGAGGCGACATTTGCGAAAGAGTTAGATTGTGGCGTGGAGAAAAACACACGACGCGGCAGATGCCGCTTTCAGACTGGGCGACAACGATGCCCTTGCCTTCGATGTCGACTTCCGATGGGGGCGTATTGGGTTGCAGCGCGGCGAAATCGTTATCGAACACGAACGTCTGAGTATAGGAAGGATTTCGTGCTCCGCGGGCGCGAGTGTTTCCCGGGCAGAGATAGCAATTGGGATCATAGGGCTGGCTGGATTCCTGCTCGGGAGGTTCGGTCTGACCTTGCCACGGCCGCTCGGTTCGATGAGGCGAGACCAATACCCATTCGCGGGTGAGTGGATTGAACCGTCGATGCGGGGAACTTTGCATTATTGAGCTTTGCACAATTCGATGGCAAACAACCTCTTGCTATTCCGAGCGAAATTCCGTCCTCCGCTCTGCGGAGGACGCAAGGGGAAAAAGCAGGTTTCTCGACTGCGCGGGATCATCCGCGTTTGCGGACGATCCCCCTGCGCTCGAAATGACAATAAAAAATTGACCGTCACTATATTATGCGAGCGCTCCGGCGCCATCGGAAGCTTCGCAGATCAGGATCGTCGGCCTCAAGCCTGTTCTTGCTTCGTAATTCTGTGCGAGCTTTTGCTGGACGGCTTCTGCCTCGGTGGAATCTACGAGGTTGACGGTGCATCCTCCAAAGCCGCCCCCCGTCATACGCGCGCCGTATACTCCCGTTTGATCGTTCGCCAGTTCAACCATGAGGTCAAGCTCGCGCGTGCTGACTTCGTAATGGTCGCGAAGACTTTGATGGGAGCCGGCCATGAGACGGCCGAGCTGTGCCAAATCCGCTGATTGAAGGGCGGCGGCTGCGGTCTTGACGCGCTCGTTTTCGGTTACGACATGACGGACGCGCTTATAAATCACGGGACTCAATCGGCCTCGGTGTTGGTCGAGGTCAGCCGGAGTCACATCGCGCAGGGCGCGGATTCCGGGTAGAACCGGCTTGAGGGCTTGCAAACCCTCTTCGCATTCGCGGCGCCGCGTGTTGTATCCGCTGCTCGCGTGCTCGTGCCGGACCATAGTGTTGCAGACCATAAGCCGCACGCCGTTCGGCATGGGGAAAAGTTGAAAATCGAGCGAGCGGCAATCCAACATAAGGGCGTGGCCGGCGCGACCGTGACAGGAAATGAATTGATCCATGATTCCGCATTTTGTTTCTGGATAAAGATGCTCGGCTTGCTGACACATTTGCGGGATTGCATTGCGGTCGACGTCGATCCCGGAGTTGGTCAGGAGCGCCCACGCCGTGGAAACTTCGAGCGCGGCCGATGAGCTTAGGCCCGCTCCCAGTGGCACTTCGCTGATGATTGCGAGATCAGCGCCGCGCAGTTTGTGTCCCGAGGATTCAACCACGCCAGCGACGCCGCGGACGTAATCGCTCCAGTGACCAGATTTTCCGGGGCGGATGGAGTCGAGGTCCAGATCGCATGATTCATCGAGGTTCGCGGAATAAATTCGAAGTCGGCGGTCGGCGCGTGGGCCGACGGCTACATATGTATACAGGTCGAGAGCGGCTGGCATGACGAAGCCGTCGTTGTAGTCGGTATGTTCGCCGATGAGATTGACTCGTCCCGGCGCTCGATAAAGCGTGGGGTGGCTGCCGTACAGTTCGGCGAATAGCGTTTTCAGTTTGCTAGCCGATTTGTCGATTGGTTTCACTGGAGTGTGTTGCATCTGGGTACCTTCGTCCTTTTTGGTTGACGAATTAAAAAGCTCAAGCCACCCTTCGTCTCCGCTCAGGGCAGGCTCTGGGCACAAGGGTTCACAAAGGTCCCGCCTAGACGAGCTGGAGGATACGTTGCAACGAGTCTATCGCCCCGCTGGGGCTCGGCCACTTCTGCTGATCACCCACGGCTTGCGCCGTGGGCTGTATTCTTGCGCCGCTGTCGCGGCTGTCCTCGCGGGTTCCGCTCAGACTGGTTCGATCACAATTTACTTGTCACACAACCTCGAGACGCCCGTCTTCTGTCGGAATCTTCGCTACGGCCTGACCGTGACCATTGCCACGCCATGCGATGAAACCGTCGCGGAATACTTGCCGGTAAATCGGCCCACATCTTTTTTCTGCCATAGATCGCGAACTGCCGCTTCCAAGTGATTCGGATAACCCAAATCCTCCCAGTTCACGGTGATCTCATGATCCGCGCTTCCGCGGTTGAACAAAATGACGGCGCGGCTGCCATCTTTCATTTGCTTGGCCCACACTTCCAGGTCACCATTTTTCTTTACACGCTTGCCTTCGCTGCCGAGCGGGTCCTGATCGACAGCGATCACTTCTTTGTTGGTGAGAATGTCGCGAATCTCGGGGCGCATGGCGCGCAGGTCGTTGCCCGCGATCAGCGGAGCAGCGAGGATGGCCCACAGGCTGAAGTGGGAGCGGTATTCGGTGTCGGTCATGCCGCCGTTGCCGACCTCGAGCATATCGGGATCGTTCCAATGGCCGGGGCCGGCGAAGCTTTCGAGGCCGACCTGCAGGTCGACAATATCGACCACGCCGTTCGAACAGCAATCGCCGGCGGGCCATTTGATCCGGCCTTGCCAACGGTCCTGAATGTCTCCGGTGGTGCGCCACAAGTTGCCACCGGATTCCTTGCCCCAAAGCCAGGGTTTATTGGTGCCCCACTCGCAGATGCTGAAGACGATTGGGCGGCCCGAGGCGTCGAGAGCCTGTCGCATGAGCGCGTAACTTGAAGGCGCATCTTGCGTGCTCGCGTTGCACCAATCGTACTTCAGATAGTCCACGGTCCAGGCTGCGTATTGGCGCGCATCCTGATATTCGTGTCCGAGGCTGCCCGGCCGTCCAGCGCAAGTTTTGGTTCCAACGTCTGAATAAATGCCGAACTTCAGTCCCAGAGAATGGACGTAGTCGGCCAGAGCTTTTATGCCGGAAGGGAAGCGCTGCGGGTCGGCGATAATGTTGCCGTCCTGGTCGCGCGCAACCTGCCAACAGTCATCGATGATGACATATTGGTATCCGGCGTTTTTCATTCCGGATTTCACCATGGCATCGGCGGTCTGGCGGATTAAGTCTTCGCTGACATTGCACGCGAACTTGTTCCAACTGTTCCATCCCATGGGCGGCGTGGGCGCGAGAGTTGCTTGCTGCGCGAATATTGCAGGAGTCAGGCTCAGCGAGATGACTGCAAGCAAGACGGGTGTTGTTGCTCTCACTTCGAAAGTTCCTCGGCAGTCATTGGATGCGAGGTCTATGCGTGGCGCTCGCTGTTGGGTTTCGATCCGCTTACGGCGAAGAAAAGAATGTACAGATAACAGATGGTAGCGATGGCCAACGCATAGTGAATTCCCTGTCCCCAGCTGGTTTCTCCTTGCATCATCGCCGGGTAGTAGCTGCGGTTGATGAGGTCGGCGGCCTGGCCAACCAGATAGGGAATTATTGCTCCGCCTACGATTGCCATATTAAGGATGCCCGAACCGTCTCCGGTGAGCGGTCCCAATTCTGCGATGCCCAAGGTGAAGATGCAGGGGAACATGATCGAGTTAAAGAGTCCGACGGCGAGAATGGACCACATGGCGACGTGTCCGTTGGCGAGGACTGAAATCGTGATGAGTAAGGTTGCGGCGACAGCGCAGATTGCGAGCAGCGTTCCAGCCTTGATTTTCTGCAGGAGCGCCGAGCCAATGAATCGGCCAATCATCGCGCCCAGCCAGTAGAAGGAAATGAAGCGAGCGGCCTCTGCCAAGGCCGCATGATAGCGGGCGGCCGCGTCGGGAATGGTGGACGGGGATACGAAGTGGCCAATGTTGTCGAGCGCGAGGTAGTTGGCGATGGAGCTGCCAATCGCGACTTCACCGCCGACGTAAACGAAAATCCCAATTGCTCCGAAGACGAGATTTGGATGTTTCCAAATGGAATCGTTGACCTTCTGGCCGATGTGGTGCTCCGCCGCCTCGATCCTGGGGAGCTTAAAAGATGCGATGGCCACAGCCAGCAGCAGCAAAGCGAGCGCGAAAAAATATACGTATAGCTTGACCACGGCGTCGGCGTCTTCGCCCGGCGCAATGGCCGAAGTGGATGTTCCGAGAATGAGCCGGGCGCCGATCCAGGGGAAAATTGCCGTTCCAAAAGAATTGAAGGCTTGCGACAAGTTCAACCGGCTGGAAGCAGTTTCAGGCGGCCCTAGAACCGCGACATATGGATTGGCAGCGACCTGAAGAATTGTGATTCCAGTCGCCAGAATAATGAGAGCTGCGAGAAAGAAAGGGAACGACGGAAGTTTTGCCGCGGGATAGAACGCGAGGCAGGCCACAACCATGGTCAGCAATCCGACGACTATGGCTTTTTTGTAGCCGATCCAATCGATGATCTTGGCCGATGGAATCGAGAAGATGAAATAAGCGGAGAAGAACGCGGTTTGAATCAGCATGCTCGCGCCCAGTCTTATGTTGAACACGTGCTGAACATAGGGAATGAGCACATCGTTCAATGAGGTGAGCGAGCCCCACATGAAAAATAGAGTGGTCAACACGATGAGCGCGCCCTTGTAGGAAGCGGTGGGCGCAAGCGCCGTCGCAGGCTTGTTCAGGTTTGCAGTTGGCATGGGATTTCCCGGTTCGCGCTTCAGCATATAACATCGAGAGTTAGAAGTGCACCGTTTTCTTGGTGGGGAAGGTAATCGATTACCTCATCGGGAAGCGTCTCTCTGGCATGCGCCGGGTACGCGCGGAGTTGGCATCTTGCGTGTCAGCGGAATAGAGAGAGGTCGACTGCGTTCCCCATCGCCTCGTGTCCGGCGGGTCCGGGGTGGAGGTGGTCTCCGCTGTCGTATTTCGGATTCATTCTTTGGGGATTCGCGGGATCACTGAGGGCTGAGGCGAAATCGATGACTCCATCAAAGTTGCCGGAAGTTTTGATCCAGTTGTTGACGGCCACGCGCTTGGCTTCTCCTGGCTGCGTCCAACCGGCATAGCCCTGAAAGGGGAGGATGGTCGCTCCGAAAATCTTCAGGCCGCGCGCATGTACCTGGGCGACGATTTGTTTGTAGCCAGCGATGAGTTCATCCGAAGTGATTTGAGCCTTGCTCAAGCATGGAACGGCTTGCGGGGGCAGGGATGTAGTTGGAGTATCGGGTTGACCGATATCGTTCGTGCCCTCAAACAGAATCACGGTGCGGACTGCGGTTTGCGAAAAGACATCGCGGTCTAGTCGTGCGAGCGCATTCACTCCCCAGCAAGGTGAACTGGTCAACACGAGGTTGCCGGCAATGCCGGCATTCAGCACGGACATGATCGGCTGCGATTTGAGCAGGCGTCGAGCCAGCACATCGGTCCAGCGCTCATACGTATCGGGCCGGGAAGAAACGCCATCGGTAATGGAATCTCCCAGAGCAACAATCGCGCCCTTCGTGTCTGGGGACGAGAGCACATCGATCGACTGCAGGAAGAACCACCCCTCCGTCGTTTTCGCGAATGCGGTTGCGTCCTCGGTGCTGGCGACGTTCCCGGTATCGGAAAGGTAGTTGGTTTGGAAAGCTAAGGAGTGAGCCGTGGCCGGGCCGGTTGAAACCGACGCGAATAAACTTACTGCAAGATTCTGTTCAGAGCCGACAGGAAGAGAAATCGCGTCACTGAGAGCCGCTGCGCCTTTGGGGATCGTAATCGATTTGCTTCCGCCGAATGTCACCACGTGATTGGAGCCGGGAACGAGGCTGGCTCCGTTCTTCTGCAGACCGACATAGACGCTATCGAATGTGATTGGTTGGGCGCCGAAAGTGTTCGCGAGACGAATTCGCACAGCCTGGCCGCCTACTGAAGTGTGGATGATTTCGCGAATGGTCTGATGCTTAAAGGTATCGGGTTCCGGGTCTTGAGCGTTGGCCGTGCTCCATGTTGTTACCCAATGCTGATCGAGGTTTTGTGCGTCTGCCACGGAAGGCAGCCAAGCCGCCGCGAGAGCAGTTGCGAACAGAATGTAGCGTGCGAGGCAGAGGGCGTATTCGACCGGCGACGTGCTTGGCGACAAAGATTTCATCTTGGGTTAACGACTCGAGGGCATTTTATACGTTGCGAAGAACGTATGGATTATCGCGGAAGTAAAGTGTCTTTGCGTTGCTTCCAGGCTTCGCGGGAGATGCGATCCATGGAAAAGAGATCCGATGTTCGGGCGTACCATCCTGAGCCATGCATGCGGCCAATCAGTTTCAGCTTGGGCGTGTCGATGTAGTGTCTGGCAGGATCGAGGACAAAATCCTCGTGGACGTGCATTGCCAGCACCCGCCCGAGTACGAGGCCGCTCTCCGGACCCAGTTCGACGATCTGTAACAGTTCGCACTCCATGGATACCGGGCTTTCCGCAATGCGCGGCGGTTTTACATGCAACGACGGGACGGTGGTCACCCCAGCGTGGTTGAGTTCGTTGACTCCATGCTCGAACTCGATGGCGGTGATGTTCATGGCTTCTGCGACGTGTTCGGAGACGAGGTTGACCACGAACTGTTTTGTGTCGCGAATGTTGCGACGCGTGTCTTTGGGCCGGACGTTCTCGTGGCTACCGATGCCGATGCCCACAACCGGAGGATCACCCGCGAAGGCGTTGAAGAACGAGAATGGCGCGGCATTTAACTCGCCCTTCAAATCCTGGCTGACAATCCAGGCAATCGGTCGCGGAACAACCGTCGAAACTAAAAGCTTGTAGCGATCCTTGGCGGAGATGGTGGCGAAGTCGAACAGCATGCAGGCCCTCCTGAGTATCGGTTCGTAAAAGCCAGCCTACCATGACTCTCAATCGGGCCCTGGAGTGCTAATCCAGAATGAACACGCGACGCAACTTGTTTGGCGATAGGGGTTCGATTAGGCTGATCGCACCAACGAGCTTCTTCCGTTGGAAAGAAATTCAGGAGGAATTGTGAAGCAGAAACTTTTGAGTTCTTTTGCATTGATCGCAGTGTTGCTGGCGCTGTCCTCTCCATCGCCAGCCTATGGCAATCACCCGCAAATCGAAGACGCGCTCCGCGCCCTGAAAGCTGCCAGGGAGCACCTGCAACAAGCTGCACACGACTTCGGCGGCCACCGCGTGGACGCGATAAAAGCGATTGACGAAGCCGATCGGCAGCTGCGAATTTGCATGCAATACTGATCGACTAGCCTCAAGGTCGCTGGCCAACCTCGTTGACGGCTTGACCGGTGGGACAGACAGAAGGGTGGCCCATCCCTGGCGCATTCTGGCGTCAGAACGGCAGGGGCATACTTTCTGCGAACCGGCCCAACCCTTAATCCGCGTGGAAAAATGCAGGGCGAGTGCGATGCACTCCGCCCTGCGATGTTTCGCCTCTAGTTGGAGATTCCAATGTCATTGGTCTGTAACCTACCAAAGTTTCTTGATCTGTTGGTGGATTGACCGTTTCCGGACCAGATCGAAAAATGGAAACGGGAAAATCGGCGGTGGACGGGCCATTCCGAACGCAAGTTCCCGCTTCAGTAGGACTCCCCTAGGTTTTGCGACGCCAGGACTCGAGGAAGAAGCCAAGACGAAAAGCAAAGACCGGGGCGGGTGTAGAATAGCTGCCACTCACACGCGCCTAAGGGGCTGGTGTCTTGCAATTCGACAAGTTCGACGAGGCCTACATAAAACGGTTGTGTTCGGGAGACTTCCGGACGGAAGACCATTTTGTTCGCTATTTCAGTGAACTGATCCAATTAAAATTACGTTCCCGGGTAAATTCTCCGCAGGCCATGGAAGACTTGCGGCAGGAAACTTTTGCGCGCGTTTTCGTGACTCTTCGCAGTGCGGGGTTGAGACAACCGGAACGGTTAGGAGCTTTTGTGAATTCCGTCTGCAAAAACGTGTTGCTCGAACACTATCGCGCTAGTTCACGGGAGAATCCGGTCGAGGAAGAAGAGGGCGAGAACATTCCCGATCCATCGCTGGATGTTGTAGGAATTCTGACCCATAAGGAGATGCAGCAAAAAGTGCGTCAGGTTCTCGACGAATTGTCGGAGCGTGACCGGCGGTTGTTGCGGGAGATCTTTCTGGAGGAACGCGATAAAGACAGGGTGTGTAAGGATTTTAACGTCGACCGGGACTACCTTAGAGTCCTGCTGCACCGGGCGAAGCAGGCATTTAAGGCGGTCTATTTGAAGAACATGCCCGCTGAGGAATAAAGGGTGCGGCAGACTAACACGATGAAACGTTTTGTCTGTTTTTTTCACCATCCATACGAGGGATATCTGCAGACATGGACCATACAGAATCGATCCGCTTAATGGCTGCGGAGAAGTATCTTCTGGGCGAACTTACACCCGAGCAGCGGGACGAATTCGAAGAGCATTTTTTCGACTGCCAGGAGTGCGCCCTCGACGTTCGGGCGGGAGCTGCTTTGGTCGAACACAGTAAAGTCGTGCTGGCAGAGCCGGTTACCGTTTCTCCGGTGAGGACGGCGGCGACGGTTTTCGCGAAACCCGGCCGATGGGCATGGTTGCGTCCTGCCTTGGCCTTGCCGGTTCTGGCTGTTCTTCTGGTGGTGCTTGGATATCAGAATCTGGTGACCTATCCGCAACTGAAGCAAGCTGCGAACAGTCCGCAGATTTTGCCTTGGGCTTCGATCAATGTCAGCACCCGGGGGACGAGTACGATCCCGATCTCGGCGCGCCCCGGCGAAGGCTTTCATTTGCTGGTAAACATTCCCCCGGACAGCCGCTATGCCTCCTACACTTTCGACTTGTCCAGCCCGTCAGGAAGACTAGAATGGTCGCGCACGGTTCCCGCGACCTCGTCCGATGAGGCCCGGTCAATTTACGTTCCAGGAGCGAATCAGGAGCAAGGCGTTTATACGCTGGCGGTGCGCGGCAATACGGTCGCCAACGAGAGTTCAGATCTCGGCCATTATTCGATTGAAGTACAAATTCAAAAGTAGCTCCATCGAGCGGAGGAAAAAATGGCGACACTTGTTAAATCACTGCTATCGAAAAAAGACCCGGATCACACGTACTACGCCGCGGCGGACGTTTTGAGTGCGGAGTTTGAAGAGCCCCTGCGGGAGACCATTAAGCCGCGAGCCTACGTAAAGTTGCCGGAAGACGGCCACTACCAATTCAAGCATGCGGACCCGTTCCGGTTGGACGGGTTGATTTCCTACCAGTCCGGTTACACGCAAGTCGCGGGACATCGCAGTCCAAAGCAAGGCCACGGTTTTACTACGCTGGCGACTTCGGCGGTTGAGAATCTCAACGTTCTCGATGTGGTCACGGCTGATCGCGTGGTGGCGCAGATTTCTACGGAACATCCGGTTTATGATCCCGAGAATGGACTGACTGATGGAGTGCCGTCGGTGACGTTCCTGGGTACGCGCTTCGACAATCTGAGAATTGGCGGACACAAGGTCGAGTTGGAACGGCATGCGGATATTCTTGGACCGAAGCCAGCCAACGGGACGTCTTACTTTGACGACGCCGCCGTTCTCGGCCGGGTTGCCAAGCAATATACCGACATCACCAGCGCGAAGGATTTCCCCGAGTGGGCAGGCGACCGATATCAATGGGACCCGGCTGCAGCTCAAGGCCAGGGCAAGATAGATTGCTCGCTGGTCAATCGGGTGGCAGGTGCACCGGGGATATCGTTTGGCCACGTGATCGATGTGCCGCACTTTGGGAAAATATTTCTGGCGGAATTGACGCTGAAGCGCGAGAAAAACGGCGCGCCGGGGCCTGAGAAGTATGCCTTCCGCTTGACCATGATACGGCTGGAACTCGGCTGCCTGGCGCAGGGCAGCGGCAGCGTCGTGACCGCCGAGTCAAACGGCGGCGGTGGCGATCCCGGCTAGAGCAGGCCGTAGGCGGACGGCACCTGCGTATCAAGAGAAGCGAGGATCGGTCTGGTCTGCGGGCTGTCCGGTCCCCGCATTGGCCAAGTTGATATTGCCGGTTCACTTCCCAACGATACTTCCGACTTTTAAATTAGAATCGGTCAGCAAATGGACTGCGATGTTTTGCCCACAAGATGCAAGCTTGCAAGGCAGAGGCGGAGATTGTTTCGAGCGCCGCCGATTGAGAGCAGCCCTGCTGAGCCTCGTCCTTGTGTGGCTTTCGGCGTGTAGCTCCCGCGACCCTCAAACGGCATACGATCACGCGCGGGAGACCTTTGGGAAGGGCGACATGGTCGCTGCGACCTCAGAAGCGGAGAAAGGCTACAAGGATTTCCATGCTGCGGGTCCTCAGTGGGCGTGGAAATTTATTATCCTTCGAGCGAGGATTCGGTATCGGCAGGGCATGAACGATGAAGTCCTCAATGTCCTTGCTTCCGAGCCAGACGCACCGCCCGCCGGCGAATTGACCGTCCAAAAACTAAGATGGGAAGGTCTTGCCTATGTCTCTCTACGGAAGTTCCCCGAAGCAGAGCAGAAGTTGGGCGAGGCGGAGCGGATCTGCGCTACTTCTGCGTATCCTGATTGCGCAAGAGTGGTCAATGCCGAGGGAAGACTCGAGATGGAACGCGGCCACTTCGCCAAAGCCCAAAGCCTCTTCTCGACTGTTTTGTCCTCGGCCCGCGCCAGCGGAGACCAATCGTGGCAAGCCAACATATTGCTGGACTTGAGCTGGGCCGCAGAACATCAGGCCCATTTTGATGAAGCGCTGGAATGGGCCGATGCCGCCCGTCGAATTTCTTTGTCGAGAAACTTTGGCAGCGTGGCGCAAACCGCGCTCGGGAATATGGGCTGGGCGTACTATAAACTCGGCGACTCCGACAAAGCTCAGGAAATGTTTATTGAGGCTAAGAAGCAGGCCGAGAAGGCTGGCCTCGTGAGTGACCAAGTCAGATGGCTTACTGATGCAGGATACATTTACATGGATGCTAGTGACTTCGAAGTTGCCGAACAGTCCTTCCAACAGTCACTGAAGCTCGCGCGTCAAATCAACAGCAGGGAAGACATCATCAATTCGCTGATCGCGCTGGCTTTCGTCTCCGAGCAGACCGGAAAGTTGGACGATGCTAAGCGCAACGCGGATGAAGCGCTCTCGATGGCACGCGCCGATGGCAACAAGCGCGACGCAGTTTATCCCCGGCTGGTGCAAGGGCAAGTGGCCGCGCAACAGCACGACCTCGCCGGCGCAGAGAGCGCGTTCCGCGAGGTCGCGCAGGCCGAGGACAGCCCGGTATTTCTGAAGTGGGAGGCGGAGCGGTCACTCGCCCGGCTGTATGAAGACGAAAATCAGCCAGACTCCGCCGAGCGGGAATATCGAACTGCCCTCACTACTTTTGAGACCGCGCGCTCGTCACTCCAGCATGAAGATTCACGGCTGCCGTTTCTCAGCAACGCTTCGCGCATTTATGACGACTACATTCATTTTCTGATTTCTCGTGGAAGGACTGATCAGGCTTTGCAAGTTGCCGACTACAGCCGCGCCCGCACGCTCAGCGAAGGACTGGGATTTTTGCCTAAAGGAACCGCATTCGATCCTGATCCACTCAATACTCAACAAGCGGCGAAACGGTCCGGCGGCACAATCCTTTTTTATTGGCTGGGAGAGAAGCAGTCGTATCTCTGGGCGATCACGGCGCAGAAAACCAGCTTGTTCGTTCTTCCTCCAGCGTCGGAGATCGATGCAGCCGTTCAACGCTATCGGAAAGCTTTGGTTGGGCCGCAGGACGTTCTTGAGACTGCAAATTCGGACGGGACTGCGCTTTACACAATGCTGATTTCTCCGGCGCAGCGGCAGCTGACAAAAGACGGGCAAATTTTCATCATTCCAGATGGAAGCTTGAATAGCCTAAATTTTGAAACCTTATTAGTGCCCGGCCCGAAACCGCATTATTGGATTGAAGACGCGACTATTGCCGATGCCAATTCACTTCGCCTGCTGGCAGGGTCATATAAGTCGACGGGAACTGGCTCTGGGAAACTTCTGCTTCTTGGTGACGCCGTTTCCCCCAACGCGGATTATGCCGAGTTGCCCAAAGCCGGAGTAGAAATCGAAAATATCGAAAAGCATTTTCCGCTCGTGGGGCGCGAGATTCTCACCAGAGATCGAGCCACCGCTCCGGCTTATCTTGAAAGTGCTCCCGAGCAATTTTCTTACATACATTTCGTTGCGCATGGCACAGCCAGCCGCCTTAGTCCGCTGGACTCTGCGGTGATATTGTCAAAGGCCTCTGCCGAGGAAGATTCTTTCAAGTTGTACGCGCGCGACATCATCCACCATCCGTTGCACGCGCGACTGGTGACTATTTCCACTTGCTACGGAGCGGGAGCGCGGGCATATAAGGGCGAGGGACTAGTGGGCCTCTCGTGGGCATTTCTGCACGCTGGCGCGCACAACGTGATTGGCGCTCTTTGGGAGGTCAGCGACGCATCTACGCCGCGCCTCATGGACGAACTCTACGGCGAACTTGAGAAAGGTCGAAGTCCGCAAGCGGCGCTTCGTTCCGCGAAGCTGTCCTTGCTGCACTCCGACAGCTTTCACAAACCTTTTTATTGGGCGCCATTCCAACTTTATACCGGCACGTAGAATGCGCGTGCCCAGGATCACTGTGATGCTTTGCGAGCAAACGCGAGCGGAAACCATGCAGGAGAAAACGAACCATGGATGCTGAGCGCGTACGACGGCTCGAGGAACTCTATCACTCTGCGCTGGAGCGTGGCGCAGCCGAGCGCGCCGCGTTTCTGAAAAGCGCGTGTGGAGCGGATCCGGCTCTGCGTGAGGAAGTGGAGTCGCTGCTCGCCCATGATCAGGAAGCGGAGGATTTTATCGAAGCGCCGGCTCTGGAGGTGGCTGCCCGGCGGTTGGCCCAGCAGAAGAACAATTCGGATCAGAGTGGCGCAGTTATTGTCGGGCGAACTATTTCCCACTACCGCATTGTTGCAAAGCTGGGCGGGGGAGGGATGGGCGTAGTCTACAAGGCGCGTGATAGCAGGCTTGGGCGCTGGGTAGCCTTGAAATTCCTGCCTGAGGATTTTGCCGCAGACCCAACTGCGATCGTCCGATTTCAGCGAGAAGCGCGCGCCGCAAGTTCGCTCAATCATCCCAACATTTGCACGATCTACGACATCGGCGAGGACAGTGGTCGAACCTTCATCGCCATGGAGTACATGGATGGGCAGACGCTGAAACATCACATCGAATCCCGGCCACTCGAAACCGACCGCCTGCTGCAATTGGCTATACAAATCGCCGAGGCACTGGATGCGGCTCATGCGCAACGCATCATTCATCGCGACGTGAAGCCAGCCAATATTTTTGTTACCCGGCGCGGCCAAGCCAAGGTGCTGGATTTTGGTCTGGCGAAGTTGGATCGAATGCCCCAGCTGGAAACTGGACCCGCAGATTCCCGTTTGTCGGAGCGGGACTCAGAGGCGCAACTCACCAATCCGGGCATGGCGATTGGGACCGTTGCTTACATGTCGCCGGAGCAGGCCCGCGGCGAGGAAGTTGATGTTCGCACGGACCTCTTCAGTCTTGGAGCAGTGCTCTACGAGATGGCGAGTGGACATCGCGCTTTCGATGGGACTACGGCGGCAGTGGTTTTTGACGCTATCCTTAATCGCGATCCGGCGTCGCTGACGAAGGATAATCCTCGGCTGCCTGCAGGACTCCAGGGGATCGTCGCGAAAGCTCTGCAAAAGGATCGCCAGGAACGTTACCAGTCGGCAGCAGAGATCGTCAGTGATTTGAAGGCTGTCGCAGCCGGTGAGCATGTGCAAGTCGTGAGCGGACGCTCCGCGTCCAGGCGAAAGCTGTGGCTTGCATCGTTGGCCGCGGCCGTGTTGCTGATCGTCGTTGCGAGCGCAGTAGTTCTGATTGTGCGCCAGCGTCAATCCCACAAGCTGACCGAGCAAGATACTCTGGTGTTGGCAGACTTCGCGAACAGCACGGGAGATCCCGTGTTCGACGACACTTTGAAACAGGCGATTTCTGTGCAACTAGCTCAGTCGCCGTTTTTGAATATTCTGTCCGATACCAAGACTCGGGCCACACTCAAGCTGATGGCCAAGCCGGCGGGAACGAAGCTGACCCCCGATCTGGCGCGTGATCTCTGCCAACGCGCCGGCAGCAAGGCATACATCGCAGGCTCAATTGCCAGCCTCGGCAGCCAGTACGTAATTGGAGTCGATGCGGTCAATTGCCAGACTGGCGATTCGCTTGCACAGGAACAGGTGACCGCGGCAGACAAAGAGCATGTGTTGAAAGCGTTGGGAGG
>JBEKGG010000094.1:0-14489 GCA_050012915.1 Terriglobales bacterium | reverse complement strand
ATCCAGAAGTGAAAGAAGAGTTACGCGCTGCGACTGCTTCCTAAGTACGCAGGCCAAACATCTCCTGGTAGCATCAGAGATCCCTGCGCGCTACGCAGACTGTGAGTTTTCGAATTACCAGGCTGGTGCAAGTGAAGGCATAGGCACTGCGAAGATCAAGATCGAAACCTGGACTGCTCAGTATCCATTGGACCGAAGTGGCCTTTTGTTGATTGGGCCTAGCGGAGTAGGAAAGACTCATCTATCCGTCGCGGCACTCAAACGACTTACAGAAAAAGGTGTGCACTGCCTATTCTGTGACTACCGCGAACTTCTGAAGAAGATCCAGAATTCCTATAATCCGTCAGTCCAGACCACAGAGTTAGACTTGTTGCGGCCAATTTTTGAAACGGAAGTAGTGCTACTGGATGATCTCGGCGCGGTGAAGCCTTCGGAATGGGTATGGGATACAGTGAGCCTGATTTTGAACGCTCGCTACAATGAAAAGCTGACGACAATTATTACAAGTAATTTCTTGGACGGGCCCAGCGCAGCGGCGGAGAGGATGGACGGTCCGCGTCGCGCAGCGCGCGAAGAGACGCTAGGCGACCGCATTGGTGAACGAATGCGGTCTCGCTTATTCGAGATGTGCAGGCTTCTGCTGGTAAACGGCAAAGACTATCGTCAGACGTTCCGCAGTGCCAATTTCCGGTAGCCTCTTGTCCGGGCGCGTCTAACCAACTAAAAACCATCCCGTATCAATGGGAACGGAATCCACACTAGAATTAGCCTGTGCTCGCCTCGCGCTTTGACTTTATCCCGACCACTGACGCTGGAACGTTCTCTGCGGTTCCGCCCGCGCCGGCGGTTTTTCTTCTTCGCGGTCACGATCCGCAATCTGAACCTTACGTCAGCAAGACTGCGAACCTGCGTCGTCGCCTCCAGCGGTTGCTTGGCGCGCCTGCCGAGCACAGCAAAAAACTCAACTTGCGCGATCGCGTCCGCTGGATTGAATACAGCCCGACTGGCTCAGACTTCGAGTCCCGCTTCTTGCTTTATCAAGTGCTGCGCTCGGCGTTCCCGAAGACTTACGGCAACCGCCTGCGGCTGCGCTTTGCTCCCCTGGTCAAACTTCATCTGGAGAACCAGTTTCCGCGCGCGTCGGTAACGACACGGCTCGGCCGTCTTGGTGGGCGTAACGTCTATTACGGGCCGTTTCCCGCGCGTACGGCGGCGGAGACGTTTGCCAGCGACTCCCTCGACTTTTTCAAAATGCGCCGTTGCGTGGACGATCTGCATCCCGATCCTGAGTTCCCCGGCTGCATCTACTCGGAGATGAAGATGTGTCTGGCTCCCTGTTTCAAGGGTTGCAGCGATGAGGAATATCTTGCCGAGGTATCTCGTGTGCAGGCATACTTCGACACCAGCGGCCATTCCTTGGTGCGCGAGATTTCCCTGCAACGCGATACCGCCTCAGCCAATCTGGACTTTGAAAATGCCGCCGCACTGCACGTGCGCCTGGACAAGCTCAAACCGGTGTTGAGCCAATTGCCCGAAGTGGTTCACCGGATCGATCGGCTTTCAGGCGTGATGGTGCAGCAAAGTGCGGTCCCTCAGTCTGTGAACTTCTTTCGAATCGACGCTGGACACATTTCCAGCCCGATGTCCTTCGCCATTCAGTCCGCGGAACATGCCAAGTCACAATCGATGGAATCGCGGGTGCAAGAAGCCCTCGCTGCGTTTCCGGCCGCAATTGCGGGTACGACTCTCGAAACCATGGAGCACCTGGCGCTGCTGAAGCGCTGGTACTACCGGAGCACCCGAGTCGGCGAAATCTTTTTTGTGAACGAGAAGGGCGAGCTGCCTATGCGTCGGCTGGTGCGGGGCGTTGCGCGCGTTTATCGCGGCGAGACGTCAGAGGAAAACCCGCCAGAAGCCGTCAACCCTTCAACCCTCTCACGTGAATAGCAAACTACTTGGAGGAGAACGCACGGTGAAAGCTACCAAAACTAAAACTAAAGAAGATCGCACAGACAACGACAAGGTGCTTCGAGAGCATGTTCTTTATCTGCTCGAAGGGGGCGGCGCTCACGCCAAGTTCGACGAAGTCGTGGCAGGCATTCCGCCTAAGCTGTTCGGCCAAAAGCCTGCCGGTCTGCCGCATTCGCTGTGGATGCTCTTGGAACACCTGCGTATTGCGCAATGGGACATTCTCGAGTTCAGCCGCAACCCGAAATACACTTCCCGGAAGTGGCCTGAAGAATATTGGCCGAAAACGGATGCTCCGCCGAGCCCTGCCGCCTGGAACGCGAGTGTCAAGAAGTTCCATCAAGACTTGAAGGCAATGCAAAAGCTGGTGAAGGAGCCTGAGACCGATTTGTTTGCGCGCGTCCCGTGGGGCGATGGCCAGACCATCCTTCGCGAAGCTCTGCTGCTGGCCGATCACAACGCATATCATCTGGGCCAGATGCTAGACGTGCGCCGTTTATTGGGGGCGTGGCCGGAGAAATGAAAATCGATTCGTGGGGATTCGCTGGGATGAACGCAGATTGCGGGACGGCGAGGCTAGCCCACTTTAATCATCGCCATTTTTCTCCCCGGTCGCTTTCTGAACACAACCCGTACTCCGTCGCGCCACCGCTCGTCAATACCCAGCAATACCCAATCAACCTCTGGCGAGATGTAATGCAGCAAAGTGTCGGTGGCAGGATGCACATGCAGAGCTGGAGCCACGAGGAAAAGCAACGGCTTGTCGGCGGAGAGTTCGCGTCCAGGAAAATATCCGAAGCGCTGGAACTCGCTGCGCTGGTGATGCCATGCGACTCGCGCCCAATAGTCGAGACCCTGTAAGGGCAAGTGAATGTCCTCATCCGCTTTGAGTTCGACCACCGCGAGCCGGCCGTCCCGCGTGACCGTAAGCACATCGATCATTGCGCGATCGGACGCCGAGAAGGCTGGCACTTGGGAATATAAGCATTTGGAATCCAGCCGTTCATCTACCGCCGCCACGTTGCGCACGACCAGCGACTCCAGCCAGCGTTCCGGATGCAACCGCCAAAGCGGATGATCGCGCGGCCCGTCGGAATGACGGACCTCACCGATACTTCGCACCAGTTGCACGAACGCAGCGAAATTCGCGTCAGAGAGAACGCGTTCGTGTCCGCCTACGCCGAATACAATTTCGGAGGTGCTGAGAAACGATCCCGGCTCATGTGCCAGCCGTGCTCGCGCGAACTCCAGGCCATGACAACGGAATGCGATCTCCGCAGTTGACAGAATCGCGACCTCCGCCTCTGACATCAATCCGCGAACCTTTGTGATCGCACTGGCAAACCTCGCATGAACTGCAGCTTCGTCGGTCAAGTGTACGAGGCGGGTGGCAACGTTGCCGCGGTCCAGGATATCCAGCGTCTTCAGATTATCGTCGCGGTCTTCCAGTTCGTATAACTGCCATTTGGCCGCTTCGATGTTCAAATGCGCCATACGCTCCCGAGTTAGTGCGGATGTGCCAGTAGGCAGAAATAGTTTCAGCCCTTCGACGGCAAACTTTCCGGCTTTCGCAACCCGACAAGCTTCCAGCCACAGCACGCCGAAGGTTAACGCCGCATCGATGGACCCCTGCGTTTCCTGCCCGTTCACACCCAGCGCCGCGAATGCCGATTGTCCGCGATGCAGCAATCCTCTCGCGTAGATGGGACCGAAAGATCGCTCCAAATCCATGGACGTGCTGAGGCGGTCTAAGGTAAGAGTCGGAAAGTTACGCTGCAGCACTCGTTGTAGAACGCGCTGATAGGCCACGCGCGCGGCACGCTTCGCTGTGGGCGTGCGCCGGTCGCGTTCCCGGCAAATCTCCAGCTTGGTGGGCTTCGACTGTCCTAAACGTTGCACTGCCAGTCGGAGGGTTTCATTCTTAACCTCGGCCTCCAACACTCGTCGAACGAAGTTCCTTTCGTCCGACCACAAATGCAGCAGGCATTTGTTGCGTTCCCCAGAGATGGAATATTTGGATTGGGCCAGATCAAAGACTACTGCGCCGTCCTCGATGATTAAGGCGTCGCGTGCGCACAGCAGAAAATCTTCGACCGTGTGCACCAACGATTCGGGAGTCACTGCGAAATTGTTTCAGCCCGGCGGTCAACTCGTCTGTGACGAGTGAACATGGCCTTGCATGCGTGGTTAGCCTTGATCCGGAACATGCGGGCAAGAGCGCGGCACAGGGGACACGTATGGGATAATGACGTACGGAGCTTTTCGCCCCTGAAGGGCATCTAACTAGCGTGGATAAAAATAGATTCTTTTTCCAACATTACGGCCTTACCGAGCACGACCTCGAGCATTATCTGGCAGCGGCTCTTTCGGCCGGAGGCGATTACTGCGACCTTTATTTTGAATATCTTTCGTCGACATCGCTGATGGTTGACGAATCGATGGTGAAGTCCGCTTCGCAAGGGATTTCCGCGGGATGCGGTATTCGCGTGATCGCAGGGGAGCGAACCGGATACGCTTATACCGACGATCTCTCGTCGGAGCGTATTCTGCATGCGGCCCGCACGGCGGCTTTAATTGCCAGTGGACCGGCAAAGACTCCTTCGGTCGGGTTTCAGGAAAGGCCCGCGCGTAGTTTGTATCCGGTGACGCTGCCCTCCGTAGACGCTGAAATCACGGCCAAAGTAGAGCTTGTGATGCGTGCGGATCAGGCCGCGCGCGCTTTTGATCCCCGCATTAAAGAAGTACGCGCCAGCTATGCGGATGAACTTCGAAATATTCTGGTAGTCGGGTCGGATGGTACTTTTGCCGAGGATTCCCAACCGCTGGCGCGGGTCAACGTTTCCTGCATCGCAAAAATCGACGGTAATTCCGCACGCGGCAGCGCCGGCGGCGGTGGGCGCGTGGCACTGGACTTTTTCTTCGGGGAAAAGACTCCAGAGTATTTTGCCAAAGAAGCGTCGCGTCAGGCGATTTTGCAATTAGACGCTCGCGAAGCTCCGGCCGGCGAGATGGAAGTGGTGCTCGGTCCAGGCTGGCCGGGCGTGCTTCTGCACGAAGCCGTGGGTCACGGCTTGGAGGCAGACTTCAATCGCAAGCAAACTTCCGCGTTCGCGGGAATGATGGGAAAACGAGTCGCCAGCGAAAAGTGCACGGTGGTAGATAACGGCACCATGCCATGGCGACGTGGCTCGCTCAACGTGGACGACGAAGGTGAACCCACGCAGAATACCGTGCTCATCGAAAAAGGAATCTTAAAAGGATATCTGAGCGACAAGCTCTCGGCGCGCTTGATGGGGATGGCCGATACGGGCAACGGACGTCGAGAAAGCTACGAGCATATTCCCATGCCGCGCATGACTAACACTTATATGCTCGCTGGCGAAGATGATCCGCAAGATATTATTCGTTCCGTCCGCCGTGGTCTTTACGCTGTGAACTTCGGGGGCGGCCAAGTGGACATCACCAATGGCAAGTTCGTTTTTTCAGCGTCGGAAGCCTATTTGATCGAAGACGGCCGGATTACGGCTCCAATCAAAGGAGCGACGTTAATCGGAAACGGCCCTGACGTTCTCACCCGAGTCTCGATGGTAGGCAACGATTTGAAACTCGACGAAGGCGTTGGCACTTGCGGTAAGGACGGCCAAGCTGTACCCGTCGGCGTGGGCATTCCGACCATTAAGATCGATCGCCTAACCGTAGGTGGGACGGCCCGCAAAGACGCTGGCGGCTTCATGCAATAAATGCGCTTTTTGTTCCTTTGTGTACCTTAGTCGGTGAGGCCTTTCGAATGCATTAACCACAAAGGACACGCAGGTGCACGACAAGATTTTGTAAATGAGTTCTATGTCTTCAACCCAAATCGAAGCACGAAACCAGAAAATTGAAACCGACCTCCGCGAACTCGCGCAGGACATCGTGCGACGCGCCATCTCTGGCGGAGCATCTGCTGCTGAATGCGTGGTTCGCGAAGGCGATGAGTTTTCCACCGTTGTCCGCTTAGGCCAGGTCGAGACTCTGAAGGAGTCGGGATCGAAGGCGATCGGACTGCGTGTTTTCTACGGCAAGCGCGCGGCCAGCACCTATTCCAGCGACTTTTCTCGCACCGGCCTCGACCGCATGGTGAAATCTGCGCTGGAGCTGGCCAAGATCACCTCGGAAGACCCGTTCGGGGGAATACCGGAGGCCTCGCAACTGGGTTCAATCAGCGGCGACCTCGATCTGTACTCCGCCGATGTTTATTCGCTTCCTGGAGAGGAGCGCATCAGCTATGCGCGTCGTGCCGAGAAAGCCGCTCTCGACTACGATCCTCGGATCAAGAACTCTGAGGGCGGCTCGTTCGAAGCCGCGACCGGGCACAAAATTCTTGCCAACTCTCACGGATTTGTCGGCGAATACCAGCGTTCTTATTGTTCTCTTGCAGCCGTGCCGATTGCGCAGTCGGATGACGGCGCGAAGCAACGCGATTACTGGTTTTCGGTGGCACGCAATCTCGGCCGGCTTGAATCTCCCGAGCATGTGGGAAAGACGGCTGCCCAGCGCGCTCTGCGGCGACTCGGTGCCCGGAAGTCGAAGACCGCGAAAGTCCCGGTCGTTCTCGATCCCATGGTTTCGAATTCGATACTCGAGCATATTTTCGAGGGAGTCAACGGAGATTCGATTTATCGCGGAGCATCGTTTTTAGCGGGGAAATTGGGACAAAAAGTCGCGGGCGACAGCGTTAACGTGATAGACGACGGGACCATCCCTGGCGGTTTTGGAACCAGCCCTTTCGATGGGGAAGGTGTTGCCTCGAGACGTACCATCGTTATTGAAAAAGGTGTACTCAAGTCTTATCTGCTGAACACGTACACTGCAAAAAAGCTCGGGCTCGAGACTACCGGCAACGCATCTCGCGGGTTGGCGGGAACGCCAGGGATTGGTCCCGGGAATTATTTTCTGCAGCCGGGCGCGAAAACGCCACAACAAATCATCTCGGAGATTAAGGACGGCCTCTACGTGACCGAATTTCTCGGACACGGAGCCAACCTGGTGACCGGTGACTACTCCCGCGGCGCATCGGGACTTTGGATTTCTGGCGGAGAACTTGCCTATCCCGTGGAAGAAATCACCGTGGCCGGAAATTTGAAGGAAATGTTCTTCAACATCTCCGAGATCGGAAACGATCTCGAATTTCGCGGCGCGGTAGCCTCTCCGACAATCAGGATTGACGGCCTCACCGTCGGCGGCGAATAGATCGCTGTCGATTTCCGGTCTCGATTACTTTCATCTGCAAATCACTCTGAAACCAGACTTCTGAGCCGGTAAATCGTTTTACTCTCGCCGATAGTACAATCTGTTTACATGGGCGGGCTTATCGAACCATCTCCATTAACTGAAAAAGAACGCGACTCGAACTTGCTCCCAATTGTGTTGGGCGTGATCTTGGTGGTGGTGGTAGTCGGTGTTGTTGCACTGATCACTCGCGGCGGCCCGAAAGGCACGATTACTCTGCATCCGTACGCAGCCAACCTCAAACTTTCCGATCTAAAGATGAGCGCAGCCGAGAATTTTGTTGGCGCCAGTGTCACTTATATCGACGGCACAGTGACTAACGCCGGCGATAAAACGGTTATGCATGCGGTGGTTCATGTCGCCTTTAAGAATTCCCTCGGAGAAGTCGCACAAGCTGAAGATGTGCCTCTTCACGTTCTGCAGACCAGCGGACCTTATCCCGATGCCGTCGATCTCAGCCTGTCACCGTTGGCCCCAGGCCAGGGCAAACCGTTTCGTCTGACTTTTGAACACATAAGCAGCGATTGGAACCAAGCCTATCCCGATCTGCAAGTCACGGATGTCTCGCTGAAATAAGTTCAGCCACGGATCTGCGCGGATCTCACGGATCACCTCTTTATTGTTGTGTGTTCTCGATCCGTGCAATCCGTGGCGGCTTTTGATTCCTTTAGAATGGCTTCATGGCCAATGCGACGGAAATTCGCTTAACAGAAACTGTCAAAGCCGGTGGCTGTGCATCAAAGCTGAGTCCAGCCATTCTGGACAAAGTTCTCGGTAAGCTGCCTCGGCAGGACGACCCGAATGTTCTAGTCGGTTTCGATCACGCCGACGACGCTGGAGTGTATCGAATCGGCTCGGACTTGGCCTTGGTCCAAACTGTCGACTTCTTTACGCCGATGGTGGACGATCCTTATACCTTCGGTCAGATCGCTGCGACCAATGCGCTGAGCGACGTTTACGCAATGGGCGGCCAGCCGCGCACTTCACTCGCGCTCGTGTGTTTTCCAGAAAAGGCCGATTTGGCAATTCTGGAACGTGTGCTGGCTGGCGGGCTTTCCAAGATGATCGAGGCAGGCTGCTCGGTGATCGGCGGCCATAGCGTTCGCGACGAAGAAATGAAGTTTGGGTACTCCGTTACCGGCTTGATCGACCCTGCGAGAGTATTCACCAATGGCGGCGCGAAGCCAGGTGATCATCTGGTCTTCACCAAAGCGCTGGGGACAGGCGTAATCTCCACGGCAATCAAGAAAAAAGCGGCGGAGCAACCCTGGATTGACGCCGCGATCGGCTCTATGACGACCCTGAACAGGAAAGCCGCGGAGGTCATCGTAGGATGTACGGCAACGCTGAGTGCGGACGACTCGATCGTCCACGCGGAGCGAAGCCCCGCGGCCAATGACCATTTCACGGTCGATGCCATGACCGACGTGACGGGCTTCGGCTTCATTGGCCATGCGCGCGAAATCGCGCTGGCCTCCAAGGTTTCGCTGCGCTTCCATGCCAGTCGCATTCCGCTGCTCGATGGCGCTCTCGAATGCGTTCGCGCCGGTCACATTCCTGGCGGACTGAACGCCAACCGTGAATTCGCCGAGTGTGTGGTTAGCTACGAAGGTGGAATCGCCGAGGAAGTGAAAACAATTCTCTTCGATCCGCAGACCGCCGGAGGATTGCTGATCTCGGTCGCGCCAGAGGATACCCCTCGATTAATCCGGAAACTGATCGAGGAGGGAGTTCCGGCGGTGGAAGTCGGAGAAGTCCTGTCCGCGGGCAAGCCGCTCATCGCTGTTGCCCCCTGATTTCGCAGGAGGCTCCTCCGCTGACAAAAAGCTCAAGTTCGCAAAGCTAAATTTCCTGAGCAGGTCAGTTGCTCCTCGCGCCCACGCTCCCGGTTTCCGAGGAGGCCGACAGCGTGAAATGGAAAATTGCTCCGCGAGGATGGTTGTCCATGGCCCAAAGCCGGCCACCGTGGGCCTCAATAATGGTTTGGCTGATACGAAGTCCCATACCGGTGCCGTGTTCCTTGGTCGTAAAAAAGGCGTTGAATATCTGGCTAGAGTGGTTAGGAGGAAGTCCGATGCCAGTGTCTTCAACCGATACCAGAAGCTGTTCGTCTTTATCATTCTGGGTGCCGAGCGTGAGTTGACGCGGGCCATCGACGGCCTTCATTGCTTCGATGCCATTGATCATCAGGTTCATTAATACCTGCTGCAACTGGATGCGGTCTGCCACAATGAGCGGTTGATCGGCTGCGAGTTTTGTATGTACAGAAACCGAGTGCTGGCTCGCCTCGTTGTGCAGAAGAATCTCCATCTCTCGAATCATCTCGTTGACATCGAGGCGCTCCTTGGTCACAACGCCTTTTCTGAAAAACAGTCTGACTCGGTTGATGATTTCCGCCGCTCGGTTTGCATCACGAATTATCAACGAAGCCGCAGCCCGGGCGCCTTCGAGATCAGGCTGCTCGCGATCGAGCCGGCGCAGGCAGGTAGAAGCATTGGTGATGGCTCCACTGATCGGTTGATTGATCTCGTGTGCAAGAGAGGCACTAAGTTCACCCATCGTACTAACGCGATTCGCGTGCGCGAGATCCGCCTGCGCTTTACGCAATGACTCTTCGGCGCGTTTACGGTCTTCTATATCGATGCCGGTACCGTACCACTTGACTATTCTTCCGTTACCATCACGCAAAGGTACGTTACGCACAAGCAACCACCGATAGTCGCGCTGTGCAGTCCAGATGCGCGCTTCAATCTCGACGGGCTCTCCCGCGGCCAATGCCGATGTCCACTTAGCGATGTATCTAGTGCGGTCATCCGGATGAATGATCGATTGCCAACCGGATCCAAGCAAGGCTTGGATCGACAGCCCAGTCGATTCGAGCAAACGCTGGTTGATGAAGTCTACTGAACCATCCGGCAGAGTACTCCACACATGAGCGGGAATCGTGTTGATTACCCGGCGGAGACGGTCCTCACTGCTCTGCAAGCTTGCATAGAGGTCTTGCAATTGCCGGGCTGTATCATTAAATACACCTCCCAGTTGGGCAAGCTCATCTTCTCCCTGGACGGGAACGCGATGTTCGAACTCTCCTCGCGCCAACATCTTTGAACCTTCGACTAGTTGTTCCAGTGGCCGCGTGATGCTGCGCGTGATGACGAGTCCCAGTGTTCCGGCAATCAACAGCGTGAGAACGACCGTAGTCGGCACAACAATAAAGATCCAGTGCTGCACCTGGCGGATATTGGCTGCGGCTTGGGCATGTTCTGTCCTTACCTCGCGGTCGACTCTTTCCACCAAGGCAGAGGTCGAAAATTCGAGTGGGCGTAACTGGTTGGCGAGCCGCAATTGCACGGCGTTCCAATCACCCGCGTCGGACAATTCGATCATCGACGCGGTTTGCGATTGGAGCGTCGACTGGACGACTGCGAGCGTGGCGAGAATCGTCGGGTCAGAGGTGTTGCCGGAATGCACGGCCAACAGCGCACTTTTGGCACTTCGCATATCCTCTGCAAAGGTCTCGTTCATCGATTGAGTCTCTGCCTTCAGACGTTCGGCGTTTCTTGCGCTCGCAAGCGCCTCAAGCGTGTCGCGAAACTTCAAGAGGTCTGAGTGAACACGTAAGACGGTTACCAATTCTTCGTCATATTGATTGAGTCGCTCGGCTTGCGCCTGGACAACGCGGAATTGCCATAGAACGATTACATCCCCAGCTAACGTCGAAAGGATGATGAGCGCGAAGCATAAAACAAGACGCGGGCCAATATTGAGTCGGAGTCGATTCATTTCAGTGCGAGCCTGTTCTCAGTTGAGCCCTGTCATTAGCCATGATCCGAACGAGATCATTCTCTAGCGTTGCGGCCGCTGCCGGACCTGTGGACTCGCCGGTCAGTACAGAATGCAGTGCATCGGTGTAGGCTTTGGAGACCGCCTCATAGTTCGCCCCCGCAACCGTCGACGGACGCGAAACTATCTCACTTCCTCCCGATTCCCCCGCTTTATACCACCAGGGATAGATTTCCCTCATCACAGTCGGGACTTCAAAGTACTCTACCTTTCGCCCCGGCTTTTGAGGATGGTTCGCCGTGAACTCCGCGTGCTTGCGAAGCAGAAACTGAATGAACTTGACGGCCTCGGTGCGGTGAGCGGAATAGCGGGATATCCCCAGAGCGTAGCCTCCTATGGTAGCCACGCGCGCGCTTTTTCCAGCAGGAACACTGGTCACTCCCGCCTGGTCGCGGAATGGCTTATCTTGCGCAAAAATCTCATACACGATGGCGTGGCTGAGGAGAAACGCAGCCTGCCCGGAAACCCAAAATCTATTTTCCGCGTCGGTAGCGGTGTAAGAAACCACACTTGGAGGAGAGATCGAACCCACCCAACGTGCCGCGCGTTCCCAAGAGCGGATAACATTTGGGTTGTTTACGCTGACCTTTCCATCGGACTCGATGATATGGCCGCCGCCTTCTGCGGCTTGCCATTCCAGTCCTTCCATAGTCAGTTGTTCGCTGTCGGTTGCGATTGCTCCGGCAAAGATGAACCCCCAAAAATCTTTCTTGCCTTTTGCGCGCTCTCCAGCCTGAATCCGGACGGCCATTTTCTCAAGTTCATCCCAGGTTCTGGGTGGCGTTTTGTAGCCGTATTTGGCGAGAAGGTCCGTGCGATAAATTAAAACCTGCACACCAAGCGGCTGATTCGGCATTCCCACAACTTTCCCCTGAACCATGTAGCTTTCGACGATGTCGCGATCCTCTGACGCAATCTCCTTGGCAAAGTAAGGTTGCAGGTCGATGAGGTAATCACCCATGGTTCCGGTCCAGATCGTATCGACGCCATAAACGTCGGGAGACGGAGCACCGCTGCGGAGGAAATCCATGGCAAGATCGAGTTTCGATCCGTTGTCCTCCGGGGTAGGAAGATCGTTGACGCGGATGCCTGTTTCTCGCGTGAATTCCTGCAAATAGCCCTCCGGAATCATGCGATGGTCGCCGGGAACGCCTCGGCCGTCAGAGTCGAAAAATGTGATGGTCACGGGCTGTGCGGGCTTATGGCAACCGGAGAAAAGGGAGATTGACAGCAGGATTCCTGCGATGCCGAAAAGTCGAAAGCGATGAGAGGCAAACCAGTGCCGATCGCCGCGGCGCATTGCATGATTCATCGTCTTGCTTCGGATGGAGAGGGGAAGCAGCTTTCACCGCCGTCGTAACGTTAGGAATAAACGATGGTGTGCCCTCGTCGCACATCAATCGATTCCCCTAGTTCGCACGGACGAATGTTAGCAGAAATCGTGAGCGGAGGTCCCTACGCGGGCGTGCTGCCGTATCCGTTTGGCAGGCTCCCGCGGCAACGGATTGATGGCGAAGGCGAAATGGAACCTGGATTTTTTTCAACGTGCTGACCGCAAATCAGGTGAAATTTCGAGGTGGATTGGCGAGACGCGGGGCCCCAAAATCGCAAGCTCGAACATGTTGCTGCTGTGGGAAAGGAGAGGCGGAGCATTCTCCGGAGTGTGGATCGACGCGAGTGGCAAGTCTGATCGGCCAACAGTCTATCGTGGAGTCGGCCGGGATGGGCTGCTATCAAGCCAAGTGAATTGGCGGGCCGGCCAGCCGGAGTTTGGCCGCCATCCTCACCAAGTCGGCAAGGGAGTTGGCTTTCATTTTTTGCATGACCTGCCCGCGGTGTGCCTTTACCGTGATTTCGCTGATACCGAGTTCGCCGCCCACTTGTTTATTCAGCAGTCCGGAGGCGACTAACGTCATGACCTGCTTTTCTCTCGAAGTAAGGGAGGCGTAACGGTCCCAAAGTTCCTGCATCTCA
Source organism: Terriglobales bacterium (assembly GCA_050012915.1). Classification (GTDB taxonomy): domain Bacteria; phylum Acidobacteriota; class Terriglobia; order Terriglobales; family Acidobacteriaceae; genus JABDBE01. The sequence continues at coordinate 1,433 of JBEKGG010000094.1, read as the reverse complement.
GCGTTCTGGGCGAGGGCAAGGCTGCTCCGTTGAAGGGCGTTTCGGATGGCGCTTACCAAGGCGTCGGTATTGAGGGGTTTGGTTAAGAATTCGAGAGCGCCGGCTTTCATGGCCTGCACTGTCTTCGGCACATCGCCATGACCGGTGATGAAGATGATTGGCATGTCGAAGTGTTCAGCCGCAAGCTGTTTTTGCAGTTCAAGACCGTCCAGGCCCGGAAGTGAAAGGTCAAGGACAAGACAGCTGGGGACACGTTTTCTGGGGTGGTCGAGGAATTCTTTCGCGGAGCAGAAAGTCTGCGGTTTCCAGTTCTCATCGCGGACCAACAGTTCCAGCGATTCGCGCACGGACACGTCATCATCAACAATGAACACGATGGGGACGGCACTCGACATGGGTAATGCCCCTACTTCAACACTAAGCGTTCGCGCCACATTCATTGTATCCCCCTAAAGATTTGCCGGCGGACCTTCAGCTGGCTTGCAGCGCGCTCTTGATCGCCGCAAGCAGAGCCGCACTACCGAATGGTTTGAGCAGAAAACCCGCTGTGCCCTCTAGCGCTCGGGCACGAATTGTTTCATTTCTTGACTGGTGAAGAATGTGGTCGGGACCGCTGGGCGACCCCGCAACGAGATCATGAAGCATTGAGCAAAGGATGTCCATTGTACTTTGGTATTGCTTCTGCCAGGCCCAAGAACATTTCAGGCGGTAAGTGTTTCATCCCACCGAATAACAGGCAGCTAGTGTAGGAGCGATTCCCAGTTAGCTGGCACTCTGCCCGCGGGTCCGGGCGCGGGCTGACTTGCGGGATGCGCGTGCGGCGGAAGCAATTCCACACCTTTGATCATGCCCTGCTTCACGTAATCTTCCTTTTCGTAATTGTAAAACCAATCCTCGCCCGGCTCGAAGCTGGCAATGATCGGGTGCCCGGTTGCGGCCGCATGCTTGGATGCATGCTGATTCGGAGAACTATCACAGCATCCGATGTGCCCGCACTCCGCGCACCGACGGAGATGAAGCCACCAACTTTTAGGCGACGCCAGACATTCCACACAGCCGTCGCCGCTAGGTTTCGAGGCAGGGTTGATTCCGCGCAGGGCTTTTTTCATTTGGTATTTTCCTTTAAATGTTGCATGTCCAGCGACAAGTTCAAGCCACCAGCAGGATCTTCCCTACACCGCCCTTTTCTGCCGTTGCCTGCGCCTCGGCCGCTTCACTGAGTGGCAGTTCTTGGCTAATCGGAATTACCAGCTTGCCATCTCGCACCGCCTCGGCCATGGACTCGAGCGTTTTCCTGTCGAATTTCGAGAACACGTGAACCACTTTTACCGACGGGTACTGCGCGGCGTTCTGCGGCAGCTCGACAACCGATGCATACACTCCTCCGGCCTTGACCTTGGCGATCAGTTTCTCGGCGGTTCTTCCGCCGACCG
>JBEKGG010000093.1:0-14523 GCA_050012915.1 Terriglobales bacterium | reverse complement strand
GCGGTTTACAGCGGGGGTAATCCCGGCGTCACCCAGCTGCAACAGTTCGACGTGGACGAGAACCTTCTGGGGCGCCGCGGCGTGCTTACGTTGCGGGCGCGATTCCGCGATGTGCCGGTCGGATCGTTCGGGTTCGGAGCCTACGGAGAGTCGGGCGCTTACAACCTTGGGCTGGGCGGAATCGGATATGTGGGCGGAACTCTGGGACAGGGGCTGGGCGGATTGTTTGGATTGGGCGACTTCGGCAGTCTGGGTCAAGCGCCACGCATCGACAATTTGTCGGTTGCGGATGTGGTCCAGGAGCTTTCGGCGCGTTCGTCGATCACGGCAGCCGGTGGGTACGAGATTGTACATTTCACGAATAATGCGGCGAACTTTGTGGACAGCAATCAAATCACGGCGCAGGTCGGCTACGATTATCAGCTCAGCCGGCGGAGCCAGGTTGCGGCGATTTACGGATTCCAGGATTTTCAATATCCCAACATTCCGGGAAGTTCGTTCAACACGCAGGTGGTGAACTTGATGTATGGCTACCGCATTTCAGGACGGATGGACTTTCTGATCGGCGCAGGCCCGCAATTCACGTTCATCAATAATTCGCCACTGCTCGGAGGATCGAGCGATCGGATTACGGCGAGTGTTCGCGGGATGTTGAGATACCGTTTTCCACGCACCACGATTGGAATCTACTTCGACCGCTATGACTCGAGTGGATCGGGCTATTTTGCGGGAGCGGTCAGCAACGTGGCGCGTTTTTCAATTGCGCGTCCGATCACACGACTATGGAGCGTGACGGCGGACATTGGCTACGCGTACAGCAGCGCGTTGCAGCCGAATCTAAACGGCCCGCTGCCAGCTTCGACGACTTCGTTTCAGTATGTGTATGCGGGAGTGGCGGCGCATCGCCCGCTGGGAAGGCACTTCGCCCTGTTTTTCAGTTATCAATATAACGATCTTTGGTTTAATGGCTCATCCTGCAATACGGGGGGAGTTTGCGGCTCAGTGCCGCGAAATGTGGCTGCGGTCGGGTTGGATTGGAATCCTCGACCGATTCGGCTCGATTGATTCTGGTTTTGCGCGTGGGGAGCGGGATATTGGGATGATTGAGAATCGTGAATTGAGCATGGACGATTATCTGGCGATGTTGCGCCGGCGTTTGAAAATCATTCTCATTCCGGCGCTGCTGGCGCCGCTTGCCGGGCTTCTTATCTCTTTTGCATTTGCTCCGCGGTACACCTCGCAGTCGCTGATTCTGGTAGAGACGCAGAAAGTTCCCGAGGGCTACGTGCAGCCGGTGGTCACCGAGGACATTGTGCAGCGCATCGCGACCATGGAGCAGCAAGTGCTCAGCCAGAAAGAATTAGAGGCGATGGTCGAGCGGCTTGGCTTAGCAAAAGGCAGGAGCGTTGAGGATGCGATTGACGAAATACGGGAGGAAGTTCGGAAGAACCCGCTGATCGAATGGGTATCTCCGGATTCTGCAGCGGTGAAGCAGCACCGGCCGGGACAAAACGATATCCCCGGGTTTTACGTCAACTACACGGCGAGCAATGCTCAGGAAGCGCAACAGATTTGCACCGAGCTTACGTCGATGCTGCTGGCGGAGAATTTGAAGACGCGCGAGCAGGTCGCACAGAGCACGACGGACTTCCTTGCCCGCCAAGTTGATCTGGCCAAACACGACCTGGATAACCAGGATGCAAAGATGGCCGCTTTCAAGAAACAGTTTATGGGCCAGTTGCCGGGCGACGAAGAGAACACCATGAAGTTGCTCGCAGGATTGAATTCGCAACTGGACGCCTACACGCAAGCGTTGAATCGCGCGGAGCAGGATCGGACGTATGCGCAATCGTTACTGTCGCAGCAGTTGGCGGCGTGGAGTTCGTCGCAGACTTCGATGAATCCGGAGAACCTGCAGAAGCAGTTGGCCGATCTGCAAACGCAGCTAATCAGTTTGCAGGCTCGATATACCGATGACCATCCTGATGTGGTGAAGACCAAGAGTGACATCGCTGAACTGAAGCGCAAGTTGAACGAAATGAATTCTGCGACTGCGCCGGATGCGGGGAACACAGACAAGGGAAGCGCGTCAGAGCCTGCCGAGATCAAGCAATTGCGACTGCAAATCCATCAGTACGATCAATCCATTGCTCAAGCGACGCGCGAGCAGAAGCTGCTGCAGGATCAGATCAAGACTTATCAGGGGCGGCTGTCGCTCAGTCCCGGCGTGGAAGAACAGTACAAGGCGTTGATGCGGGATTATGAGACGGCACAGAAGTTTTACAACGATTTGCTCGCCAAGAAAAACGAATCGGAAATGCAAACCGATATGGAGCGCCGGCAACAGGGCGAACAGATGAGTTTGCTGAATCCCGCGAACCCGCCGGACACGCCGAGTTTTCCCAACCGATTATTGTTTGCGGGCGGAGGGTTGGCGGCCGGGCTGACGTTTGGACTGGGCCTGGCAATCTGGCTGGAAGTGCGGGATAAATCGATCCGCGACGAGCGCGATGTGCTGGCGGCGCTGGAAATGCCGATGCTGGTATCGGTGCCATGGATCGACGAGAAAATGTCCAAGCGAAACGGTTATGCGAAGTCACGGGGCGATTTGAAGCCAGCGCTCGAGGAAGAAAAGCGGGAGACGGTAGAGGTTAAGAGCTGATGTACAAAGATTTTTTTGGATTAAAGGCGAATCCGTTCAATGTGAATCCGGACCCGCGTTACCTTTTTCTGACGCGGCACACGGAGGAAGCGCTGGCGTGTTTGACCTACGGCATCCAGAGCCGCAAGGGATTTGTGTTGCTGACCGGCGAAGTTGGCACAGGTAAGACTACCCTGCTCAACAAATTGATGGAGTGGCTGCGGGTACAGCAGGTGGCGACGGCTTTCATTTTCAACTCGCAGATGAATGTGCCGCAGTTTCTCGAATATATGATGGCGGATTTCGGCATTCCCTGCGACTCCAGGTCGAAAAGTCAAATCCTGCTGAAGTTGTACAACTGGCTGCTGGACCGCTATCGAGCGGGCGAAACCGCGGTGCTGATTGTCGATGAAGCGCAGAATCTTTCGGATGAAGTGCTGGAAGAAATTCGTTTGATGACGAATCTGGAAACTTTTACGGAAAAATTGCTGCAGATCGTGGTCGTGGGACAGCCGGAGCTGGAACAAAAATTGAAGCAGCCGAATCTGCGGCAGTTGCGGCAGCGACTAACGCTGCGGGCCAAGACGCATCCGCTGACGCTGGAAGAAACCAGGGCGTATGTGGCACAACGGCTGCGCATAGCGGGATCGAACGGGCAACAGATATTCGATCCGGAAGCGCTGGCCGCAATCCATCGCTACTCGGCGGGGATTCCGCGCGTGGTGAATCTGATTTGCGAGCACTGTCTGGTGAGCGCATTCGTGGATCACCAAAAAGTAATCGCGAGCAGTGTGGTCGAGGCGGTTGCTCGGGATTTTGATTTGGGTGAAACCAGCATCTCGAATAAGGCGGCAACCGCGCAGCCAACCGTGCTCACCACTCCGTCGGGAGAAAAGCTCGATCTGGTCGCAGCGCTCAAGACTCTGGTGACTCTGGCGGACCGCCTGCGAGAGTCGGAACAAGAAGCCGCAAGGGAAGGGAAACTGTGAGCCGAATTCACGAGGCATTGAAGCGCGCGGAAGAGGACCGGGCTGCATCCCAAGCGGGTCGGAGTGAGTCTGGGCAAATTGCTGAGATCTCAACTCACGCTCCGGCTGCGGGCGGGCCTTCGATCATCCCGACGATTCCGTCGCTTTCAAACCAGCTCACCTACGAAACTCTGATGTCACGATGCGTTCCTTGCGCTTGGTCGCCCGACACGAAGACCATGCTCTTTTACAACTCGGAGCAAGGGCCGGGCACGGAAGAGTTTCGGACGTTGAGGTCGCGGCTTTACCAGATGCGCGAGAAGCAGCCGCTGAAGAAAGTGCTGGTGACGAGTTCGCTGCCCAAGGAAGGAAAATCTTTTGTGGCGGCGAATCTGGCACAGGCTATGGTGCGCCAGCACGGGCGGCGGGTTTTGTTGATTGACGCGGATCTGCGCGCGGCTCGCCTGCACCTCGCCTTGGGAACTGCTGTGACGCCGGGACTTGCGGAATATCTGCTGGGCGAAGCGGATGAGTTTCAGATCATGCAGCGCGGGACGATGGAAAATCTATTGTTCATCCCCGCGGGACGTTCGACGTCGCATCCGGCGGAATTGGTTGCGAATGGACGATTGAAACTTCTGCTGAACCGCGTGGAATCTCTGTTCGATTGGATCATTATCGATTCACCGCCCGCGGTGCCCGTATCTGACGCCGGGCTGATCAGCAATCATTGTGATGGCGTGCTCATGGTCGTACGCTCGAGCGCTACGCCGTCCGATATGGCGCGCAAAGCTCGGGCAGAGTTCGATGACAAACTTCTGCTGGGTGTCGTGCTCAACGGGATGAAGCACGACGCCGCGGAGTATCGAAGGTATTACGGCGCATACGGCAAAGAGGGTTTGAGGTAGAGCGTGATCCGGCTTTTTAATGTTCATTATCCGATCCGCACGCTGATCCTGCTGACAGGCGAAGCCCTGATTATATGGAGTTCGTTCCTGTTGGGGATGGCGCTGCAGCATCGCGAAGATCTTTACGTCTCGCTAAATTACGAAGGCGGATACCTGAAGATTTTCGCGGTGACGCTGCTGGTGCTGGTTTGTTCTCACTGGTTTGATCTCTACGATCCCAATCATTTCGACGAAAAAGGTGAACTCTATTTTCGCTTGCTGCTGGTGCCGGGCATTCTGGCTCTCATGCTGGCGGCGGTGGGATATGTGTTTCCGCGTTTTCTTCCCGGTAACAATTCCGCGCTCGCGGGACTGGTGATTCTGACGGCGGCAATGTTTGGGTGGCGGGCCGCATACACGTGGTTGGCACAATGGCCGTATTTGCGTGAGCGAGTTTACGTGCTGGGCACGGGCGAGCGGGCTCAGCGCCTGGTCAATGGCCTGCGCGCGCGCTCGGAAATGGGTATTGAAGTGGTTGGCTGGAGCGGCAACGTCGAGGGCGCGGTGACCCGCGACTCGGTGGCTTCGCATCTGATGGAGTTAGTCGCGCTGCAGCAAGTGCATCGCGTGATCGTCGCCATGCCGGACCGGCGGGGCACTCTGCCCCTGCATGAATTGCTGCAATTGCGACTGAGCGGGATAAAAATTGAAGAAGCTACGTCATGGCTGGAAAGGATGTCCGGACGAATTGAGGTGGAACAGCTTTATCCGAGTTGGCTGATTTTTACCGAAGGATTCCGCTTCGGCTCCAGCCTGCGCATGATGAGTCGACTGCTTTCGACGATAGCGGCGGCGCTGCTCCTGTTGCTGGTCTTGCCCATAGTTCCTTTTGTAATTCTACTGATCATGGTGGACTCGCGCGGTCCGGTAATCTACCGGCAAAAACGCATGGGCCGCGCAGGTTCTACGTTCTACTGCTATAAGTTTCGGACCATGAGACGCGATGCCGAAGCAGACACTGGCGCCACGTGGGCCACGGACGATGATCCACGCATTACTCGAATTGGAAGGATGCTGCGCATCTCGCGGTTGGATGAAATCCCTCAATTGTGGTGCGTGCTGAAAGGTGACATGGCATTTGTGGGGCCGCGTCCCGAGCGCCCGGAGTTTGTAGAGTGGCTGAGCCGTGAAATTCCTTATTATCCCGTTCGCCTCGCCGTGCGTCCCGGAATCACTGGCTGGGCGCAGGTTCGGTACAAGTATGGCAACACGCTCGCGGATGCGCGGGAGAAGTTGCAGTACGACCTTTACTACATTAAGAACGGATCGCTGGGGCTGGATCTGCTGATCATGTTCGAGACGATCAAGATCGTGACGCTGGGCCGAGGGGCACGATGACCCGGATTTTGTGGACGACGATTTTCTGGGGATCGGCTGCCCTTGTCGTGTACACCTACTTCGGCTATCCAGGATGGCTTTGGTTGCGAAGCCGCCGGCAACGCAAGCTGGTGAGTCGGAGTCCGTACTCGCCGTTCGTCTCGATCGTTATGGTGGTCCGCAATGAGGAGAAGTTGCTGGAACGCAAATTGGAGAATCTACTGACGCTGGAATATCCCGCGGAACTCACAGAGTTGCTGGTGATCTCGGATGGATCGACGGACGGCACCGAATCGATTTTGCGTGAGTATGCGAGCAATCCACGAGTGAGTGTGGTGTTGAACCAACTCTCGCGAGGGAAAGCTGCGAGTCTCAATGATGCACTGGAGTTGGCGCACGGAGAGATCGTAGTTTTCACCGACGCGCGACAGGAGATTGAGGTCGGTGCTTTGCGTTTGTTGCTGGAGAATTTTGCCGATGCGCAGGTTGGTTGTGTAAGCGGGGAGTTGATGCTGGGCGATCCGACGACGGGCGAAACGATTGAGGGGCTCGGGAACTACTGGAGGGTCGAAAAGCGAATCCGCGAACTGGAATCGGCGTCGGGATCGGTAGTCGGGGCTACGGGTGCGTTCTACGCGATACGCCGAAGTTTGTTGTTACCACTTCCCGCGGAAACGATACTCGATGACGTGTATCTGCCGATGCAGGTGGCACGGCAAGGATTACGAGTTGTGTTGGATTCTCGAGCTCGGGCCTGGGACGGCGATCTTGGGGCGGAGCGCGAATTTGCGCGAAAAGTTAGAACCCTGAGCGGTAATTATCAATTGCTGCAGCTGGCTCCGTGGCTGTTGACGAGTGCCAATCCGATTCGTTTTGAATTTGTCAGCCACAAGCTGCTGAGATTGATTGTGCCGTTTGCGCTGGCCGGCATTCTGATGGCGTCGCTGGTTCTTCGCGCACCCGTTTATCGCCTTGCGTTGGTCTTGCAATTGGCTTTTTACGGGTTGAGTTTCCTGACGATTGTGCAGCTGAAGAAAGGTGTAGTGGCGCGCGCCGCGGATGCGGTTTTCACATTTGTTTTGCTCAATACCGCCGCTGCGGTGGCGTTGGCCAACTTTGTTTCCGGACGTAAAGCTGTTTGGATTCGCTAAAGGCGACAATCTTTCGAGGTGAAGGTTTGGGGAATGCAGCTTGAAGATTCTCTGGGTCAAGGCGAACAAGATTCTGCCTGCACATAGCGGTGGCTCTATCCGCTCCTACCAAATTCTTCGCCGATTAGCTTCGCATCACGAGCTGGTTGTTTTCTCGTATTACGACGGAGATCCCGATATCGAATACGAGGAAGAACTGGCGCGGCAGTTTCCTGGCACCGTTTGCCTGTGTACGGGAAAACGTGGAATCAAGTCGATCGGCGGCGGCTTGGATTATCTCGCTCGGTTGGGCTCGCCGATTCCCTATGCGGTGAGCCGATTTAAGTCGATTCGGATTCAGCAAAGGCTGAACAGTTGGTTCGAAGAAAAGGCCTTCGATGTTGCTGTCTGCGATTTTCTCGACGCCGCTGTGAATTTTCCTGGTGTCCTCACCATCCCCACTATTCTTTTTCAGCACAATGTAGAGAGTGAAATCTGGCGACGACATGCTTTGACTGAGCGAAATCCGGCCAAGAGGTATTTGTATCGCCTTGAATTCGAGAAGATGTTGAATTACGAGCGAAGTGCGGTAGTGAGGTTTCACCACATCATCGCGGTTTCGGAACATGATCGGCGCCTGATGAGTGAGTGGGCGGATCCGTCACGAATCTCGGTTGTTCCGACTGGGGTCGATTTGCAGCAATATCGACCGGGCATATCTTCACGGGGAAGTGAGCCCTTGGTACTTTTTACAGGTGCGATGGATTGGGAGCCGAACGTCAATGCGGTGGAATATTTCTGTCGCGAAATGTGGCCGACGATTCGGGCGAAAGTGCCAGCCGCGCGATTCCGGATCGTAGGCCGCAACCCGGACCGTCGAGTGCAGAGGCTGGCGTCGGAGTCGGTCGCAGTTACCGGGTCGGTGGTTTCAGTTGTGGATCACCTGGAAGAAAGTACTGTTGTAGTGGTTCCGTTGCGCGTTGGAGGTGGATCGCGCCTGAAGATTTACGAAGCTATGGCCACGGGCAAGGCGGTGGTTTCTACGACCGTCGGGGCTGAAGGCCTGGACGTGCATCACGGGCGGGATATCGTGTTGGCCGACGATCCGTTTGCTTTTGCCGAAGCTGTGGTCTTGTTGCTGAAAGATGCGGAACTTCGTTGTCGCTATGAGCGTGCGGCGGCGGCATTGGCTGGCAAATATGATTGGGCGGTGATTGGAGACCGGTTTCGTCACGTTCTGGAAACGATGGTGGGAACCGGATCGCGAGAGAGTTTCGGTGAAGGTGAGTCTAGCTGCGTAACCAACGTTCGCGGATAGTAAGGAGCGAAAAGGGAAGTGGCGTTTGCGAATAACAAACTTCGAACGGTTGCGCTGAAGAATGAGACCTGGCGTGATCACAACGCTGTAAATGTGAAAAACTCGTCGCCGCTGCCGCCGCTCGGCTCCGGCGAAGAGTCAGAGCCGCTGAAAGGTGCATATTTTTGGCTGACGGTTTTTTATGTGGTGTATTGCGCGCGTCCCGAAGACTGGATTCCGGGTTTGCACTCAGTGCCGCTGGCCAAGATTTCCGGAGTGTTCGCCATTATTGGATTGCTGCTGAGCGTGGGCCGATCGAAACGGGGCCTTCGAGACTTTCCGAGAGAAGCGTTTTATCTGCTGCTGATGATTGGCATATTTTTTCTTTCGGCGGCATTCTCTCCAGTATGGAAGGGTGGGGCATTCTTTCGTACTTTGGATTTCTCTAAAGTGTTCGTGGCCTGGGTACTCACCTTCGTGGCCGTTACCAGCCTTGCGAGACTCCGACGCGTACTGTTCATACAGGCCGCTTCGGTGGCTGTGATCTCGATTGTTTCGATGCTGAAGGGCGCCTCTCATCCGCGGCTCGACGGCGCCCTCGGCGGAATCTATTCGAATCCCAATGATCTGGGGTTTGCCATCGTCCTGTCGCTTCCTTTTTGTCTCGCATTTCTGCTGAGAACCAGCAGCATCCTGCGCAAATCGGCTTGGACGGTTTCGATGCTGCTCATGATCAGCGCCTTGTTTCTGACTGCCTCGCGCGGAGCGTTCATTACTTTTCTCGTGGCTGGCGCCATCAGCCTGTGGCATTTTGGCATCAAGGGGCGGCGTGTGTATTTGATTGCGGCGGCGCTTTTGATTGCGATCGTCGTCGGCATTGCGGTTGGCGGTCCGCTCAAGGATCGACTGCTGGCGGTATCGAGCCAAGGATTGGATACGGATTCGCAGAGCAGCGCCTACGGATCTTATGAGCAGCGTCGCATTCTTATTTCTCGGAGCCTGGAGGGAATTGAGCATTATCCAATTCTCGGAATCGGGTTGCACAACTTCTCGACTTATTCGGGAGTTTGGCGGGACGTGCACGTCACCTACCTGCAGATAGCGGTGGAAGGCGGCGTTTTCTGTCTGATTCTCTATCTACTTTTCCTCGGCCGTGGGTTCTCGAATCTCAGAGCATTAAGGGGCATGACAGATCACGACTCTGAGGTAAAACTTTTTGCTGGCGCCCTGCACAGTTCGCTGGTTGGCTTTCTGGTAGGTGCGTTGTTTGCTCCGGAAGCTTATCAGTATTTCCCATACTTCGCAGTCGCCTATACGGCGGTTCTGCTTGCGATCGAACGAGGGAGGGAGTCCTCTCACGGATCGGATGAATGGAAACAGGCCACCAGTGGGCCTCGGCGAGATGGCAAACCAAGTTTCACTTATGCCTGGTGATCTGAAAATATCGCCTGACAGTCAATCTTCGTCTCGCGCAGGACTGGGTCCGGGGCTTCGCGAAAAGTTCGCGTACGGTTTCCGTGTTCTCCCCGGTTATTTCCGGCAGCGGCTTACACGGCGCGTCCCTCGCGGTCCCGTGCATTTGATGATCACGCTGGCAAATCATTTCGAGCCATCGATTGTGCCTGAGGATGGGATGTCACGCGTCCCCAACGACGAACAGGAACGTCGCGTTGACATGTGGTGCCGGGAATATCCTCGGCTGGCGGATGCATGGCGAGACAACGACGGCTATCCATTTGTTCACACTTATTTTTATCCAGCCGAACAGTACGACCGTTCCCTGATACAACAACTCGCGGAACACTGCCATGGAGGTTGGGGAGAGATTGAGATTCATCTGCATCACGGAATTGCAGAGCCCGACACGTCGGAGAATACGCGTCGCGAACTTTTGGAGTTTCGAGATGCGTTGGCGTTGGAGCATGGCTGCCTGTCGTATTTCGACGGTGTTGGTGATCCGAAATATGCGTTTGTGCACGGCAATTTTGCTTTGGCAAACTCGGCAGGCGGGCGCTTTTGCGGCGTTGATGACGAAATGCAGATCCTCGCTGATACCGGCTGTTACGCAGACCTGACGCTACCTGCGGCATCGTTTCATCCAGCACAGACTGCAAAAATCAATTCGCTTTATCAATGTGCGTTCCCCCTCGACCGGCGCGCTCCGCATACTCGAGGTCGGGACTTGGAACGGGGGCGAGCGCTTGAGAGTGCGCCCTTGATGGTTCAGGGACCACTGATGTTGCGCTGGTTTCCGTCGCGGTCGCGGATGCTCAGCATTGAAAACGGCGCTATCACCAGGCGGAATCCGCTCAGCCTTGCCCGGCTGCGATTGTGGAAACGGGCGGCGATCTCGGTGCGCGGAAAGCCGGACTGGCTCTTCATCAAGTTGCATTGTCACGGAATGGATCCTACACAGTACGATGTTGTTCTCGGCGAACCAATGCGTGAATTTCTGCGCGAATTGGTGGAGGGAGCGGGGCAAAGAGACGAGGTCCTTCATTTTGTGTCTGCGCGCGAGATGGTAAATATCATCTTCGCAGCTTGCGATGGACGAGAAGGCAATCCCGGCGAATACCGAGACTATCGCCTGAAACGTATACAGGCGAAATCTTCAGAGTCGACTTTTGATATCACGCCGGCAATGGTGAAGCGGTAGCCATGTGTGGAATCGCCGGAGTAGTCGACGCGCAAGGTGGAGGAGTTCAAGCGGCCACCATTCGCCGGATGTGCGAGAGCATCATCCATCGGGGGCCGGACGATGAAGGTATTTTCGTAAAGGATGGGGCAGGCTTAGGGGTACGGCGGTTAAGCGTCATCGACGTGGCCGGCGGCCACCAGCCAGTTTTCAACGAAGACAAGACTATCTGGGTCGCCTTCAACGGCGAGATTTACAACTTTCCGGAGCTGCGCCGGGATCTCGAAAAGCGTGGGCATCACTTCTATACGCACAGCGACACAGAAGTCATTGTTCATCTGTACGAAGAGATGGGGAGCAATTGCGTTCAGAAACTGCGCGGCATGTTCGCCTTCGCGGTCTGGGACACGCGCAGACGGCGCTTGCTTCTGGCGCGCGATCGATTGGGCGTCAAGCCCCTCCATTATGCTTTTGCTGACGGGCGTCTGTTCTTCGCTTCGGAAATAAAATCGATTCTTGCGGTCGCGCCCGAACTCGCAACCGTTGACCAGCGGGCCCTCTGGCGGTATATGTACTTTGGCTATATTCCTGATCCCGCCACCGCTTTTCTGGCAATTCAAAAACTGGGCCCGGGGCACGTTCTCGAATTCGAAGCAGGCAAAGTTAATACTTACAAATATTGGGAGCTGCCCGAGTACGGCACGCACCCACCCATTGGCGAAGAAGAATGCCTTCAAGAATTGGAGCAGCGGCTGACCGAAGCGGTCCGCATCCGGCTCATTGCAGAGGTGCCTCTTGGGGCACTGCTGAGCGGCGGTACTGATTCATCGACGATGGTTGCGTTGATGGCTCGCGCCAGCGCTCGGCCGGTCAAAACATTTTCCGTCGGCTTTCGGCATGCGGATTTTAACGAGGCTCCTTACGCAAGGCTCGTCGCTGAACGGTTTGGCACTGAACACCATGAGTTGATCTTGGAGCCGGATGTAGTGGAAAGCGTCGAGGACCTTACGCATTCTCTGGAAGAGCCTTTCGGGGATTCTTCGTTGCTGCCGAGTTACTTCGTTTCGCGACTGGCTCGGCAGCACGTGACCGTGGCGCTTTCTGGCGATGGTGGCGACGAGATTTTCGCCGGCTACGAGCGCTATCAAATCCATTTACAGCGGCGGAACTTTAACTGGATTCCGCAGTGGGTGGGGCATGCTTATCGCGAGCATCTGCATTCTCGTTTGCCTTCCAGCGTGCCGGGGCGCAATCTCGCTTACAGCGTTTCATTGCCATGGCGGGAGCGCTACCTGGAAGGGATTTCTTTGCAGCCATTTGACCGTGAAATGGCGCTTCTGTCGGATGACTTCCGTGCCGCAGCTGTTGGTGGGATAGATCCGTTGAGTTCGTTCCGCCAATATCTCGACGAAGCCCCGGCGCGTGATCCGTTGAGCCGCGTGCTGTATCTCGACACGAAGACTTATCTCCCTGGGGACATTCTTACTAAGGTTGACCGGATGAGTATGCTCGCGTCGCTGGAAGTGCGGGTTCCGATTCTCGATCACCTTTTTGTCGAATGGGTCACAGGCTTGCCGTCGGAGTGGAAGATGCGAGGGACGCAGCGAAAATATATTTTCACTAAATTGGCGGAAAGGGTGGGCGTCCCCAAAAAAGTGTTTGATCGGCCCAAGCAAGGATTTGCATTGCCGCTATGCCACTGGATGCGGAATGAATTGAAAGACTTGATTATGTCTAGCCTGCTGGATTCGTCAACCATTCAACGCGGATACTTCAACCGACAAGGCATACAACGCTTGCTTGAAGAGCACTTTGGCGGACGCCGGGATCACTCACCGCGCATTTGGCGGTTCTTCATGTTTGAATTGTGGCAGCGCAATTTTCTCGCAAACGTGGGGAGTGCGGGGGTGCAGGCGGATCAGGTCGCCTCCCTGCGCGGAAGCAGATGAATCGAAACGAATTCAACAGCGAGTTTGAAGCGAAGACTGAATCTGGCGCCGGACATCTTCATCCAGCAAAGTGGATTCCGAAACTGTTTTTGATGACTAACAGTTTCGAAACCGGTGGCAGTGAGCGTCAGTTTGTGTTGTTGGCGCAGTCGCTGAATACGACTGCGTTCAACGTTCAATTGGGTTGCATTCAGCGGCGCGGAGCATTCCTCGATGGTTTGAGTCGCGTGCGGGAATTTCCCCTTGGCGGCAGCCTGTACGGGGTGAACTCGTTGTGGACTCGCATGCGGCTGGCGCAGTACTTGCGGCGGAATAAGGTCGCGGTGGCCCATGCTTTCGATTTCTACACCAACCTCACTTTGATACCGGCCGCAAAGCTCGCCGGTGTGCCTGTGGCAATTGGAAGCCAACGTCAACTAGGCGATCTACTCGGCCGCTCGAAATCGCGGGCACAAGCGGCCGTCTTTCGCTGGTGCGATGTAGTTGTTTGTAACTCGCAAGCGGCTGCGGACCGGCTTGTTCGCCAGGGTTTGAGGAATTCTCGCGTCGCCGTCATCGGCAATGGCTTGCCGGCTTCCGCTTTTGTCGAAACTTCGCCCGCAATGCCGCGTCGCAAAGAGGTTCTTCGGGTCGGAATGATTGCGCGAATGAACGAACGGTCGAAGAATCACCAGGCGTTCCTTCTTGCGGCTGCTCGACTTTGCGACAAATTTCCGTGCCTGGAATTTATTTTGGTCGGAGACGGACCGCTTCGCCCGGAACTGGAGCGCGAGACCGAGAGCCTGGGTTTGAAAGATCATGTTTTGTTTACCGGTGAGCGGCACGACATTGCTGCCCTCCTCGCCTCGTTGGATATTTCGGTGCTTCCTTCTTCGTCGGAGAGTCTTTCGAATACGATTCTGGAGTCCATGGCAGCCGGTCTGCCCGTGGTTGCAAGTCGGGTGGGAGGAAATTCTGAGTTGATTGGTGCGGATCGAGGAATACTGGTGCCCCCGGGCGATGACGAAGAGCTTGCCGACGCCATTGAGCGATTGCTGCGGCATCCGGCTCTGCGCGCGGCTCTCGGCCGTAACGCGAAACGATTCGCACAGGCGAATTTTACATTGGAACAAATGAGCAATCGTTATGAAGAGCTCTATGCCGAGCTGCTCGAAAAGAAAAACTGGAGTCCAACTCAAGAATGGTCACTCGGCGCATCGCCTCGAACTGGCGGCAGTATTCGAATCGCGATTGTAGGTCCTTCGCAGCGCTATGTCGGCGGACAATCGGTACAGGCCGACCTTCTTCTGCGCAATTGGCGGGATGATCCGGCAATTGAGGCGCAATTCATTCCTATTGATCCGCCGCTTCCGCGGTGGCTTGCGTGGATTGAGCGTATTCCGTTTCTTCGCACGCTGATCCGCGAGCCGGTATATCTGGTCTCGTTGTGGCGAGGTCTGAAGAACGTTCAGGTCGCACATATTTTCTCTGCCTCGTATTGGTCGTTTCTTTTGGCACCGTTGCCGGCGTGGTTCATTGCCCGGCTGCGCGGAGCACACACGGTAATTCATTATCACAGCGGCGAAGCCCGGGATCATCTGCAGCGATTTCGCGGCGTCCGGCCGGTGCTTGCGGACTCCGACCGATTAGTTGTGCCGTC
>JBEKGG010000092.1:0-14538 GCA_050012915.1 Terriglobales bacterium | reverse complement strand
TGAAGCTGGGGTCCAAGGGAATCGAGCAGATTATTCAAATCAAGCTGACGGCCGAGGAAAAAGCGGCGCTGGATAAAAGCGCGGAGGCGGTGAAGGAATTGGTCGCGATCATCGGCGTATAGTTCGGGCTTAGCTAACCTGAGCGTGTTCGATCTTGGTTTCTTTGTGCGAGATTTCCTGATCGCGGATTAGCTCTTTCCAGCTGGGGAGGGTTTGGTCTCCGGTGATCAGTTGGGCTCCGCCCTCGTGGGTGAAGTACGACCAGGCCCATTGAATCAGCACCAGCATCCGATTGCGGAATCCGATGAGGAAAAAGATGTGGACCGATAGCCAGGCGACCCAGGCGAGAAATCCA
This sequence comes from Terriglobales bacterium, assembly GCA_050012915.1. Classification (GTDB taxonomy): domain Bacteria; phylum Acidobacteriota; class Terriglobia; order Terriglobales; family Acidobacteriaceae; genus JABDBE01. Next base: position 14,183 of record JBEKGG010000092.1, on the reverse strand, counting down.
GAGATATGAATTTTGCCAAACTGGCCGACAGCGGCGGCGCGGCCAATGGTTGCCAGACTACCTTTGTCCAGGTAGCTGAAATCTTTTCGCGGTTTTCCTTGCAGGTCGAGCAGAATGTTGCGGGCCGTGAATTTTCCTTCCTGTATCGCGGCTGGTGCAAGGCCGGGAACGGGCTCTCCGTTTGCCTGCTTCAACGAAGCCAAATCTCCGATGACGAATACCTGCTTGTGACCGGGAACACTCAAGTCAGGATTCACCAGCACGCGCCCGGAGCGGTCGGTCGGAGCGCCGAGTTTCTTGCCTAATGGAGACGCGGCGACTCCGGCAGCCCATATGATTACTGCCGCGGGCAGACGGGTTTTCCCCATGATTACGGCAGCGGGTTCGATGCCCGTAACCATCGCGGAAGTGTGAACCTCGACTCCGAGTTCACGCAGTTGTTTTTCTGCGCTGCGAGACAAGTCTTCCGGAAAAGCCGGAAGAACTCGAGGACCGCCTTCGAGCAGAATGGTTCGCGTGTTTTTGGGATCGATGGAATTGAATTCGTCAACCAGTGCGCGACGAGAGATCCCGGAGAGCGTTCCCGCGAGTTCCACTCCCGTAGGACCGCCCCCGACTACGACGAAATTCAACTGCACCTGGCCTCCGCCGCTGGCGGCGCGGCGTTCGGCTAGTTCGAATGCAAGCAATACGCGGCGGCGGATTTCGACTGCATCTTCGAGGGTCTTCAGACCAGGGGCCAGCGGTTCCCATTCGTCGTGTCCGAAGTAGGCGTGGCTTGCGCCCGCGGCAACGATCAGGTAATCGTAGGGAAGCTCGCGTTGGGCAACCTTTACAACTCGGCGTTCGAGATCAAGATCGTCTACTTCTCCCAGTACAACCTCGACGTTGCGACGGCCGGTGAAGATCCAGCGGATGGGAGATGCGATTTCGCCGGGAGACAGCCCGGCGGTTGCGACCTGATAGAGCAGAGGCTGGAAGGTGTGGTGGTTTCTGCGGTCGATTATCGTAACCCGGACGGGATGGCGGGCGAGCTTCAACGCCGCATTGAGGCCGCCGAAGCCAGCGCCGATAATCACGATGTGGGGCGTGGGTTTGCCGTTCATCTCAGACCCTCGTCAAAACCGATCACCTTTTAAGATATGCTGAGCGGGAAAAAGTTGCATCTCATGTGAAGTAGATTCGAATCATGGCAGCCGAGTCGAATAATTTAATTTCAGAGATCGCGTCCGATGGCCGGGTAATTCCTGTTCATGCGGCAGGGCCGGCTCGGGTTCTTCCGGTTGAAGTTTCGGATTCGCTGCAGATTGGGATCGTCTTCGCGTTGATTCTGATTGCAGTGTGGACGCCGCCAGGACGCCTTAGCACGATTATCAGTCTGCTGGCAGCGCTTTGTATCCTGTGGTTCAGCGTACGCAGCCGTTTTTCTGTGCGGGAACTGGGACTTACTCGGCCGGCCGCCGGCGTGGTCGTAATTTTTGTAAGCGGAATATTCCTGATCGTCACCATCGTCTCTGTGGGTTGGTTAATTCACGGGCTTGGACCGGCTCAGCCTGTGCCCTGGGAAAGAGCCTGGAAATATGCCATCTGGGCACTGGAGCAGGAATTTATTTTGCAGTCGTTCTTTTACGTGCGGCTGGAATCGCTGTTCGGTAGCCGGCGGGCGGTGATGGCTGCAGCTTTGTTGTTCGCTATCCTCCACGTGCCGAGCCCGTTGTTGACCGGGCTAAGTTTTATTGGCGGTTTGTTGTTCTGCGAAATGTTTCGCCGCTATCGCAACATTTTTCCTTTGGGTCTGGTTCACGCCGCATTAGGGCTCACCATTGCCGCGAGTTTTCCTGATCGCTTACTGCATCACATGCGGGTTGGGCTGGGTTATCTGTTGTATCGCGCATGAGAGCGGTATTCACCGCGGCAACAAGTGACGAGCGCAATGCGTGGCTTTATCGGGTAACATGACCCGTTAGGCGCGAGCGAACGCTTTGCCTTTAAAACTTCCGCAAACAGAACCTCAGTTCGATACGCCGACCTCTGGCGATGCCTCTCGATGGCTTCGGCTGCTTATGCCGTCGGTCTCTGATTTACTTTTTGCCGCCTTGCTCCTGGGCTTTAGCTGCGGCGCGCTGGGCCGGCTTTTGCTGCGCGATGGGGGGACGGGTTGGCACATTCGCAACGGGCAGTTGATGCTGCAGACGCACTCGATCACGCGCGTCGATCCGTTCTCGGCGACTATGAGCGGAAAGCCCTGGTATGCGTGGGAGTGGCTCTACGACGCGATGATTGCGGCGATTCACCAAGGGCTAGGATTGAACGGCGTTGTGTTTTACACGGCTGCCATTATGGCGGCGACGTTTGTCCTCGTATTCCACTTCGTCATGCGTAGGGGCGGCAGTCTGCCGATTACGCTTTTTATGCTGGTGCTGTCATTGGGGGCTTCGGCTGTGCATTTTCTGGCGCGGCCTCACGTGGTGAGCTGGCTGTTCACGGTGATCTGGGTCGAGCTGCTGGACGCTGCAGGGTCTGGGAGTGAACCCGACAAAAACCGGCGAATATTTTTCTTGCCGCTTCTGATGCTGTTCTGGGTCAACCTGCACGGGGGATTTCTTGTCGGCTTCGCTTTGTTAGCGGCGTATCTGGTCGGGGGCGGGGTTCAATACTTTACGTTGCCGGATCGGCGCGAGGCCATTGGAAGGTGGCTCAAGCGGCTGGGGCTCGTCAGCTTGCTTTCGATTGTGGCGAGTTTTGTTAATCCCTACGGCTACAGGCTGCACGTCCATATTTACCGGTATCTCACCGACCGGTTTCTAATGAATCATGTCAGCGAGTTTAAGTCGCCGAACTTTCATGGCGTGGCGCAGCAGTGTTTCGTCGTGCTGTTGCTGGTGACGATCGGAGCGATGGCCAGCGCTCGGCGAAAGCTCTCGGTCGCACATTTGCTGGTGATTCTTCTGGCGGCTTACAGCGGTTTATACGCTTCGCGCAACCTTCCGGTTTCGTCGATGTTGCTTGTGCTGATCGTGGCTCCGCTACTATCGCAGACACTCGCGGAGGCGGCCGAAAATGCAAAGATCGCGCCGTGGTTGCGCTGGCTGTTTTCCTGGCTGCATGGTTTTGGCATGCGCATGGAGAAGTTGGAGATGCATCTGCAAGGGCATGTTTGGATGGTCCTGGTCTTCATGGTCGGCTTGTGGGCTTGCATGCACGGCGGAAAAATCGGATCGTCGCAGCTGTTCAATGCATATTTCGATGACAAACATTTTCCCGTGGAAGCTGCCGAAGTGATTGCCGAGCGTGAAATCACGGAGCCGATTTTTTGTCCTGATCAATGGGGAGGGTATGTGATTTACCGGCTGTATCCTCAAACCAAGGTTCTGGTGGACGATCGTCATGACTTGTATGGCAGTCAGTTTTTCGAGGATTACGAGAAGGTGACTTTGGTCCAGCTGGGTTGGGATAAAGTGCTCGAACAGAAGCACGCGAACCTGGTGCTGATACAAAGGAACTCAGCGCTGGAGACGATGCTCGGGCAAACTCCGGGGTGGAAGCTGATTCATGGGGACGACACGGCAGTGCTGTTTCAGCGGAATCCCTAGCTGGGACGTCAGTTCCCATGAACCGCCGCGATGTCCTCTAAAGGCCCCGCCCTCTCCGCCAAGGACGCGAGAAGGGCAGGACACCCGCCTCTTCGGCCGAACAGTTATACGCCCGCGTTTAGCGCGCGTTGTGTTGTGACACGCTCTCGAATCCCTGCTCGAATTGCGTAACCAGCGGAGTTTCCCCGGACTGGAGACCGTCGCGTCCCATGACCCGCCAGAGGAAGGTGCTGGGCATATGCGCATCGTACACGGCCATCAGATCCTCGGAAGGCCGGCTGGTTACCAGGATGATGATGTCGGCTTGGGAGGGCTTGTAAACAACCGTCAGTTTCCCCCAATTTTGAATGGCGGTCTGCACCGCGTTGATCGCGACTCGATCCTCGGGAAGCACTCTCCCGTCGAACTGATCGCCGCCGTAGGAGGCAACGTAGACAAAGCGCGCATTCGCCAAAGTGCCGGGAAACGCGGGCGATTTCGTGGTACTGACATTCGGCGCAGCCGCCGCGGAAATCGCCGCGACAACAATCAGGCTGGCGGTCAAAAGAAACGTTCGCTTCATACAATCACCTCTGCCTAAATTAGATGCACCCGGAGATGCCGGGTCGGTTGACGCTGTCGAATCAATGCCTTACATCGCCTCAAGGGTGTCGTCGGCGCAGCGTTCATTTGCCGTCGATCGCGTCCCCCCGGCTTGACCCGGATGCGCCGCTCCTGCTACGCTCCGCGCGACTCTTGCCTGGGAGGTAAAAATGCGTCCACTGGGCGTTACTCTCATTGCGATTCTCCACTGGTTGCGTGGCGCAGCGTATCTGGGCGTCGGATTTGCCCTGCTCGGGATTACTCATCTCAGCGCCCACATGATCGCGAGTGTGGCCGGAGACACTTTCTTCCAGCGTTTAGTTTCTGGCCTGGGTAAGACGCTGGGGATTGCCATCCTGCTGTTTGCGCTGGTCTACATCCTGATGGGCTTTGGCATGTGGGCGATGAAGAATTGGGCGCGCATCCTCACGCTCGTCTTTGCGGTGATCTGGCTGGTCTCGGCGATGGTCCGCCTGGTCGCCAATCCGTCGCCTTTTCACCTGCTGCGGGCTGCGGTGGACGTGGCCATTCTCGTCTATCTTCTGTTGCCGGATGTGAAGCGAGCTTTTGCAACTTAGGAGGGACATCCGCATCTCGAAAACGGCGAACTGTGGGGCACCCGGTGTCGGGGCCTCCGTTCCTTCGCGGCTCGACCGCTGCGCTATACTTGAGCTGAATGGCTGAAGACTCGCAAAAGACTTTCTACCTCGAAACCTTCGGTTGCCAGATGAATGCGCACGACTCGGAAAAAGTTGTGGGCACACTGGTGTCCTCGGGATACCGGCAAGTGTCGACGGTCGAAGAGGCTGGGCTGGTGTTGTACAACACGTGCTCGATCCGGGATAAGGCGGAGCAGAAAGTTTTTCATCGGCTGGCCGACTATAAGAAGTATCAGAAGCAAGGCAAGAAGTTTGGCGTGCTCGGCTGCGTAGCGCAGCAGGAAGGCGAAAAGATTTTCGAGCGCGCGCCGTATGTGTCGATGGTGTGTGGCTCGGCGTCGTATCGCAATCTGCCGCAAATGCTGATTCAGATTGAAGCAGGGAAGCAGCGCGTCACCGGACTGGACGATCGGGAGACCGATGAATGCTTTGAGACCGAATTCACGGCGCGCACTAATCCGCACCGCGGTTACATCACCATCATTGAAGGCTGCGATAAGTTTTGCGCTTACTGCGTGGTTCCGTTCACGCGCGGCAAAGAGCGCAGCCGGACGTCGGAGTCGGTTTTGTCGGAAGCTCGGCAGATGGCCGATTTAGGTTATACCGAGATCCAGTTGCTTGGGCAGAATGTGAATTCGTACAAGGATCCGGCAGGGAAGAAGAGTTTCGCCGAATTGCTGGCGGCGGTGGGCGAAACGGGTGGCATTCGACGAGTTCGATTTACGACTTCGCATCCCCGGGATTTTGGACGCGACATCATCGACGCGATCGACGCAGTGCCTGCACTATGCGATCACGTCCACCTCCCGGTGCAGAGCGGTTCTCCGCGCGTCCTCGATGCCATGCAGCGGCTGTACACGCGCGACGAATACATGGAACGCATCGCGTGGATCAAGGCGGCGCGACGCCAGATTAGTATTACAAGTGACATTATCGTCGGATTTCCGGGTGAGACTGAGGCCGAGTTTGCGGAAACTTTGTCGCTGCTCGATGAAGTTGAATACGACGCTATCTTTGGATTCAAGTATTCGCCGCGGCCCAACACTCCGGCGCTGACTCTGGAAGACGCAATCCCGGACGAAGAAAAGGTCCGGCGCCTGGCGGTGGTGAACGAGAAGCAGCGGGAAATTCAGAAGCGACGCAATGAAAGCTATCTGGGTGCAACTCTTGAAGTGATGGTTGAGAGTAAGAACGAGGCCCGAGGGCAATGGGTGGGCAGAACCTCGCAGAACAAAGTGTTCAATTTCACGGCGCCTGAAAATGCGAAACCGAGCGCTGGCACCTATGTGACTGTGGTCACCACGGCCAGTTTTCCCAACAGCCTTTTGGGGCAAATGGTGGTATAAGGAATTTTTCCGGAGATCACGATGGAAGTAGAAATGAAAATTCGCGGCCTGCTGATGGACCCGGTTACAAATATGCCAATCGTGATCCTGAAAGACGCGGGGACCGATGCGGTGCTGCCGATCTGGGTTGGAATCTACGAGGCCAACGCGATTGCGCTGGAGATCGAAAAGGTGAGCACGCCCCGGCCGATGACCCACGACCTGATCAAGAACGTTCTGGTCGGTCTGGACACCAACGTCCACAAAGTTGTAGTCACGGAGCTGCGGGAAGACACGTTTTATGCGGTGATCTGGCTGGAGCGCGAGGGAAGAATCGTGAGCATTGATTCGCGGCCGTCGGATGCGCTGGCGCTGGCTTTGCGGGTTGATTGTCCTATCTTCGTGGAGGATGAGGTTCTGAAAAATTCCAAGTTGGCGACTACGGCGTCCGACCGCGTTACCAGTGAAGAGTTGCGCAAGTGGCTCGAAGGCCTGAACGACGAGGATATGGGCCGATATAAGATGTAGGGATTGAATCATTGAGGCATTGACTCATTGAAACATTTCGTCCCCTCAATGACTCAATCACCCGATGATTCAATGAGTCAATTCTTCTCATGCCTGATCCGGCGGAACAGCTTCAACAAATCTACGTGGCCGGATTCGAATTGAAGGTCTTTGATCGTTTTCCCAAATGTGTAGGAGTCGTGCGGGACCACTGCATCGCGCTGCTGGTTCCGTCGCCCGACGGATTGCAGATGCTGGGCACTCCGGGGTGGCTGATGGGGGAAGCGATGGGCGTCCTGGTCGAGAACGGAGGCCGAAAAGTCTTCCAGGCCAAGCAGGAAATCCTCGAAGCGACGCCGGAAAGAATGGAAGAACTGAAGCGATTCCGCGAGGACTTAAACCGATTGTTGAGCGTGATGTCGTAGGGCAGATAGAGCATCAAATACGTATTGCGATGCTTTTCCGGTGTTGTTGACATCAAAGCATACGTATGGCATCATGGCAACATGCGTACGACTCTTAGTCTCGATGATGATGTCGTTGATGTGGTGCGAAGCTACGCGGAAAGCCGATCGTTACCTCTGGGCAAGGCGGTCTCCGAACTTGTGCGCAAGGGACTGGCTTCGCCGACCCCAACACGTACGGTAAACGGAATCCAAGTGTTCGACGTGCCTCCGGATTCGCCACGGATCACAACCCGCCGGATCAAAGAACTCGAGTCCGAATTGGAATGACTGCATACCTGCTGGACGTAAACGCATTGATTGCGCTTGCGTGGCCCGGCCATGAGGCACACGAGCGCGTCCAAGTTTGGTTCGCTCGAAATGCCAGTGCCGGATGGGCGACGTGCCCGTTTACCGAATCCGCATTCGTTCGGATCCTTTCAAATCCTGCTTTTTCTCCTCGTGCTGTCTCGCCGCAGGACGCTCTTCGAGGATTGAATATCAGCCTTAGACATCCGGGACACCGTTTCTGGGCCGCCGACATCGGATTCGGCGAAGCAGTCAGACGATTCCGGGGTCGTCTTATCGGCCACAAGCAGGTTACGGATGCCTACCTTTTTGGGTTGGCTCTCGATAAGAGAGGGAAACTGGCGACACTCGATGAAAGCCTAGCCAAGTTGCTGGATCCCGAAAGTGCCGACAGGGATAGAGTTGTTTTGATCCCGAAGGGTTCCTGAAGGGAAATTCAGAGTTAGCGCATCCGGCGCAGATCGTAGTTGACATAATACCTATTATCGGACATTACTTATCTAGAGTTGTCACTGTGCCACATCGCGAGGGTATTGGGCCTGTCAGACGGCAGGAATCGCGTATGTCCCACCAGAGGCAGGCTTCCAGGCTACGAACTGTCCTGTGAGTAACCAATGAGTAATACCGTGCGGACTGTAAGGCAACGTACTTGGGTTTCGGGGATAATTACTAGCTGCCTCTGACCCAATTTCATGAACCTCGGCCCTGGGAAAATTAGAAGATGACTGCCGTTCAGATTCTGATCGCCGATGATCATGAGTTGTTTCGGCGCACTGCGCGATCTTTCATTGAATCTCACCCCAATTGGCAGGTGTGCGGCGAAGCTGGGGATGGGATCGAAGCGATTGAGCAGGCGAAGCGGCTGCGTCCTCAGGTCATCCTGATGGACATCAACATGCCTCGCATGGACGGGTTGCAGGCGACACGAATTATTCGCCGGGAGCTTCCCGATTGCAACGTGATTCTGGTGACCCAGAATCATGAAACGATCGCCCGCCAGCAAGCTGCCGCAGTCGATGCCAGAGCCGCGCTGACGAAGTCGGAGTTCTCCCAGGAGTTGCTGACTACCATCAACAAGCTGTTCGAGACCCCGGCCTCGAAAACCGTCCAAGCCAGCGGCGAAGAAACCGGCGTGACGGCAGGATGGGTGCGCGGCGGAGGCGTGCTCGGCAAATTGGTCGGTGAGTTCGACTGGAGCAAGACCCCGCTTGGTGCGATCGAAGACTGGCCACAAAGCTTGACCACCGTGGTTCGCACTCTGCTCACGTCACGCTTTGCCATGTGGATGAGCTGGGGACCCGAACTCACCTTTCTCTATAACGACGATTACGCCCGGATGACGCTAGGGAAGAAACATCCGTGGGCGCTGGGAAAACCGTCTCACGAAGTATGGAAGGAAATTTGGGACGACATTGGTCCACGGATCCGGCGGGTTCTCGACAGTGGCGAGGCGACGTGGGATGAAGCCTTGCTTTTGTTTTTGGAGCGCAGCGGATATCGCGAGGAAACTTACCACACTTTTTCGTACAGTCCCCTGTCCGGAGATGACGGCAAAGTTGCCGGGCATCTATGCGTCGTCACGGAAGAAACGGACCGCATTATCGCTGAGCGCCGGCTCAAGACGCTGCGTTCACTTGCAGGTGAACTGAGCAAGACGATTACAGAAGAGGATGTGGTCGCCTGTATCGCTCGCTGTCTCGGGGAGAATCAGAAGGACTTGCCATTCACGCTCCTTTATCTCTTCAGCGAAGATGGGAAAGAAGCTCGTATTGCCTGCCAAACCGGAATAGTGGAAGGTCACCCGGCCGCACCGGAGTCGATTCGATTGGCCGACACAAATCAACCTTGGCCAATCAGTGGCCTGCTCAATGGGAGAGATTCCATCGTGGTTGAGAACCTGCCGGAGAGGTTCGAGTCGCTCCCATCCGGCTCCTGGGATCAATCACCTTGGCGAGGAATTCTCTTGCCCATCACCAGTCAGGCGCAAGACAAGCCGGCTGGAGTGATCGTGGCTGGTCTCAATCCATTCCGTCCCCTGGATGTCAGCTACGCTGGATTCATCAATCTCGTCGCCGGCCAGATCGCCGCCAGCATCGCTAATGCGCGCGCTTACTCGGCGGAAAAAAAGCGGGCGGAGGCTCTTGCCGAAGTTGACCGGGCAAAGACAGCCTTCTTCAGCAATGTGAGCCACGAGTTTCGTACGCCGCTGACTTTGATGCTGGGACCTCTTCAGGATTTGCTGGCAAGAAGCCAGACACACCTTTCTCCTACCGCCAAAGAACAGCTCGAACTGGCGAATAGGAACGGCGCCCGGCTTTTGCGACTGGTTAACACGTTGCTGGATTTCTCAAGGATCGAGGCAGGACGAGTTCAAGCCGTTTATCAGGCTACGGATCTGGCAACATTCACGGAGGAACTTGCCAGCGTTTTTCGCTCAGCGACAGAACGAGCCGGTCTGGAGCTGGTGGTCAATTGTTCTCCTCTAAACGAACTGGCCTACGTGGACCGGGACATGTGGGAGAAGATCGTTCTCAACCTGATTTCCAATGCTTTCAAGTTTACGTTTGAAGGCGAGATTGCGGTGAGCCTGGAACAGGTTGGACACTCGGCAGAGCTCCGCGTTCAGGACACCGGTGTAGGAATTCCCGCCGACGAAATACCGAAATTGTTTGACCGATTTCATCGCGCTCCAAACACTCGCAGCCGAACTCATGAAGGCAGTGGCATTGGTTTGGCGCTGGTTCACGAACTGGTTAAATTGCATGGTGGTTCAATGCGAGTTGAGAGTAAAGAGGGTCAGGGTAGCACCTTCATTATTTCCGTCCCTCTGGGGCAAGACCATCTGGCAACGAGTCAAGTGGGCGGAGATCGGCCGCTCTCTTCGACTGCTACAGGAGCCGCCCCATTCGTTCAGGAGGCCCTGCGCTGGCTGCCCGAGGCGGAGCATGCGGTTCCGCCGGCTGGAATCTCTTCCGACTATGAGTTGATGGCGGTTCCCTGCCCTCCGACTTCGCTCGACGGAGGGGCAGGTCGCTCGCGCGTTCTGATTGCTGACGACAATGCAGACATGCGCCTTTATCTTGGACGTTTGCTCTCAGAACGTTTTGACACCGTAGCCGTTGCCAACGGTCGTGACGCTCTCGAAGCAGTCCAGCAGCAACTGCCCGACCTTATCCTCAGCGATGTCATGATGCCCGAACTCGATGGCTTCGGTTTATTGCGGGAGTTACGTAAGAATTCAGAAACAAGAACGGTTCCGATCATTTTGCTTTCGGCGCGCGCTGGCGAAGAATCCCGCGTCGAAGGTATAGACGCTGGCGCAGACGACTATCTCGTCAAGCCATTCAGCGCGCGCGAATTGATCGCCCGGGTACAGACGCACCTGCAGTTGGCGCGGGTTCGCCGAGAAGCGGATCAGGCCATCCGCGAGAGCGAAGTTAAACTGCAGTTGTCATTGAAGGCTTCGGCAATGGGGGTATTTTACTGGTATCCGCAAGAGGATCGAACGGAATCCGATGCGCGAGTTCTCGAAATATTCGGAATTTCCTCGACCGACGAACTAACTCTCGCGACCGCCTTGGCCACCATGATTCATCCGGAAGACGGTGACAGGTATGCTCGGAGCGTCGCGCGATCGCTCGACCCGAAGCTCGACGGCAAACTCGAAGAAGAGATTCGCGTGCGCCTGCCCGACGGTTCAGAGCATTGGCTTTCGGTCACGGCCAAAATGGAGTTTGCGGGAAACCCGCCAAAGCCGGTTCGTATGGCAGGGTTGATCGGTGACATCACCGATCGCAAGAACATCGAGGAAGCGCTAAAACGGCGGGCCGCGCAGTATGGAACGCTGCTCAACCAAGCGCCGCTGGGCGTATACCTGATTGACGCGGAGTTTCGCATTCGTGATGTGAATCCCACCGCTCGTCGCGTGTTCGGCGATATACCGAATTTGATCGGCCGGGATTTCGAGGAAGTGCTACACCTGCTGTGGGAGAAAGAATTTGCCGACGAAGTGATCGCGATTTTCAGGAAGACATTAAGCACCGGCGAGCCGTATCAAACTCCGGAACGAATTGAGCGCCGGATCGATCGTAATGCTACGGAATACTACGAATGGAGGGTGGACCGAATTCCTCTGCCAGAGGGTGGATTCGGCGTGGTCTGCTATTTCAGAGATATCTCTGACCAAGTGCGGGCACGCATTGCGATTTCTGAGTCGGAAGATCGTTTTCGCAAGCTCGCAGAGAGCCTGGAATCCGAGGTGCATAGTCGTACGAGGGAACTGGAGGAGCGGAATGACGAAGTGCTCGAACAGTCTCAAACTGTTCAGGCGCTTTCGCGCAGTCTGATGCATGTTCAAGACGACGAGCGCCGGCATATTGCCCGGGAACTGCACGACAGCGCTGGCCAGACGCTAGCGGTGCTCGGCTTAAACCTGGCGAAACTTGAACAGTTCACAGCCCAGAACGAGGCAAACCTGCGCGCGCCAATCGCGGAAGCACAGGCAACTCTTCGGCAACTGACTCAGGAAATACGGACAGCCTCTTATTTATTGCATCCTCCATTGCTGGATGAGACTGGGATTGTTGCTGCACTCAAATGGTACGTTGAAGGTCTGGGCGAGCGCTCTGGATTGAACATCAGTCTAAGTTTGCCCGACAAAGCGCAGCGATTTGGCCGAGACACGGAACTTGTAGTATTTCGCGCAGTCCAGGAATGCCTGACAAACATCCATCGGCATTCGGGCAGCAAAAACGCCGCCATCAGTGTCAGCTTCTCTGAAGAGAGTATCTCCGTCGAAGTTAAGGATTGGGGCCAAGGGATGTCTCCGGAAAAGTTGTCTGAAATCCATTCGAATTCATCCGGAGTTGGAATTCGCGGCATGAGGGAGCGCGTGCGCCAACTGGGCGGGCAGCTTAATATCGAGTCCGACAGTTCGGGAACTCGAATCCAGGTGGTCATTCCGACGCCCCGAACAGCATTCACAAGTCCAACCCTGGTTTGAGAATTGGTGCCAGATCGCTCGATCTCGACTCGGCGGCGCGGGGGGCCGGCGTGAAATATACTTAGGCGATTGCGCGCCCAGATTCCACCGCCAGCACGATCTTGGCGTGGAACAGCGTGCCAGCCACCCGGGTTGCAATGGCGATCAGTTCCCTTTGGCTGGCGAAAACTTTTACCATCCGGGCTTGGGAGAGTTCGGGTAGATTGACGGGACGACCGCTACGGATTCGAGCGGCCGTCTCCTCGTTGGCGGTGATGCAGGGAAACTGCGGCAGAAGTTTCCTGGGATGAATAAAGATTTCTTCGGTCTCACCCTTCTTCGCAGCTGCGTCCAATTCTTGCAAGGTGTGGGCGTCTCCCAGTTCAAATTCGCCGACCGTCGTCCGGCGCAACGATGCCAGATGCGCCCCGCAGCCTAATCGTTGACCCATGTCGTGAGCGACGGAACGCATGTAAGTTCCGGATGCGACGCGCGCGCGAAAAGTGGCCACGCATCCTGACGCGACGTGTGTAATTTCAAATTCTTTAATCTCTACCTGAACTGGTCTCAGCGTCACCTCGGCGTGTTTGCGGGCTAGCTTGTACGCAGGTACGCCTTGAATTTTCTTGGCAGAAAATGGTGGAGGCGTCTGTTCAATGATGCCTCGAAATTGGTTGGCGAGTTGACGCAGCTCATCCAGGGATACGGCAGCCGCTTGCGCCGGAGTGGTGGGTTCGCCTTCGGCGTCGTAGGTGTCGGTGGCGAAGCCGAAGCGGATGGTGCCCTCGTAAGTTTTCTCCGAGGAAGTATAGAACTGTGCCAGCCGGGTCAAATTGCCGACTACCAACGGAAGGACTCCAGTGGCCATCGGATCGAGAGTCCCAAGATGTCCAACTGAACGCTCCTGCAGGATGCGGCGTACGCGATTGACCACATCGTGCGAAGTCAAGCCAGCGGGCTTGTCGATGATTAGGACGGCGTTCATAAGAATTGAGCAGTTGGGAAATCGGGCAATTTAGTAATTTAGACTAAGATCGCATGGACACAAGTTTTCAAATTACTCAATTACCAAATTACCAGATTACGTATTTTTCTTAATCCCGCATGATCCCCATCCGCGATGACACGCCCCGGTTCAGCACTCCGTTCGTTACGTACTTTATTATCGCCCTGAATACGGTGGTCTTTTTGTTCGAATTGTCCGTGGGGCAACAGAGCCATCGGGCGCTCAACAGCCTGATCTATCATTTCGGAGTTGTGCCGCTTCATTTCGAACGGGCTTTCACGGGCGCTTCCTCCATTTCGTTGCCGGGATTGTTTCTCCCGCTGCTCACGTCGATGTTTTTGCACGCCTCGTGGCTGCACCTTCTCGGAAACATGCTGTTCCTTTGGATCTTTGGCGACAACATCGAAGATTATCTCGGACACTTCACCTATCTGATTTTCTATCTGGTCAGCGGTTTTGCGGCGGGGATGGCTCATATTCTTTTGAACGCAGGGTCAAGTGTGCCGAGCGTGGGAGCAAGCGGGGCGATTGCGGGCGTGATGGGCGCGTACTTCGTGCTGTATCCGCGTGCCCGCGTGCTGATGTGGTTTCCGCCTATTTTCTTTTTCCACCTGCCCGCATGGCTGGTGCTGGGATATTGGTTCCTCGTTGAGTTCTTGAGCGGCGCTGCGACTTCGCTGGCTGAGACCGGCGAAAGCAGTGGTGGAATCGCCGTCTGGGCGCATGTAGGAGGCTTCGTGGCGGGAATAGTGCTGATCAAACTGTTGCCGGAGCGTCC
>JBEKGG010000091.1:0-14675 GCA_050012915.1 Terriglobales bacterium | reverse complement strand
CTGGAGCGCTTCAATCCTGCGGTTCGCGCCACTGTGCCCGTGATTACGCGGCCCATGTTTTTTGAAGTGCATCGCCTCAGCGTGTTCACGCCGCGATCGCTGGACGTGGATGTCGTGCTGGATCTTATGATTCATGATCTCGACATTGTGCTCTCGTTCGTGAATTCGCCGATCGCAGAAATTCGCGCGGTGGGGTTGCCCATCCTTTCCGGCAAAGTAGACATTGCGAACGTGCGCCTCGAATTCGAATCCGGGTGCGTCGCCAACTTTACTGCCAGCCGGGTCTCAACCGAGCGTGTCCGCAAACTGCGTTTTTTCCAACCCAAGCAATATGTTTCTCTGGATTACGGACGGCAGGATGTTCTGGTGTTCAGTGTTGGTCAGGATGATGCGTCCGGGACGCCTTCGGCGAATCCGCAAATCCAGGTTACAAAACCCCCAACAACGAGCGAGGAGCCTCTGCACGCAGAAGTGAAATCCTTCCTGAAATCGGTCCAGCGCCGCTCAACGCCCACGGTTACGCTCGAGGATGGCCGCCGCGCCTTGGCCATAGCTCTCGACATTGTCACGTCAATCGAGGCACACGGAAGAAAGATTGACCTGGAACGCCTGCACGCCTGATCTGCATCCCAGAATGTCAAGTTTTGTAAACGAAAAACGGCACGATTGACCATCTGGATGCAAATCCCAGGGGCTTACACTTTCAGGCCTTCGCGGATTCACGTGAAAAATGCGAAAATGAAGACACTGGGCCCAAAGACGCCAGCGAGTTCGCGACGGCAGATTTGCAGCGGTCGTGCATGAGGAGGGTTTTGTCTGCTTGCAACTAATGCGTCCTGAGCCGTCTCTAACCACCAGCAGCTAGATTTGTTCAATGTCGACTACACAAATCCCGCCGACCAATCCAGCCTCATCGACGCCTCCGGCGCGAACTTCAGAAGGCGGAGATTTGTACGATGCGCGTTATTGGGAATCCGCGTATCGCGACATGGTAGAAGCACCCGCGATTCTCTTACAGCTTCAGGACGAACTGGCGCAGGCGCGGCGCCGGGAAGCTTTTTGGATTTCGGTAGTCGTGCACCTGATCGTTGTCCTGGTTTTGTGGAACTCGGAGAAATTAGCGGGATTCTTGCCTCGGCGAGCCGTAATCGTTGCAAGCCCCCAGTCGAATCAGAAAGACCTCACTTATCTCGAACTGCCTCCTGATGAACAAAAAGTAAGCAAGCGTCCCGACACAAATATTATTTCCGACAAAGACCGCGTTGCCACTTCGCATGCTCCGCAAATAGATCGTAAGGAACTTAAGAAAATTCTCGACGCCTCGCGGCCCGGCAGACCCGGCGCAAGTGCTCCCGAGGCTACGCAACCGCAACCGGCAGCTCCCACGGCGAATCCGAATCCTTCGCCCCAGCCATCGGCGCCCCCTCCGCCCGCTCCCCCTCAGGTCGCAAAACTTCAGACGCCCCAGCCAGCGCTGACGGCCAAACAGGCGTTCGGCGACAGCGCCTTGACCGCAGGCTCAGCCATCGCAGAGGCCGAGCGCGCCGCGGCGGCAAATCGCGGCGGGTACGGCAGCGGTGACGGTGGAAATTATGGCCTGGGCATGGGCAGGAAGCCGACCGCCGCGATGGGACCCCTTGAGGTTCTTACGGACACGATGGGCGTGGATTTCGGCCCCTATCTGCAACGGGTGCTGCACGACGTTCGCATTAACTGGTACAACCTGATTCCAGAATCAGCGAAAGCTCCGATTATGAAGAAAGGCAAACTCACGATCGAATTTGCCATTCTCAAAGACGGCACAGTCGCTGGAATGAAGCTGGTCGCAACTTCAGGCGATGTTGCGCTCGATCGCGGGGCTTGGGGCGGCATTACCTCTTCGAATCCGTTCCCACCGCTGCCCACCGAGTTTGGCGGACAGTATCTCGGACTGCGCTTCACTTTTTACTACAACCCTGATAAATCCGATCTGCAGTAGCAGCGCACTTCTACCAGACCCTGCAACGATTCTCTCTCACCATCGGCGCGCCCGCCTTGCAGTGAAACGCTTCCTGAAATTCGGGAAGATTTGAGACCACGCCATTGGCGCGATATTTGTCCGGAGAATGTGGATCGATGGTGGCACGCAGCCTTTTAGTTTCGTCGCGCGTGTCCGAACACCAGCTCTGTCCATAAGCGATGAAAAAACGCTGCTCCGGCGTGAATCCTTCGAGCGGTTCGAGGGTCTGATTCTTCGTATCCTCCTGCCATGCCATGCGAGCTAGAATCACTCCGCCCAGATCGGCGACATCTTCACCCAGCGTCAATTTTCCGTTGATCTTAATGTCATCCAAAATTACATACTGCGAATACTGATCCGAGATGCAACTGGCGCGTTGGTCAAATGCTTTGGCGTCGTCCGCAGTCCACCAGTCCCGCAGATTGCCGTTGGCGTCAAACTGGCGGCCTTCGTCGTCAAAGCCGTGCGTAAGTTCATGGCCGATCGTCGAGCCAGTATCGCCGAAGTTCGGCGCCGCATCAGAATTCACGTCGAACAATGGCGGCTGCAGAACTCCCGCAGGGAAATTGATGTCATTCAGTTGCGGATCGTAGTACGCATTCACCGTAGGAGGAGTCATTTCCCACTCGCCGCGATCTACGGGCTTGCCGATTTTCGCCAATTGGCGGTGAAATTCGAACTCTCGGGCACGAAGCACGTTGCCCATTTCGTCGTCGCGGGCGATGGTGAGCGTGCCGTAATCGCGCCACTTGTCGGGATAGCCGACCTTGTTGGCGACGGCATGCAGTTTTTCCAGCGCGGACTGTTTGGTGGTGGGCGTCATCCATGAAAGTGACTCGATGTCTTGTCCCATGGCATCTTCGATTTCCTTTACCATCTTCTGTGCGCGCTGCTTGGCCTCCGCGCTGAAGTTTTTCTCCACGTAGACTTGCCCCAGCGCTTCTCCGAGATCGTTGTCCACGTAACCAACGCAACGCTTCCATCGCGGCTCAAGTTGCTGCGCTCCCTGTAATGTCTTGCCATAGAAATCAAAGTCGGCATTCACGAAATCAGACGACAGAAACGGTGCATTCGCGTTGATGAGATGCCAGCGCAAGTAAATCTTCCAGCTCGCCAAAGTTTCATTCGTGAGTTCGGTATTCAGCGCCTTAAAGAATTCCGGAGTTTCCACATTGAGCGTTTCCAACGATGGCAATCCGACTTTGGAAAAATATGTTTTCCAGCGGAACGACGGGCTCAGGGCGATCAATTGCTCCACAGTCATCTTGTGATACAGCTTCGGAGGATCGCGCCGTTCCACGCGAGTAAGCGATGCTTTGGCCAGGGCCGTTTCAATGCGAACGACCGTCTGGGCTTCTTCGGATGCCAAGCCTGGTTTGTCGCCCAGCAGTGCAAACATTTTTTGCAAATGAGCGATGTACTTTTTGCGAATCTCCACAGACGCGGCGTCAGTCTTCAAATAGTAGTCGCGATCCGGCAGTCCAATCCCGCCCTGGTCCACTTCGGCGATGACTTGCGTCGAGTCTTTGAAGTCCTGATCCGAGCGAAAACGGAAGAGAGCGTTGTTGTACACCATGACCGCGGCGATATCCGCGATTGCGCGATGGGAACGCAGTTGCTGAATCTGGTCTAAGACCGGCTGTAATGGTTTGATTGCGGCCGCATTGATCGCTTTCTCATCCATGCAAGCGGCGTAGTAATCGCCGATCTTCTGCTTCGTGGCGTCGCGATCCGGGGCGGGCGTGGCCGCGCTTTCCAGGATCTCGCGCAGGATTGCCTTGTTATCGTCCTCCAGCTTCGAATAAACGCTCCAGGAGCTTTGATCGGGCGGAATCGGATTTTTCTTCATCCATCCGCCACAGGAATAAGCAAAAAAATCGGTGCACGGATCCACGCTCGTATCCATCGATTGGACGTCGAGGACGGGTTGGGATTTGGCTGAATTGTTCTGCGCCAATGCGGTCGAACCGAGAGTGATCGAGATAAGAAACACCGAGAAAAGGCATGTCGAAAGGCACGTCGTACGATGCATTCTGTTTTCCTAACAGGAATTGAGAGTTTGCCAGCGCCGCCTTGAGAGCCCGGAAAGGATCTCAACGTGCATGTGCTCGAAAGGAATCATCTCACAAGAAGAGTACGGCGAAAATCCCGCGGAAAGTCTCGGGGCCAAGCCCGAGACCAAAAGCTAGGAGTAAGAAGCCAGAAGCTGAAAGCTGATAGCTGCCCTACGACTTCTGCAGCCGGATGGAACCATCCCCGGTATGAACTGTGATCAGATTTCCTCCGCCATTAATTTTCCCGTGAATGTTTTTCTCGCCCAGGCGTCCTTCGACGGCGACAGGAATGTCCGCTTGAATGTGGCCATCGCCGGTGTGCAAATCAACGTCGGCGGCAAAATTACCCGGCAGTTCCAGATCGACGCCGCCGTCCCCGGTGTGAAGGGTCCAGCTCGAAGTGACCGTCGACCCGGCCAGAGCCCGCGCTTCAATGCGGCCGTCTCCAGTGGTCAGATCGAGCGCGTCGAATCGTCCATTCGCTGTAATGTGGCCATCGCCGGCGCGCGCCCGCAACATGCCATCCACGGACTGAATGTCTTGATGGCCGTCGCCGGTCTGCAGGTCCATCTCGCCTTTTAAATTCGCCAGTCGGATGGCGCCGTCCCCGGTGTGCAGATTGACTTTCCCTTCTCGGGGCATATGGATTTCGACGTTCACTTCGTAGCCGTGAAAATTGAAGTTAATGATGTGCACGTCGTGCGGAAAACGGATTTGGATCTCAACCGAGTCGCCGGACTGGTGCTCCTCGATCTTCAGGCCGCGCTCGCCAATCTTGTAATGCTCGGAAGTCACGCGAGCTTCAATGGTCTTCTGGTCCCACGTATCCACATGGATGTTCGCGTCGGAGGTTTCCACGCGGAGTTCGGGCCTGCCGGTAATCGTATAAGTCTTGGACCATTCATCCGCGCGGGCCAACGGCGCGACTGCGAAGCAGATTCCCAGAGCAAATAATGCAAAATATTTCATAGATTTTCTCCTGAGACCGAGTGAACGCACTCCCACCGCGGCATTCGACGGTGATACGCAGCCATGGTCGCACCGGTTCCATAAGATTCGGGAAGCTGCGGCAAGATCGAGATACGCCGTCGCCCTCCCAGCGCTACAATGTTCGCATGCCTGCGTCGGGTCCAAAACGACAGCCGGACACTCAACCGCCGGAGCATCCTTCGTCCGAGCATCATCGCACCCCGCAAATATATACCCTGGAAGCGACGGGCCTGCTGGTGATCGCGGCATTGATCCTCATCTTGACCCTCGTCCGCTACTGGCATCACATTCCCTGGGGCGCGCGCTGAAAGTGGTTCGCGATCCGCTGCTGCTCGTGGTGTTAGGTCCGACGGCCAGCGGGAAGACTGCGCTTTCGTTAGCTCTGGCCGAGCGCTTTCATGGCGAAATCGTGAATTGCGATTCGGTGGCCATGTATCGCGAATTCGAGATTGGAACCGCGAAACCAAGCGCTGCGGAGCGCGCGCGTGCCCCTCATCATTTACTCGATTTTGTGGAAGCTGCCAGCTATGTCACCGCTGGGGAATACGCTCGCCTCGCAAGACGGGCGCTCGCGGAAATTAATTCGCGTGGAAACTTGCCAATCGTAGTCGGAGGCACCGGGCTCTATCTTCGCGCTCTGCTGGACGGGCTCTTTCCCGGTCCTCAGCGCTCGGAAGAACTACGCGAAAGGCTGCGACAGCGCGTGGAACAAAATGGCACAGCCTACCTGCACCGCATCCTGCGCCGGCTCGATCGCGATGCAGCCGGAAAGATTCATGCCAACGACATCCCCAAGCTCATCCGGGCTATCGAGGTCTGTCTCGCCTCGCGGCAAAAAATGACTGACATGTGGAAGCAAGGCCGCGATCCGTTAACCGGCTTTCGGATCGTGCGAGTGGGCTTGAACCCACACCGCGATGAACTTTACGCGCGCATCAACCAACGCGCGGAGCGCATGTTCGAGTCGGGCCTGGTGGAAGAAACGAAAAATCTGCTGGCAAAATACGGCGACGCAGCCCGACCGCTGGCCTCGTTGGGATACAGGCAAGCAGTGCAAATGCTGCGGGGTGAAATCGACGCCAAGGCAGCATTACAAGCCGCACAGCAGGCCCATCGAAACTACTCCAAGCGCCAGATGACTTGGTTTCGTCGGGAGCCCGAGGTAATGTGGCTCAACGGCTTCGGCGACGATCCAGAAATCCAGAAAAAAGCCGCAGCGCTGGCTGGAGAAACGTAGCGAGCTCGGTTTCTACCGCGAATCCGCAGCCTCAAGCTTCTCGGCAATCTCGAGCAGCTTGATGACGCTGTTCCAGTTTCTGCCGGTGCCAGCGGTCTTCAACTTTTTCTCCACCGTGAGCCACGACAGCTTCGGACGCCCCATGCCGTTGGGATAATAAATATAAACTTCGCGACCGTCGATGTGCATTTCCTCGGGGTCGGCGTTGATCTGTAGAACCTGCTCCAACGCCTCGGCAGCAGGATGGTTCTCCAGGAACATCACCAGAAGTTTACCCGGCTCGATACCCCGGCGGGTTCGAAACGGATTTCTTGTGACCACGTCTTTGAGTTCGGAAGTACTGCGAAGTATGACGCGAGGACGAAAACCGAAGGTCCCTTCGATCGCGCTTTCAATCCGCTTCGCCAGTGCAGTAAGATTCCCCGCTTTGGTCCGGAAAACCACGTTGCCGCTCACTACGTAGGTTTGCGCGTCCCGCAGTCCCAGCGATTCATAGAGCGCGCGAAGCGCCTCCATCTTGACCTGGTTGTGGCCTCCGACATTGACGCCACGAAGCATGGAGACGATCACGGCCATAGCGATTCAAGTATATCCGTCGAACGCACAGCTGAGACCAGAAGCCCGCGCCCATGCTATCGTCTGCTCATGCTTCGACAGATTGGCTTGTTCCTGGCAGTCTTCTGCGTCCTCGCCTGCTCTTCTTTCGCCAACGAAAAGTATCAGCAACCTGGCCGTATTCATCTTGATCGCGAAGGCGAAAAATGGGCGGAGAGAACCCTGCGCAAGCTCTCGACCGAAGAAAAAGTCGGCCAACTTTTTGTGGTCTGGGTGCGCGCCAAATTTCTGAACATCGACGCCCCTGAATACCTGCAACTCCGCGACAGCATCCGCAAATACCATCTTGGCGGATTCACCATGACCGTTCCCTGGGATCCGCCTTTTCTCTACCGCAGCCAGCCTTACGAAGCTGCCGAACTGCTCAACCGGCTGCAGCAGGATTCCAAGTTGCCGTTACTGATTACGGCTGATTTCGAGCGTGGAGTCAGCATGCGTCTGCGCGGCACCACCGAATTTCCCCATGCCATGGCATTCGGGGCCGCGGGCAAACTGGAGTACGCCGAGGCTTTCGGCCGCATAACCGCGCAGGAAGCCCGCGCCATCGGCGTGCACTGGAATTTCTTTCCTGACGCCGACGTCAACTCGAATCCAGCGAATCCGATCATCAATACCCGATCGTTTGGCGAAGATCCGCAGCAGGTCGGCGATCTCGTAACCGCGTACATTCGCGGCGCCCGCGCCAATGGAATGATGACTACGGTTAAACATTTCCCCGGCCACGGCGACACTACGACCGACTCTCATCTAGGTCTCGCGCAGGTCACCGGCGACATGACCCGCCTTAAGTCCGTGGAACTTCCGCCGTTTGAGAGGGCCATCGAAGCTGGCGTGGATTCTGTAATGGTGGCCCACGTTTCCATCCCCGCGCTCGACTCTGACCCCAATCATGTAGCGACAACTTCGCCAGCCATTGTGACTGGCCTGCTGAAAAACCAGCTGGGGTTCAAGGGAATCGTCGTAACCGACGCGCTTGATATGGCCGGACTCACTCGTCTTTATGGCGCGCACATTGGCCGTGCGGCAGTGGACGCTTTTAAGGCGGGCAACGACGTTCTGCTTATTCCCGCCGACCTCGATGCATCCTATCGCGCCATGCTCGAAGCCGTGCACTCAGGCGAGATCAGCCGGGCGCAGCTCGATGCATCCGTTCTTAAAATATTGAAAGCAAAAGCCTCACTTAACCTCTACAAGACGCGACTGGTGAATATCGAAGCTATTTCCACTCTCGTCGGCAGGCCTGAAAACCTCGCCCTCGGCCAGCAAGTCGCTGACGATTCCATCACCCTGGTCCGCGATAGCGGTAAGCTCCTGCCGCTGAAATCATCTGGAACCGCTGCCCCAGGTCTTCCGTATCAGAGGGTGGAAGAAGTGCGCGACACCATGGTCGTCATCATATTCTCGGACGACGTGCGCACCGAAGCGGGACGGACTTTAGAGCGAGAAATCCGCTCGCGCGTGCCGGATGCCAATGTAATTTACGTCGATCCTCGTATCGCCCCTGCTGTTACCGGCGATGTTTTGAAGGCTGTGGACAACGCGCAATCCGTGATCGCAGCGGTGTACGAAGTTCCGGTCGCGGGCAAAGCGATGAAAGGTGCAAACGGCGTGACCAACTCCGTGGGTTTGTCGGAGGCAAGCGGCGAACTATTGCAGAAAGTGCTGGATCACGCGGCGGAGAAAACCGCTGTGCTGGCCATGGGAAATCCATATCTGGCGCAGGATTTTCCGGCCGTGCAGAATTATATTTGTGCCTTTTCGAATGCAACCGTCTCAGAGATCAGTGTGGTAAAGGCATTGTTCGGAGAGATTGCGATCCACGGGCATCTACCGGTAAGCATCCCGAATATCGCGCAGCGTGGAGCAGGAATCGAGCGTCCCGCCCAACTCGCGCAAGGAGGTTCACGACATGAGCACTCCCAAAGCAATTAGCTGGCTTCCGATCGCCGCGATCCTGGCCGCTCTGGTGGTCTTGGCCGCCTGCAGCGTCAACGTTAAAGATCACGACGACGACGGCAACAGCAAAGTCGACATCAGCACTCCGGTCGGGGCAATCCACGTTAACGAGAATGCGGACGCCCGCGACGCCGGTCTTCCCGTCTATCCTGGCGCCCGGATGAAACCCAAATCCAAAGATGGCGACGCGAAGAGCGCAAATGTCAATTTGTCCGCGTTCGGTTATGGCTTGAAGGTCGTCGCGCTCGAGTACGAATCTGACGATGCGCCCGGCAAAATCATCGCTTTCTATCAAGACCAACTGAAGAAATATGGCAACGTTTTGCAATGCCACGGCAGACGTTTCAAAGTCGACGACGACGTCCCAGTAGTTGGCGGCCAGAAAGGTTATGTCGTGGGCGGTAATCTCAAGTGCGATTCCGAGGACAGCGGAACGACGGTGGAATTAAAGGCCGGAAGCGACGACAACCAGCACATCGTTTCCATCGATCCCGAAGGCAAAGGCTCTGACTTCGCCATCGTCTGGGTGCGACTCCGCGGCAAGCAAGGCGACATTTAGGGGGAGAACATGTTTCGATCTGTAACAACCGTTTTCTACCGGCTGGTTCCAGTAGCTGCATTTGCAGCGCTATTGACTTTGTCTGCGTCGACTGCCAGAGCGCAGCAAGACAACGGGAGCGACGACAAGCATCTCGACGTCCGCAGTTCCGCCGGCGATTTACACGTAGGCAATGATGCCGATGTCCGCGACATCGGATTACCCGTGTATCCCGGCGCCCGCCTCAAGCGCGACGATGATGGCAAGAATAGCGCTAACGTTGGAATCTTCACGGCGGCGTTCGGGATGAAGCTGGTAGTTCTCAACTATGATTCGGACGATTCACCCGACAAGGTCATCGCTTACTATCGCGATAAGCTGAAGAAATACGGCAAAGTTCTCGAATGCCACACCAACGAACACGGCGGGGACGTTCATGTGAATGCCGGCAAAAACGATTCCAACGGCTCCACAGCGGTCAAGTGCGAAGGCGACAATACCGGCAGCGTTATTGAACTGAAAGTTGGAACCCAGGACCGCCAACATCTGGTGTCGGTAGAATCGTCTGCCAAAAACAGCGGCTCTACCTTCGCTCTGGTCTACGTGCACATGCGGGGCAAGCAAGGCGATATCTAAGCCAAGAACCAATGGAGCGCCGTCCGTCCCAGCTCGTTTGCCATGCCGCCGTTTCTTGCGAACCCGCACGTGCGTGCTGTACCTTGAAATCCAGTGGAGCATCCCTGCTACAAGTGTGGCGCAAGCATCGAGGACGGCACCCCGTTCTGCTCACAATGTAATGCCCCTCAGATTCGGGTGGCTGGATCCTCGACACTCGTGCCCGCCGCAACCATGGCCAACGTGGCTCTGGAAGAATCGCCCTTCTACACTCCGCAACTGCAATCAACTCTTGATTGGCGCCAGGCTTTGCCGTCCGCCGCAATGGCGATGGTGGCGGCGATTTTCCTCATCCTGCTCGGAATGCCTGCCGGGTTGGGGATGCTCGCAGGCGGCTTTGTCTCGGTGCTTCTCTACCGTCGGCGTTCCCCTTTGACTCATCTCACGGCAGGCATGGGAGCACGTCTGGGCGCACTCACCGGCGGAATCGGATTCGGCGTCCTGGCCGCAATTCTTGCTCTCTGGACGGCTTTTCGCTCCGGAAAAGAAATCCACGATGCCCTTTTCAACTACATTCAACAGCATGCCGCCCGCAGTTCCGATCCTCGCATGCAACAGGTTCTCGACTTGTTCAACACGCCCGACGGCTTTACCTTCATCATGATCCTCACCCTGATCATGACGCTGGTAGCATTTGTGATTTTCTCTAGCGCCGGAGGAGCCTTGGGAGCGTTCGTCTTCTACCGCAAAGGACGCCGGCAATAATCTCGGATGGTTACTTCCTGCCTCTTCCCGACCGCCATCCCGTGAATTCGAATCGAGACTCACGCCGAAAACCGGTGAACCGGGCGGCTATACTGTCCTCAATGAAATCGGTCATCGTAGGCACGGCGGGTCACATCGATCACGGCAAAACCGCACTGGTGAAGGCATTGACTGGCATCGATGCCGACCGCTTGGAGGAAGAAAAGCGTCGCGGCATCACCATCGATATCGGCTTTGCCAATCTTGAGTTGCCCATGCCTGGCGGCGAAATTCTGCGGCTGGGGTTTGTCGACGTGCCCGGACACGAGCGCTTTGTGCGCAACATGCTGGCTGGAGTGGGCGGCATTGATCTTGTGTTGCTGGTGATTGCCGCCGACGAATCGATCAAGCCGCAGACTCGCGAACACTTCGACATCTGCCGTCTGCTCTCGGTAAGACGCGGCATCACGGTCTTGACCAAGTCCGACGCGGTCGATGCGGAGACCTTGGCCGTAGTGCGTGCCGAAGTTGAGGACTTTCTGCGCGAGGCTTTTCTCGGGCAGACCAGTCTTGGTCAACACGGCACCATCGTTGCGGTCAGCTCTCTGACTGGCGCTGGAATCGATGACCTGAAGCGCGAGCTGTTAAGAGTTGCCGCCGAAGTTCCAGCCAAAGACTCAACCGCGATTGCCCGGCTGCCCATCGACCGCGTTTTTACGATGAAAGGTTTTGGGACGGTGGTCACCGGGACCTTGATTTCTGGCGCGATCCGCAAAGAAGATGAGCTGGAAGTGTTTCCCAGCGGGCAGCGGGTGCGGGTGCGCGGGATTCAAGCGCACGGGAAATCAGTGGAACAAGCGCTTGCCGGACAACGCACCGCCCTCAACCTCGCAGGCGCGACCACGGAAGAGCTGGCGCGCGGCATGATGCTGGCTCCGCCTTCAACTTTTCTGGCCACCTCGCGCATCGATGTCGAGCTCTCGCTGCTGCCGTCCGCGAAACCTCTGAGAGACCGTGCCCGCGTGCACTTTCACTCCTATACCTCCGAGACCATAGCGACGGTTGTGCTGTACGGCAAAAAACAGCTTAGGCTGGGCGCAAGCGCCTTCGCGCAACTGCGGTTGAGTAAACCCGCTCTGCTGCTGCCCGGAGATCGCTTCATTATGCGGCAGTTTTCGCCGGTGGTCACAATCGGCGGAGGCGTAGTGGTGGAGAATTCTCCGCCGAAGCGGATAAAGAACGCAACCGATTACGCTCATTCTCTAGAGATGCTTAGCCAGGGATCGCGGGCAGGCGGGTTGCACGCTCGGATAACCGCAAGCGGCTCTCGGGGTTTGGCCATTGCCGAAGCCGTCGCACGCACCGGCTGGCGGACGCAAGTGATTATTTCTGCAGCCTCGGCTGATCCAGAAATTGTCCGCATCGGTGACATTTTCATTTCGCGGCCGGCGTTCGAACTCATTCGCAAAGATCTCACTTCCGCACTCGAGACATTCCACAAACGCAACCCATTGGTTGTCGGCATGAGCAAGGAAGAATTGCGTGGAGGTTTTTCCGCGATCGCGCCCGAGGTCTTTGACCACGTGCTCAACGAGATAGTGCGCGCCGGGAAGATTGAACTGGCGGGTGAACTGGTCCGTCTGGCCGGGCGCGGCGTAGTCATGAAAGATGAAGAAGCCGAGTCGAAAAAGATTATCGAAGCTGCATTTGCCAATGCCGGTCTTATCGTTCCTGCGTTGAAAGATGTGCTCGCAGGATTGAAAGTAGATAAGCTGCGAGCGCAAAAAATCGTTACGCTGCTCTTGCGCGACAAAGTTCTGGTGAAAATTTCCGACGATCTGGTGTTTCATCGCGACGCGCTGCTCGATCTGCGCAAACGAATGGCTCTGGAAAAAGCGAAGTCGCCCCGGCTGGATGTGGCGCGCTTCAAAGACCTGACCGGAGTCACTCGCAAATATGCCATTCCATTGCTCGAGTATCTGGATCGCGAGCACGTGACCCGGCGAGTGGGCGATGAGCGGGTGATTTTGTAGGAAAGCTTTTAGCTGTCAGCTATCAGCTCTCAGCTAAACCAATCCCAGCCCTCGACAGCGGGCAACCGCGCCAGCTTTCGCTCTCCGGAACCGAAGCGCCAAACGCTTAGGGTCAAACGAGCGCTGATAGCTGAGAGCTGACAGCTGACAGCTGACAGCTTCCCCACCCAAAAGTACCGGCTGTCCAGAAAGTTACTTCTGTTTTCACAGCACGAGGGAGTATCCTGCGCCCATGGGTGTGTCGGTTTCGGTGCTGGCCAGCGGCAGCCGGGGAAACAGCACGATTGTGCAAAGCTCGTCGACGCGCATTTTGGTCGATGCGGGAATTTCCTGCCGCGAAACCTTCAAACGCATGAAGGCTGCGGGGGACGATCCTCATTCACTCTCCGCTATCGTCATTACTCACGAACACGCTGACCATGTGTCTGGCCTGCTGGTGCTGGCACGAAAATTAAAGGTTCCCGTGTACATGACCGGAGCCACTCATCAGGCCTGGTCGCGGGCGATGCGCGATGCTGCTGGCGAGCGTCCCCAGTTGGCACGTCTCGAATTCTTCTCTTCCGGGCACAGCTTTCGCATTGGCGATATTGGGGTCACCCCGTTCACTATTCCTCATGATGCGGTCGATCCCGTCGGTTTCACCTTTCATGCCGAGGGCATAAAGATCGCGATTGCCACCGACCTTGGGCGTCTGTTAGCGAATGTGAAAGACAATTTGCGGGCGTGCGATGTGCTGGTGATCGAATCGAACCACGATTTGGAAATGCTGCGCAACGGACCTTATCCCTGGTCGGTCAAACAACGCGTGGGCAGTCCAACCGGGCATCTATCCAACGAAAAGCTCGCGGAATTCTTTGCCACTGGCTATGACGGAAACGCATCTTACATAGTGCTGGCGCATCTCTCAGAGCAGAACAATCATCCTGAACGGGCTCTGCGGGAGGCTGAAAAAGCGCTGGCGGGCCGCCGGACGCTATTGCAGAACCGGGTCATGCTGGCGGCGCAAACTGACCCTATGCAACCTATCCGCTTGTAAATTGATCTGTAGCAGGTAGACTAAGAGCATCCGTAGTTCCTATGAGTCAGTGCAGCGATCCCATCGTAGGCAAGATTCTGGCCGGCTGGCGCTATGATATTTCCGGCCTGGCGCCGGAGATGCGTGGCGACTACGAAGAACATTTCGCGGCCTGCGAACATTGCCGCAGCCGGCAGCGTTTGCATCGCACCATTGACATCGTTCTGATTGCTCTGGCCTCGGCATCCGCGGGCATGTTTCTGCTGGCTTTCGGAGTGATTCGCCACTTTGGCCCGCGCAATGCCTTCTGGTTGGAGATTGCCGCGCTGGTGGGTTTCGCACTGTCGGCGCTGATCTGGCTGATCGTCGCGGTCGCTACGCCCGCGCCCATGGCGGTAGTCGATGTCGCCAGAATTGGAGCCCGCCATGTCCATGACCGCCTGCCCGCGGAAATTCGCGAACGGCTTCCCGAAGAACTGCGTTTGAAGATCACTGGCTCGTAACTCATGCAAGCTTTCGCCAAGACGCTGGTGTGCGTGGTGCTTGCGGCTGTAGTGACCGCTCCTCTGTCGGCGCTGGATTTTCGCCCAGACGTGGCTTCGCACGCGCGAATAGGAGAATGTCATCTTTCGACCAATCACGATGGCGGGAGCGTTCCTGCGCCTCAACCCGCTCGCCACAGTTGCTGTCAGGGCGCGCATCATCCCGCAATCCTGCTGCAGAATTCTCGCTCGCAACCGTCGCTTGAGGCGCTAGCCCAGATTGAATCCATTCACGATGCGTCTGCGAAGACTGCATTCCATACCTTTCCGAGTTTCTTGCTTGTTTCCTCCGGTCCGCCACCGCTGTCTCCGCTGCGCGTCTAGACGGCCAGCCACT
>JBEKGG010000090.1:0-14798 GCA_050012915.1 Terriglobales bacterium | reverse complement strand
GCGCCCTCCGCTATCTGAATAATAATGTTCTCGACGCAGTGAAATCAGCGGAACGGCGAGAACAGGGATACAGGTAATTTGATCCATCCCCTCGAATATTTTTCCCATTTGGATTCCATTTTGTAGCCAATGCCCTCGCCACCAATCTCCTAGATTCAATCACTTACATAGTTTGGCACGCGTACTGCTTCTTTAGCATCGAAGATATGGAGGTCATTATGAAAAGTGCGTGCCAAAGATCGTATTTATCAATCTTCGTTTTGCTTCTCGTTCTAGCTGTGTCCCCGTTCATGTACGCCGACAACACCGTTATGGGAGAGATTCAATTCGAAGGCAAATCCCATGTGGAGAAAACCTCCGGAGTCTGGGTCGATGGCCAGTACGTGGGCTATCTGAAAGAACTCAAGGGATCGAAGAAGGTTCTTCTTTTGCCCGGTGAGCACACGATCAGCGTGCGCCAGGACGGCTACCAGGATTTTACGCAACGAGTCATGGTCGAGCCCGGACAGAAGCAAGTGGTGAGCGTCTTAATGCAGAAAGCGGTGACCGGCCCGCTTCCTCAAGTGACGGCCGAGGTTAAAATCGCAGTGAACCCTTCGAGAGCAGCCGTATTTCTGGACGGCCTTTTTGTTGGGCACGTAGGCGAGTTTGAGGGCGCAGGCCGAGGTATGCTGGTCGCGCCGGGACCGCACCGAATAAAAATCGCGCTCCCTGGCTATCAAACGTTTGAGACGGACATCAATCCGACCGCCAACCAGAAGGTTGAAATTAAAACCGAATTGGCCAAGAGCGACGCGCCTCCGGCAGGCCCGCTGCTTAACACACAAACGGGCGACGCCATGCCAGCTCCTCCGCCTGCTTCGCAGAATTGAAGTACACGCCGCGAAGCGTGATGCGGATATAATTGCCCGCGCATGCCCATTGCCTCTGGCACCAAGCTCGGACCGTATGAGATCCAGTCGGAGCTCGGTGCCGGCGGCATGGGCGAAGTTTACCGCGCCCGCGATACTCGCCTCGACCGGCAGGTTGCCATCAAAGTTCTTGCCGCCCACCTTTCCTCTTCCCCAGAGCTAAAACAGCGGATGGAGCGCGAAGCGCGCGCGATTTCTTCTTTGAATCATCCCCACATTTGCCAGCTCTACGACATCGGTTCGCAGGACGGAACCGATTACCTGGTGATGGAGTTGCTCGAAGGGGAAACAGTCGCGGAGCGAATCCGCAAGGGTGCGCTGCCCTTGAATGAAGTGCTGAAAGTGGGTGCCGAAGTAGCCGCCGCGCTGGATTTCGCACACCGCGCCGGCATTGTGCATCGCGACCTGAAGCCGGCAAACATCATGCTGACGAAGTCGGGCGCGAAGCTGATGGACTTTGGCTTGGCCAAGCCATTCGGCATGACGGCTTCGGCATCTGGCGCAGCGCCTTCCTTTACCGCCGTGGCAACCATGACCGGTCTGAGTCCAGCGAGCCCGCTGACCACCGCAGGCAGCATCGTTGGCACAATCCAATACATGTCGCCCGAGCAGATCGAGGGCAAAGAAGCCGACGCGCGCAGCGACATTTTTGCGCTTGGTGCAGTCCTTTATGAAATGGTGACGGGAAAGCGTGCCTTCGAGGGCAAGAGCCAGATTTCCGTGGCGTCCTCGATTTTGGAAAAAGATCCTGAACCAATTACCGTGGTCAAGCCTGCCTCTCCTCCGGCCTTTGACCACGTGGTGAAAACCTGCCTGCAAAAAGATCCCGAAGGACGTTTTCAAAACGCGCACGATGTCACGCTTCAGCTCAAATGGATTGCCGAAGACCGTTCCTCGCCGTCCGCACCAGCCCTGGCTGCGCCCACTCATCATCCGCGTGAGCGTCTGGCTTGGGCGGTGGCGATATTCATTGCGATCGTTGCCGGCGTCATAGCCGGAATTTTTGTCGCCCGGCCAAGCCAGCCGGCTCGTATTATCCGCACTGTCATTTCTCCCCCTGAGGGCACGTCGTTCCGGCTGACTGGCGACTTAGCTGGCCCTCCCGAACTCTCACCCGACGGCTCTTCCATCGCTTTCGCAGCGGCTGGGTCCGACGGAAAGGTCACGCTATGGGTGCGTCCCATGGACAAACTGGAAGCGCGCTCGCTGGGGGGCACGGACAACGCGACATTTCCTTTCTGGTCGCCAGACGGTAAATCGCTGGGTTTCTTCGCCGATGGAAAGCTTAAAAGCATCGATCTCAGCGGTGGGGCGCCGCAGACAATTTGCGACGCGCCGCAAGGGCGTGGAGGTTCCTGGTCACGGGATGGCACGATCCTTCTAACTACGGATACGCAAGCCCCCATCAGCCGCGTGAACGCCAGCGGCGGAACCCCGGTCGCGATTACAAAACTTGATCCCGCCCGGCACACATCGCATCGCTGGCCGTTTTTTCTTCCCGATGGCAAGCACTTTCTTTATGTCGCCATCAACCACGATTCCGCGCAATCCGAGAAAGACGCAGTGTACTTCGCCTCGGTGGATGGCGCGGAGGACCGTCCTTTGTTCCGCTCTCTTTCCAACGCGATTTATGCCGGCGGCTATGTACTGTTCGCCCGTGGCAACCAGTTGATGACGCAAAGATTCGATCCCGCCTCCGGAAAGCTGAACGGAGAACTGCAGGTCGTCGCCAACGGGATCGCAAATGACATCAGCACCTGGCACATGGACGCGTCGGCGTCCGGCCTGGGACTGCTGGTGATGGGGAGTGGCGGTGCGGCCGATTGGCAACTCATCTGGGTGGATCGCACCGGGAAGCGGACCGACGTCATCACTGACAAGCTGGCGAATCTTCAATATGCCCGCTTATCGCCCCAGGGAGACCGGGTCGCGCTGCAGATTGACACGGGAGCAAATGATATTTGGATACTCGATTTCTCGCGCGGGATTCGCACCCGGCTCACCTTTGGCCCCGTCTTCAACGCCAGTCCAGTTTGGTCGCCGGATGGCAAGTGGATCGCCTACGACTCGGTGCGCAATGGAAAAGACCGTGTCTATCGCAAGCCATCCGACGGTAGTGGAGCGGAGGAACTTCTGCTTGACGATGATCAACCGGTTTTCCCTACCGATTGGTCGCGCGACGGAAAATACCTGCTTTATTCACGTGGTCCCTTGTATGCGGCCGGCGAGGAGATATGGGCTTTGCCTCTAGAAGGCGATCGCAAGCCCTTCTTGGTCGTGCCCCACGGTACGAACTCTTTCGCCTCTCAAGGCGTGCTGTCGCCCGACAGCCGTTGGCTGGCCTACGTGTCCAGCGAATCCGGTCAATCAGAGTTATACGTTGTGCCGTTCCGTGGCGGACAGGGTAAGTGGCAAGTCTCGCAGGGCGGAGGCTATCTGCCGTTGTGGAGCGCAGACGGCAAGAGCCTCTATTACTCGAATCTCGGTTTCAGCGTTTTCGTGGTACCAGTCAAGCAGGTGATCGACACTCTCCAATTTGGAGCGGCTGAGCAACTTGTGTCGACAGCAAGTATGTCCAGCCCCAATTTCTTCTTTGATGTTTCACCGGATGGCAAGAAGATCCTTCTCGATGCAATCTCGCAGCAGGTCGGCCAATCGATAACCGTAGTCACAAACTGGGCTGAAGAACTGAAAAAGTAAGCGGCGGAAAACATCAATCACAAGGACAAGAAGGCTCACAAAGAAAAAGCTCGACTCCTGGCGCCTTCCTTTGTGAACCTTTGTGTCCTCAGTGGTTGACGCCTTTAGGTTTGTCAGTATTGCCCGTAGCGCCCTTTCACCGAATCGATAAGCTTTTGTGAGTCATAGCCAATCCCGTCTTTGAAGACGATTTCCACATTCTCGATGTCCGAGATATGGCTTGCCGGATCGCCTTTGATTACGACTAGATCCGCATTTTTTCCGACGGCAATCGTGCCGATCTGATCCTGCTTGCCCATGTATGTTGCACCGTTGAGAGTCGCAATTTTAATAGCTTCGACGGGCGAGAATCCAGCCTCGACCAGCAGCTCGATCTCGCGTTGATCGCCAAATCCCGGAACGACTCCTCCGTTGCCAGTGGGATCCGGACCAGCCAGCAGCAATCCTCCGGCCGCCACGAATTCGCGTTCCAGTTCCATGTCGCGCTTGAACTGCAGAGGCCAGTCGTCGGTTGGCGGCTTCCTGCTTGCAGGTCGCTCTCGGTTGTACAGATAAGCTTCGCGCGCTTCGGGCGTCATCACATCGAGAACCTGCTGCCGCAGCGGAGGGCGCCCCGGAATGCTTCCGCTCTCAAAAACAGGCAGCGTCGAAGTGATCGCCACATGATGCTTCACCAGCGTGTCGATCAGATCTTTCGCTTCTGGACCATTTGGCTGCATGTGTTCCATCGTGTAACTTCCCATGCTCTCGCTGCAAAGGTCAGGTTTCTTGCCGGGATCGAGCTGGGTGTTCACGAAGAAGCCGTGTTCGAGATCGTCGATGCCCAGTTCCGCGGCTTCTTTATAAGTCACCGAGCACAGGTGTCCCGTTACTTTGATTCCGCGTTTGTGCGCCGCTTCAATCGCGGCCTTCAATTCGGCGCGCGTGATATTCATATACGCCTTGAACGAAGTCACTCCGCGGTCGGCCCAATAGTCGACCATCTGGCGTGCCTCGTCGGGGCCGCTCAATTGATGCATTTGAATGAAGTAGCTGTCGGGACCTTCGAGATAAGGGCCAGTCACGTCCATATGCGGACCGGGAAGTTTGCCATCGTCGATCGCCCGCTTCAGGTTCAGATCGGTGTAGGTCTCAACGCTTCCCGTGGTGCGCATCGTGGTTACGCCGCCAGCTAAATAAAGACGCGGCGCGGAGAACGTCATTTGCGGAACCAGGACTGGCGGCTCGAAGTGCCATTCGCTGTCTTCATTCGGCCGAGCCACGTAAAAAAGATGGTTGTGCATGCCGACGATCCCCGGCATTGCCGTATATCCGCGCAGGTTGAGGATGGTCGTTCCTTCGGCAGCGGGAGCGTCCCCACCGGCGGCGACCGCAGTGATTTTGCCGTGCTCAATAGTTACGTTTTGATCGTCGGCAGGCGCTTGTCCCGTGCCATTGATGATACGCACGTGCTCGAGAATCACCCTCGGCGTGCTTACTCGGGTGTATTTCTGTACTGTCGGGGATAGCGTTGGGGGCTGTTGAGCACTGGCATAAAAAGTCGAAAGCAAGAACAGCAGCAAAATCGGCGGACGATTGGCGCGCATTAGGTATCCTCAGAGTCGGCCCATTGTAGCCGAGACGTGCGAGTTCACGCCAAACCCGAACCATTTCTGGCGGACAGTGCATAATTAGACGAGGAGCACGGCCGGTGATACTGACGCAAGACGGGCTTTGGTACAAAGACGCGATCATTTACCAGGTCCACGTCCGGACTTTTCACGATAGCAATGGCGATGGCATCGGCGACTTCCGCGGCCTTGCGGAGAAGCTGGATTATTTGCAGGAGTTGGGGATCAACGCGCTCTGGCTGATGCCGTTTTTCCCTTCGCCCTTGCGCGATGATGGATACGACATCGCCGATTACCGATCGGTGCATCCCAGTTACGGCACGCTCGACGACGTCAAGAGCTTTCTCGGCGCTGCCCATGAACGCGGAATACGCGTGATCGTCGAAATGGTGCTGAACCACACTTCCGATCAGCACCCCTGGTTCCAGGAATCGCGTAGCTCTACGAATAACCCGCGTCGCGATTGGTACGTGTGGAGCGATACCGACGCTCGTTATCGCGGTGTACGGATTATTTTCCTGGATACCGAAACCTCAAACTGGGCGCGCGATCCGATTTCGAAGGCATATTACTGGCACCGTTTTTTCAGTCATCAGCCAGATCTGAATTACGACAATCCAGCCGTTCGCGAAGAGATGTGGTCGATCATGCAGTTCTGGCTGGAGATGGGCGTCGATGGCTTTCGGCTCGACGCCGTTCCCTATCTCGTCGAACGGGAAGGAACCTCGTGCGAAAACCTGCCCGAAACCCACGTGGTCCTCAAAGAACTGCGCAGCAAGTTAGACCAACAATTTCCGGGAAAAATGCTGCTTGCCGAAGCCAACCAATGGCCGGCTGATCTTCGACCGTACTTTGCGAATGGCGATGAGTTCCACATGGCTTTTCATTTTCCGCTCATGCCCCGAATGTTCATGGGCGTGAAGCTCGAAGATCGCAAACCGATCATGGATATCCTGCAGCAGACTCCGGCGATCCCCGATTCCTGCCAATGGTGTCTGTTCCTGCGCAACCACGATGAACTTACGCTCGAGATGGTGACCGACATCGAACGGGATTACATGTACGATACCTACGCTGGTGACAAGGCGATGCGGTTGAACCTTGGCATACGCCGCCGGCTTGCACCCCTTCTTGAGAATGATCGCCGTCGCGTCGAGTTAATGACGGGCATGTTGATGTCTCTGCCCGGAACGCCAATCATCTACTATGGCGACGAGATTGGTATGGGCGATAACGTTCACCTCGGCGATCGAAACGGAGTGCGCACGCCAATGCAATGGGATGGCGGCTGGAACGCGGGCTTTTCCGCGGCCGACCCCGAGAGCCTTTACTCGCCGCTGATCCTCGATCCTGTGTATGGGTACCCGGCGGTGAATGTTTATTCGCAGAAAAGATCGGGGCATTCGCTCCTGGCCTGGATGAAACGCATCATAGAAACGCGGAAGTCCACACAAGTTTTTGGCAGAGGGAGCATAGAGTTCCTGCATCCCGCGAACCACCGCGTGCTCGCGTATGTGAGGCAACTCAAGAATGAAACGGTACTGGTGGTGAATAATCTTTCCAGTTCAGCGCAGGCAGTGGAGCTGGATCTGAAACGCTACAAAGGCAATATTCTTGTGGAGATGTTCGGCCGCAATATCTTTCCGCGTATCGGTGATTTGCCTTATCTGTTAACCATGGGGCCTTACCAGTTCTTCTGGTTTCGCTTGCGACGGATATAAGCGGTGCTCAATCATCTGAGCCAACGCGTGACAGGGGTTTCATCTGGAAGAGACAAGCGTTCTTAGCGACGATTTCATTCGCGAACTGATCAGCGTTGGCGAAGTGGACCTGCTTGTCGGTGTGCCTACGCATAACAATGCCGCGACCGTCGGAGAAGTTGTACAAGCCATTCGAGTTGGACTCCTCAAGTATTTCCCCAGGGAGCGCGTGGTCATCGTAAACGCGGACGGAGGATCGAAGGACAGCACACGGGATGTAGTCGCGGCAGCCTCGATCAACGATCTGCAGCATTCTTCAGACCTATATGCCCTGCGTACGCTGCACTGCATAAGCACGATCTACGAAGGTGGTCCCGCGAGCGAAGTTGCCCTGCGGGCCGTTCTGGCTGCCGCCGAATTGTCGCGCGCCAAAGCATGCGCAATCATCGCACCGGAATCGACAAGCATCACCCCCGACTGGATGGAGCGCCTTCTTCGTCCCGTGTACCGAGATGATTTCGATCTCGTCACTCCGCTTTATCGAAGGCATAAGTTCGACGGATTGCTGCTGCGAAACCTTGTCTACCCGATGACTCGCGCGCTGTACGCCAAGCGACTCCGCGAACCGTACGCAGTTGAATTCGCATTTTCCGGACGCTTGGGCAGCCATCTTTTGGAACAACAGGTTTGGGATCATGGCGCAGGTGGCGTCGGCACTGAGATGCGAGTGACTTTAGCCGCCATGGCCGGCCAGTTCCGCCTGGGCCAGACTTTTCTGGGAACGAAACAGCATCTCGATCGCAGTTCAGCCGACCTTGTGCCCGCGATGCGGCAGACCGTAGGGACCCTTTTCTGGTCGCTCGATTCCAACTTCCAGCTTTGGAGCGCGAACCATCCAACTGAAAGTATCCCCACGTTTGGCGCCGAACATGATTTGACCGAGGAACCGATTCGCGTAAACCGAAAACGGCTCTATCAACTTTTCACTTCCGGCGTCGGCGAACTTGAGCCAGTGCTTAAGTCGATAGTATCGGCTCAGACGCTCACTGAAATACAGAGCATCGCCAAGCTTGCGGAAGATGACTTTCGATATCCCCATGAACTCTGGGTGAAAACCGCTTATGAGTTTGCTGCTTCGTATCACAAATCAGTAATCAATCGTGACCACATCATTCAGGCTCTGGCTCCCCTTTATCGCGGAAAGGTGTTCACCTTTCTCCTCGAAAACCGCGACGCGTCAGGAGAGGAGATGGAAGCGCATGTTGAAACGCTCTGCCTGACATTTGAGCGATTGAAACCGTACTTGCTTGATCTATGGAACGCAAAAGAGTGAGGCAAATATGTGGGAAATGATCATGGGAGAACTGGACCACGCAATGCAAGAGCTGGCCAGGAACTTTGCGCACTTTCTGCCCCGTCTACTGGCAATGCTGATCATTGCGCTCTTGGGATGGGTGGTAGCATACGTTTTTAAATTTAGTCTGCGCGGCATTCTACGGATCGCGAAGTTCGACAAGCTTTCTGACAATGCTGGCGCGACTCAACTCTTGAACAAGTTGGCTTTGCCCTCATCCAGTGAACTCTTGAGTCGGACTGTCTTCTGGGTGGTATGGCTGGGCTTCATTTTACTTGGAGTACAGGTGCTCGGCATCGTGGGCTTGCAGGAGCACATTGCGAGAATCTTCCTGTACTTGCCCCGTTTATTCGTGGCCCTGCTTATTTTCTTTTTCGGATTGGTGGCGGCAAGTTTCTTCTCGCGGGCTGCGTTGCTCGCGGCCGTCAACGCCGGTTCCCCGTCGCCTGGACTGCTGGCAACCTTGATCAGGTCGATCATTATTATTTTTGCGGTAACCATGGCATTCGAGCAATTGGGTCTGGGAGAAAGAACAATTCTGGTCGCTTTCGCCATTGCCTTTGGAGCACTAATGCTTGGCCTGGCCATTGCCTTTGGCATCGGCGGCCGCGATTTGGCCAGGCAATTCTTGGAGAGAAGGTTCCTTAAGGAAACGCAGGAGCAGAAACAGGACGAGCTTTCGCCCCTGTGAGTTCTCAGCGGAATTCTCGAAGACGCTCAATCACTCGTTGCCGCCGACCGAAGACGGGAAAGAAGCAGATCCGCTTAATTTCAACTGTCCGGTGTAAATCGCCATTCCTACTACCGCATCGATTCGCAGAGCATCGAGCTCATCGACTTGCTCAGAGTTCGCAATGCCCCCGGCCACGATCAGCTGCTTCGTCGTCGAGGCTCGAAGTTTGCTCACCGTTTCAAAAGGAATGCCCTGCATCAGGCCTTCAGTATCGATATTCGTGTAAAGGAATGCCCCGCACCAGGGTTCCAAAGCCGCGATCATTTCGAGAGGCGTGATTGCGGTGAGTTGGCGCCAGCCATGGATAGCAACCCGCCCCTGCTTGGAGTCGATGGCGAAGACCAACTTCTCTGGCCCGACTGCGTCTGCAATTTGTTCGGCAAATACGTTGTCGGGTCTATCGTCGCGAATGAGAGAGGATCCCAGAATCACGCGCTTCGCGCCGAGCGACAGCATTTGCTCTGCGGTCTGAATAGAACGAATTCCTCCCCCGACCTGACACCGAAGACGACTGGCAAACTCGCGTACCGTATCCCGATTGTCACCGGTGCCGATAGCGGCATCCAGATCGATGAGTTGAATCAAAGGGAACGAAGAGAAGCGCACGATCCACTCTTCGAAGTCGTCGAATTCGAGCGCTTTACGCTCGCCCTGTACAAGCTGAACGATCTTGCCGCCCATGAAGTCAATCGAAGGGATCAACATGGCCATCGTACCGGAATGCCGGCGCTCTGCAGCTCTTGCTTCAGGTCGGCAAGACGATGCAGGCCAAAGTGAAAGATCGAAGCGGCGAGTGCAGCGTCAGCTTTGCCTCGCTGAAAGACTTCAATGAAGCTCTGCGCATCTCCACCACCGCCTGAGGCGATCACTGGAATGTGTACGGCTTCCGAACACGCGCGGGTTAGCTCGCAATCGAAACCAGTGCCGGTGCCGTCGCGATCCATCGACGTAAGCAAGATTTCGCCGGCGCCTCGTTCTTCTGCCTCGCGCGCCCAAGCGACAGCATCGCGCCCAGTAGGATTTCTGCCGCCGCTTACGTAAGCCTCGAACCGCGCTTCTCCGTTAACCCGCTTGGCGTCAATGGCAACGATAACCGCCTGCGAACCGTAACGGTCGGCGATGCGCGTGATCAGCGATGGATCGGCGAGTGCTGCGGAATTGATGCTGATCTTGTCGGCGCCGGCTTCAAAGACGGCGATCGCATCGTCGAGCGAGCGGATGCCGCCGCCAACGGTGAAAGGAATAAACAACTGCCGCGCCGTTCGGCGAACCGTGTCCGCCAGAGTTGCCCGCTGCTCATGGGTAGCCGAAATGTCGAGCAGCACGAGTTCATCGGCGCCCGCCCGTCCGTGCGCAGCGGCCAGTTCTGCCGGATCGCCGGCATCGCGCAACTGCTGGAACTGCACGCCTTTTACGACACGTCCAGCGTTGACGTCCAGGCACGCGATGATTCGTTTTGTCAGCATCACAAAGCGCAGAAATTCTTCAGAAGTTGAAGCCCAATCGCTCCCGATTTTTCAGGATGAAATTGCACACCGAACAAATTGTCTTGTTCGATGGCGGCGGAGAACTCACCACCATACTCGCATCGTGCCACGGTTGCTCTCACCACCGGCGCCGAGTACGAGTGGGTGAAGTACACGAAAGAGTCCGATGGGATTCCGCGCAGCAGCCGCGAGCTCTCGCGACATGCCAAAGAATTCCAGCCGACATGCGGCGACTTGACACTTTCTGTGAAGCGTCCGCACGCTCCCGAGAACAAACCCAGACCCGGGACTCCAGGTGCTTCCGAACTCGATTCGAACATCCACTGCATTCCGACGCAGATGCCAAGGAACGGTACGCCTTGCTCAATTTTGCTAAGAATGGCCGCTCGCAGTCCAGTTTGTTCGAGGCTTGCCGTCGCCGAAAAGTGGCCCACCCCCGGGAGAATGACTTTATCCGCTCTATCAACAACGGATGGGTCGCGCGTGACGGTGGCATCCGCGCACAAATGATCCAACGCCTTTTTCACCGACGTAAGATTTCCGGCGCGATAATCAACCACCGCGATCATCAGAGCAATCCTTTCGTGCTGGGAAGTAATCGGGCCATACGGCGATCTCGCCAGCAGGCAGCACGCAGTGCTCGCGCGAATGCCTTGAACAGCGATTCAATCTTGTGATGGCTTGAGCGACCGTAGAGCACGCGAACGTGCACGCTGGCGCGAGCGCCTCGCGCAAATCCATCGAAGAAATCATGCACCAGTTCGGCCTGAAGATCGCCTACCAGCCGCGCGCGAACCTTGGTATCGACAGTATTGGATGTCCGTCCGCAAAAATCTACGGCAGCCAAGCCAAGGGTTTCGTCCATCGGCATCACGAAATAACCCGCCCGCAGAATGCCGCGCTTGGCCCCGAGAGCCTTGTCGAAAAGTTGGCCGAGTACGATGCCGACGTCCTCCACCGTGTGGTGTTGATCGACGTCGAGGTCGCCCTTAGCCTTCAACTGAAGATCGAAACCGCCGTGATGCGCGAAGAGTTCCAGCATGTGATCGAAGAAGCGAATGCCGGTTGAGATTTTGTACCGGCCGTGACCTTCAATGACCAGCGCCGCACGCACGTCGGTCTCTTTGGTGATGCGCTGAATCGAGGCTCGTCTCATTTCGCGGTTGCCTCTTTCGCGCCGATTTCCGTCAGCGTTTCTCGCATCGCCAGAAGCAGGCAAGCAGTCTGTTCCGCGTTTCCAACGGTGATGCGCACGCAACCCTCACAGCCGTGGTCGCGCGAACGGTCGCGTACCAGAATGCCGCGCGAACGCATCGATTGGATGAACGCAGTCTTCGAGGGACCAAAACTCGCGAGCACGAAATTAGCCTGACTCGGCCAATATCGAATTCCCCATCGTGCGAACTCGCGCTGGAGTTCTTCCCGTCCCTGCTGAACTTGGTCGATGTATTGGCCAATGTAGTCCTGGTCACCCAGTGCTGTCGGCAGGCACGCGAGCGCCACGCCATTCACGTTGTAAGGCGAACTGATTTTGTTGATCATCGGGATGTGCGCGTCGTTTCCGGCAAGCACACCAACGCGAAGTCCGGCGAGCCCATACGCTTTGGAAAACGTTCTGGCGACGAACAGGTTCGGTACGCTGCGCCATCGCCCGAGCAGAGTGTTGCCGTAAAACTCGAAGTAGGCTTCGTCCACCAGGATCGCGGCTTGGGGAGCGCGCCGGACGATTTCGAGTAAAGTATCTGCGTCGGCTACGCTGCCGGTCGGGTTATTCGGGTTGGCGATCGCGATCAGGCGAGTGTGCGGCGTGATTTGAGAAAGTAAATCAGAAGCGGGGAAGTTGAAATCTTTTTCCGCAGGTACCGCGATAACTTTCGCGCCGGTAGCAGCCGCGAAAATCTCGTACATGGCAAATGTAGGCACTACAATTAGCGCTTCGTCGCCAGGCTGCAGAAAGGTCTCGCAAAGCAGGTGGATGGCTTCATCCACGCCATTCGTAAGCAGCAACTCGTCGGGCTTGACACCGAGAAAGTCCGCGACCACGGCTTCGATGGGCTCGCGTTCGGGATAGCACGCAATCTCTTCCGCGGTGATTTTGCGCAATCGTGCCAGAACCCGCGGCGAGCAGCCGACTGTGTTTTCGTTAAAGTCGAGGCGTAGACCCGCACGTCCACCGAGTGGTGGATGATAGGTCGGCAGATTGCGAACCGATTCGCGCGCTTCAAGCATGGCCCACCCTGAAGCGGATCGACTCCGCATGCGCCCGCAGCCCTTCGGCGCTCGCTAGAGACTCCACGACCGATGCAATTCCTCGTAGACCGTTGCGCGACAGCTTCTGAACGCTGATCAGCTTCATAAAATCCAGAACGCTGAGTCCGCCACGAAAGCGCGCAGCACCGCCAGTCGGCAAAACGTGATTGGGACCCGTCGCATAGTCACCACCTGCTTGGGGTGAATAGTCGCCTACGAACACCGATCCCGCATTACGGACGAGTGCAACGTCTGCCGCGTCAACCGTAAGGTGTTCCGCTGCCATTTCATTTGCCCACTCAAAGCTCTGACGGCGCGAAGCAGATTCGAGAATGGTGCCGTTGCGGCGCAATGATTGGCGGGCCACCGTATTCCCACGGCTGATTTTCTCTGCCGCACGCGCTACCCGGCGAGCCATATCATCGCGAGTTGTGATAAAAACCGCAAGCGCTTCCGGATCGTGCTCCGCCTGCGCTACCGAGTCCGCGGCGATAAACTCTGGCGTGCCAGAGTCACTGACGATGACAACCTCGGTCGGACCGGCCAGGAAGTCAATCGCGCAATCAAAGGAAACCAGTTTCTTCGCAGCCGTGACATAAAGATTTCCAGGACCCACAATCTTGTCCACACGTGGAATGCGCTGAGTTCCGTAAGCGAGTGCTGCGATTGCCTGCGCTCCACCGACGCGATAGACTTCGGTCACTCCGAGCATTCCGGCAGCCGCCAGCACCTCTGTCCTCGGATGAGGCGAGACGACGCGGATATTCTGCACACCCGCAACCTGAGCGGGTATAACCGTCATCAGCAGCGTCGAGACCAGCGGGTAACGGCCGCCGGGAACGTAACAGCCGACCGAATCCAGGGGGCGTACGACTTGCCCAACAGTGATCCCTTTGCGTGTACGCGTCCACTCCGCCGGCTTTTGCCACTCGCAGAAGTGACGGATGTTCGCTGCCGCGTGGCGCAAAGAAGATTTCAATTCCGGGGCCGCAGTTTTCCACGCTGCCTGAATCTCGACCTCGGACACAGAGAGAGATTCTTGCGCACCAAGACCATCCCACCGTTCAGCATACTTGCGTAAGGCGCGATCGCCCTGACGCCGCACATCGGTGATAATCCGGCGCACCGCCGGCTCGACCTCCGCGTATCGTGATCCGCGGGCTGCGATCTTCCGCACCCTCGCCGCGGCCGCGGTTCCAGAGAGAATACGCATCACAAGACCACCTTGTTCAGCGGATACTCGACGATTCCTTGTCCGTTCGCTTCCTTCAACCGCGGGATGACTTGCCAGGCGGTAGATTCCTCGATCACCGTGTTCACGGCTACCCACTCTCCGTCACTGAGGGTGGAGATGGTGGGATTTTTCAGCGCAGGCAAAACGGCGAGTACCGCTGCCAGATCCTGCTTGCGCACATTCAGCATCAGCCCGACGCGGTTTTGGGCATCCATCGCTCCGCGCAACATGAGCGCCAGATTTTCAACCTTGCGGCGCTTCGATGAATCAGACCATGCTTTTTTGTTAGCGATAATTTGGGTATTCGATTCCAGCACCGTGTCAATAATGCGCAAATGATTCGCTCGCAAAGAACTGCCAGTCTCCGTGACCTCTACAATGGCGTCGGCGAGCATGGGAGGTTTTACCTCGGTTGCGCCCCAGGAAAATTCAACCTGCACGGTCACGTTCTTATTCTCGAAATATTTCCGCGTAACGCTGACCAGTTCGGTTGCGATGATTCGGTTGCCAAGATCTTCAGCGCGTTCGTACGGTGAATCCTCAGGTACGGCGAGCACCCAGCGTACTTTGCCCCGGCTCTGCTTCGCGTAAATCAGATCGGAAACTGTAACGACTTCGAGTCCGCTCTCGATCACCCAGTCAAAGCCTGTCAGCCCAGCGTCGAGCACGCCGTGCTCGACGTAACGGGCCATTTCCTGGGCACGAATTAACATGCACTCAACTTCCGGGTCGCGCGTAGTTGCGAAATAAGAGCGGCCATTCGTGAAGATCGGTAAGCCGGCGCGAGCAAATAATTGCAGAGTGGCTTCCTGCAAACTT
>JBEKGG010000089.1:0-14836 GCA_050012915.1 Terriglobales bacterium | reverse complement strand
CAGATCGACGGGCATACGCGCGACTGTGGTAATGCCCACGACGACCACCATGAGACAAAGCATCAGGATGAAGAACGGATGCTTGATGGCAAAAGAGGACATTACTCGCTCACCTCCTGCGCCCCCGTTGGAATGAAGGCTGCATGCGGGGACACAACTTCTCCCGGCTGATAGCCAGTCTGTCCAGAGGCGATCACGTAGTCCCCAGCCTGCAGGCCGCTGGTAATTTCTACGCGGTTCGAGGTTTGAATTCCGAGAGTCACATTGCGCTTCTCGACATGGTTCGTCGCATCCACTACCAGCACATATGATTGATCGCCGCTCTGCACCACGGCCTGCGCCGGCAAAATGAGAGCGTCATCCTTTTGCAGGAGTTGAATGGTCGTCTCCGCGTACATGCCTGGACTGAGACTCAGATCACGGTTTGGGACATCGACCTCGGTCAGCATGGTTCGG
This sequence comes from Terriglobales bacterium, assembly GCA_050012915.1. Taxonomy (GTDB): domain Bacteria; phylum Acidobacteriota; class Terriglobia; order Terriglobales; family Acidobacteriaceae; genus JABDBE01. Next base: position 14,380 of record JBEKGG010000089.1, on the reverse strand, counting down.
GTGTTGGTATCGAGTGCGCGCGAGAAACGGATGATCTTGCCCGTGAATGTGTGCCCAGTCGCGTTGACCTTCACCTGCACATCGCCGCCGACCTGAATGTAAGGTACGTCGCTCTCCGGCACGGGCATGCGGAGCCGGAGCAGGTCGCTCTCGGCCACCTGTACCACGGGAAGTGTATTCGTATTGTTATCCTGTCCGGCTTGAATCAGCGTGCCGGTATCGGCGTAGCGCTTCGTCACCACACCGGTAAAGGGAGCGACGATCTGCTCGTATCCGGACATCGTTTCGAGCCGGCTGCGCGTCGCGTTGGAAACGCCGAGTTGTTGCTGCATGGCGTCGAGCGAGGCCTTGGCGACCCCGACCTGTGCTGCCGCTTCCCGGTCTTTGGCTCGCGCGTCATCCAACTCCTGCTCCGCGATCAGCCCTGGTCTTTCTTTGGAAGCTTCTTCCAGACGGGTGTACTCAGCGTGCACCGCGGAGTATGTTGACTCGGCGCTGACGACCTCGCTTTGCGCGCGAGTGATATCAGATTGGCTGTGGCGGACCTCGGCCTTAGCGCCCTCTACTTGATTCTGCAGCTCTGGGACTTCCAACAGGGCCAGGACCTCGCCCTGACGAACGCGGTCACCGATATCGACCTTGATCCAGCGAATATATCCCGAGACTTTGGCGTGAAGGTCCACTTGTTGATAGGGCTGAAACTGGCCCGCGACGCTGAGGGAACTGGCCAGGGCGCCACGCGTGACCGCAACGACCGCAGCCGTTTTCGGCTGCTCGGCGGGGGCATTGCCGTAGTGATTACGAACGATCAGGAAGAGAGCTGCCAACAGAAGGCAGAAAAGCCCCGCAATCCAAAGGATTCGCTTACGATGCATGAAGCCACCTTACTTTCAATCCCGCAAGGTCGGGATTGGAATCGCGACAGTTCAGCTCCTTAAAAAAGGGACTGGCGATCACCGAGGGGCCTATTCGATGTTGAGAATAAGCCCGGTTTGCAATAAATATATCGCCGTGGAGGGACTAAAAGAAGGCTGGAGGAGGACGTTGCGTGAGGTGCGGATCGTGGAAATTCCACATGCGAGGCCTGCAGAGGTTCATTTCGACTTGGTAAAACTCGAGTGTAAGAATCAAAACCGCCTGGGCCAAAACCAATAATGGAATCAGGTCCAACGTCTCCCAAGCCGCATCCGGTTTGAGGGCCTTTTCAAGCAATGCCATGGTTTGGGCGGAACGCCTCTCCGTCAATAGCTTGGCAACTGTGACGGTAGATGGAGATTGCGGGAGCTTGTAAAGGGAGAGTTTTGCTTGCAATCCCCAAGTGAATACGGCGGAGGCCAGAAAGAGGAGAGCGCACTTGAATGCGTATGCACCGACAATTTGAGGTCGCTTTAACATCTGTCTCCTCCTTTCCCAAGAGCCCTGTAAATAATGTAACAAAAAATGGTCTCGTGGAGTTGCGATGGACCCAGAGTCCCGTCGACGCGGTCCAGAAGTCCTCTTGTAGGAAGTTTCACCACGTAGTTAACGATAAACGCGCATCTCGTCAGTGCTGGATTTCCTGACGAGATCCCGACTTCGCGTTACAAATCTGGTTTCGATGAGTGTATCCGCGATAATGCACTTGTTCACGACCCGCAGGAAACCCAGAGTCCCGACGCGCTTGTCGGTTCCGATCTGAATGTGTTTGCTCACACATGAAGTCCGAGTGGGCAACAACGCAGGTAGTCGAATCCTAACTTTTGCACCGGTCTATTGGATTGGGCGGGAGCCCGTGATGAGAATGTCCACGAGTCTCCTAGCGCTTTGCTGCCAGCCAGGGCCGGACGCTACGTGAGAGACCCCGATCAGCGCCCGAAGTAGATCGAATGGCTCAAGATCTTTACGAATTTCGCGGCTCTTGATGGCGCGCTTCACCAACGAATCAATCGCTCCCTGGATCTGACTGCGTGAATTTTCAAACAGCTTCGATGGCCCTCCAACGACAGAGTTTAGCGCAGGGGCGATGATCTGCTTTGTTGCGATGTAATCGACGAACAAGAGCATCCAGGCTCGCAAAGCCTCGATCGGAGGAAGGCTTTCGGAAAACTTCTTCTCGGCTGCTGCCATCTTTTCCACTTCAGTCCGATAGACCGCTTCGATCAATGCATCACGGGTAGGAAAGTGGCGATACAAAGTCCCCGCTCCAACCCCCGCCTCTTTAGCAATGTCGTCGAGGCTGGCATTGGAACCTGACCGGGTAAACGCCTCCTTCGCCACCTCCAGAATGCGCTCGCGGTTCCGCTGCGCGTCAGTGCGTGGTTTTCGCAGGGCAATTTTCTGATTGTTGCCTGGCATAAAAAAGTTTTGCAACCGGAGAACGTCTCCGGTTATCCTATCTACAGATTCGGAGACACTCTCCGTTTTAATTGGAATCGGGCGGCCTGTCAATGGCGTCTGCCCTTACGGCTTCGAGAGGTGAGGAATATGAATTCAGTCGCTCATTATCAACCATTGAAGAATTCCGATCCGCCTTGCCCCGACGTCATGACGATGGCGGAGCGGGAGTTGTCGGCATTCTTCAAGGCCGTCACCCACTCGTTTGGATCAGAACTGGCGGAACTCTCAACAGAAGACTGGCTACAGGAGTTGATCGAGGCCGATGGTCTGCCCGCTTCAGTCCGCGAATGGAGATCGCTCACTGCCAAGGCTTCGGTTCGGCTCGCAAGTCGAGTTAGACGCGTCGCCCTTGTTGACTGAACCACAAATTGCTTAGGAGGAAAGGAATATGCCTGAGATGGTGGAAGTGTTTGGAGCAACGTCAACCACCGACGAAGTGTTGACGGGAGTGAACCTGAGCGGTAAACGGATTCTTGTCACCGGCGTTTCCGCAGGACTCGGAGTGGAAACGGCGCGGTCTCTGGCCACCCATGGCGCGCACGTTGTGGGGGCTGCCCGGGACTTGACCAAGGCTGAGGCCGCGACCACACAGTTGCGTAAGGACGCTACGGCTAACGGTGGCAGTTTCGAGTTGATCGAAGTTGATTTGGCCAGTCTCAACAGCGTGCGGAAATGCGCCGAACAACTGCTCACGAAAGCGGAACCTTTCGACGTCATCATCGCCAATGCCGGCGTGATGGCAACAAAGTTCGGTAAGACGGCCGACGGTTTTGAGACGCAGTTCGGCACAAATCATCTCGGCCACTTTGTTCTGGTTAACAGCATTGCATCGCTTGTTCGAACTGGAGGGCGGTTGATCAATGTGTCGTCCGCAGGTCATCGTTATTCCAACGTCGACCTCGACGATCCCAAGTTTGAACGAACGGAATACGATCCGTTCGTTTCTTATGGCAGGTCGAAAACCGCGAACATCCTCTTCGCCGTTGCCTTCGATAAGCGACATCGGGAACGTGGCGTGCGCGCCGCGGCCGTACACCCAGGCATCATCGAAACGGAATTAGTTCGCCATTTGAGTCCAAGCTGGCTGCAGGCGAGAGTCGAGCAGATCAATCAGCAGCTCGCCACTGCGGGGAAGCCGCCTTTGCAGAGGAAGAGTGTGGCACAAGGCGCCGCAACTTCAGTATGGGCCGGCGTGGTAGCTCCGGCAGACGAGATCGGAGGCAGGTATTGCGAGAACTGTCACGTCGCCGAGATTGTGCCGGATGAAGTTCCGACGAGTTCCATGGTTGAAGGAGTCCGCAGTTACGCGGTGGATGCGAAAACGGCTGAGGCGCTCTGGAAGAAGAGTGAAGAAATGGTGGGAGAGTGTTTTGGGCTCCCCTCTTTAAGCAATGAATAAACAGCATCGGGAGGAACGAAATGATTGAACAGATGAATCTCGCGGGGAGCTTCACGCTGCCTGGCACTTCAATGACAGTAAATCGCATGGGCTACGGAGCCATGCAACTTGCGGGGCGAGATGGCAGCAAATTGGTATGGGGGCCTCCTCGAAATGTCGACGAAGCGATTGCCGTACTGCAGGAAGCTGTTGCGAACGGAGTGAACCACATCGACACGGCGGATTTTTATGGTCCGCACATCACGAACCAGATCATACGAAGAGCGCTGTCTCCTTATCCCGACGATCTGATCATTGTCACCAAAGTCAGCGCTCGGCGGGGCGAGGATGGGTCATGGATTCCGGCTTTTTCGAGCGAGGAATTGACTGCGCAGGTTCACGACAATCTTCGCAACCTAGGAGTCGATGTGCTGGATGTAGTTAACCTGCGCAGCATGTTCAGCATTCACGAACCCGCGGAGGGTTCGATGGAGGCTCCGCTTTCCGTTTTGGCCGAACTCCAGCAGAAGGGGCTGATCCGGCATATCGGAGTGAGTAATGTCACGCCCGCTCAGGTCGCCGAAGCGCGGGGGATCGTGCCGATTGTGTGCGTACAGAATCACTACAACCTGGTGCGTCGAGCCGATGAGGCGCTCATCGGAGACCTAGCTCACCATGGCATTGCGTACGTGCCGTTCTTTCCGCTTGGTGGTTTTACGCCACTGCAGTCAGCAGAGTTGTCTGATATCGCCGCGAGCCTCGGTGCTACGCCGATGCAGGTTGCACTGGCCTGGCTTCTACATCGCTCGCCCAACATCCTGCTGATTCCGGGAACATCTTCCCGCAAGCATCTTCGGGAGAATCTCCAAGCTGCACAGCTGCAGATTCCCTCTGAAGTGCTTGCCAACCTTAACTCAATCGGTTTACCAGAAAAGGAGTCTTAGTATGCGTATTTTCATCACAGGTGCGACAGGTTTTATAGGCACGGCGACGGTGAAAGAACTGACCTCTGCCGGACACAAAGTCCTGGGTATGGCTCGTTCCGATGAGGGAGCAAAATCCTTAGCCGCTATTGGTGCGGATATCCATCGGGGCTCGCTGGAAGACCTCGATGGCTTACGAAAAGCCGCCGCCGCTTCGGATGCCGTCATTCACCTTGGATTTGTTCACGACTTCTCAAGATTCCAGGAGAACTGCGAGATCGACAAAAGTGCCATCGAAGCTCTGGGCTCCGCGCTTGCCGGTTCCCATCGGCCTCTCATTGTCACATCGGGACTAGCTGGATTGGCCGCTCCTGGCCAGCTTACAACCGAAGACGATGTCATTCCGTCGGACTTCCCATTTCCACGTGTCTCGGAACAGACGGCTCTTAGTCTGGTTGCCAAGGGCGTAAACGCTTCGGTCATGCGTCTTCCCCAGGTTCACGACACGAATAAGGCTGGGCTCGTCACTTATCTAATCGCTGTGGCGCGGGAAAAAGGTGTGTCTGCGTATGTGGCGGAAGGGCGCAATCGCTGGGCAGCAGCTCATGTTCTGGATGTGGCACATCTCTACAGGCTTGCACTGGAAAAGCACGAGACTGGAGCAAAGTATCACGCCGTTGCCGAAGAAGGCGTGGCCGTGCAGGATATCGCAGAAATAATTGGCAAAGGATTGAAAGTGCCGGTGACCTCCCTATCGCCAGAAGAGGCGCAGGCTCATTTTGGGTGGTTGAGCGTATTCGCCGGCAACGATCTTGCCGCCTCAGGCGCCAAGACACGGAAAAAACTTGGGTGGAACCCGACGGGTCCCGGCCTGATTGCAGATCTTGAGCGCATGCGGTACCCCGAGATCCTGGCTACAGTCGCATCTTGAGCAGCAGACCTTGCCTATTTGAAATGAAGGAGGTTGTCATGCAAGACAATCGTGTTGCCCTGGTCACCGGGGCTAATCAAGGAATCGGTCTTCGGATCGCAAAGGATCTCGTGACACACGGCTTCGTTGTGCTGCTCGGGTCGGGCACTCTCGATCGCGGCGAGGCTGCGGCCAGGGAGGTCGGGTCGGACGCATGACCTCAACCGGCTCGACGTGAGGATCGAACTCTTTCCACTGCCGTCTCCAGTAGGCACGAATCTCTTTTTTCCCGACTACACGTCCGCCTTCCGATGCTTTGGGCCAACTGACGCTCTCCTTCATCCGAGCCAGCGCCATCGATGTTCCGCTGGTTGAAAGCGGAGTAGACTTCGGCTATGAGCATCTGTGTGTTCGCCATATAGTCTCCGGTATGGATGACCATTCAACCTTCCGTTGCGGTAGCTTCATGCGATAGCGCTTAGGAGGACAAATATGCGACATAGCGGTACAACCCCCGCGCCGTTAGCATACCAAGTCCGGAAACCACGAATGAAAAGGTTTTCGCTAGCAATTCTATTAGCAATGACGCTTTATGTACCGTTGAGGGCGCAAGAGCTTAACCCCTCCGATCAGACCGCCGCGGATGCGGCAATAAAGGTGATTCGGCCGGAAGCGATCGCTGCGCATATGCGCTTCCTTTCCGATACTCTGCTCGAAGGCCGTGGAACAGGGGAGCGCGGGCACGAGATTGCGGCGCGCTATGTTGCGACCGAGCTCGAAGCCATGGGCCTCTCGCCCGGAGGAATCGACGGCACATGGTTCCAGCCATTGCCGCTGCGAAAAGCGGAGCTCGTCGCCGAACAAACTTCGTTCGAACTCGTGCGTGACGGCAAATCGCAAAAGCTGGTGCTCGACCAGGACTACGTCATTTACGCCAATCTGCTGCTGAGCGACACGACCGTAGATGCGAGTGCTGTTTTCGTCGGCTACGGTGTAACCTCGCCGGAATTTCAGTATGACGATTACGCGAGTGCGGACGTAAAAGGAAAGGTAGCCGTAGTACTGCGCGGCGCGCCGGCCCGCTTTCCTTCTACCGAACGCGCCTATTTCGCCAGTGCTCTTATAGCGCAGCAAAATGCCGCCGCACATGGCGCCGTCGGCGTCATCGTCATCGATTCGCCCGAGTTTTTGCGTGCTCAGTGGAATCGCGTCATGCTCCAGTTACGTGCCGACCCGCCCATGCGCTGGCTTGACCCGCAGGGTGCTCCCTCGGATACGGTTCCAGAGATTCGCGTTCTGGTCAGGACCAATCAAAGCGGCGCCGAAGCTCTATTCGCGGGCGCTCCGAAATCATTGCCGGAAGTTCTTGCAGCCGCGAAAGCAGACAAACTAGGCCCCTTCCCCCTGCCGGGTACTGTGCGGATTCATCTCGCCAACCGCTTCACAAGAGTCGAAAGCCGCAATGTTATCGCGAAACTAACCGGTTCCGACCCGAACCTCGCGAACGAGTACATCGTTTACTCGGCGCATCTCGACCACCTCGGCATCTGCCGTCCTGGAGAGGCAGACCCCATCTGCCACGGCGCGTCTGACAATGCCTCAGGCACCGGCGCACTTCTTGAGATCGCGCGCGCATTCGCGAGCTTGCCGCGTCCGCCCCGGCGCTCCATTCTTTTCCTTTTCGTCACCGGTGAGGAACGAGGCTTGCTCGGGTCGGATTATTTCGCGCACTATCCAACCGTCCCGCTCGAAAACATCGTCGCTGACGTGAATATAGACGGCGCGCCCGGCTTGCGCTTCCCCATCAAAGACATCGTCCCGCAGGGTGCCGAGCATTCCACTCTCTCCAAGGATGCAGAGGCAGCTGCGCGCAGGATGGGATACACGATCAGTCCCGACCCACGCCCCGAAGAGGGATACTTCACGCGCAGCGATCAGTATTCATTTGTGAGGCAAGGCGTTCCCTCCGTCAAAGTCGATGGAGGAACTCAGAGCGCCGATCCAGCGATCGATGGTGCAACATTCGCCAAGAACTGGACCGCCACCAATTACCACACCCCGAACGACAACATGAATCACCACTTCTACTTTGATTCGGCGGCGAAGTCCACAGCCCTGAACTTCCTCATCGGCTACGAAGTCGCGGAGCAGTCCGAAGCCCCCGCATGGAATGCGGGCGACTTCTTCGGCACGAAGTTTGCCCACAAACCGTAGCTTCTAAAACGACGCCGCACCATATGGCGGTAGTCAGCTTCGGGGACATTGCCATTGATGTCGTCCAAGCCCGTTTCTGGATAGTTGTTGCGTTGGTGAGAAGTGGCACAGGTGATGAGTTATTGACGTGGAGGCAAGATGGCTCATTTTAAGTCCACGCGCACGCTCTCAACCTCGCCGGTAAACGAAAATGGGCTGGGGTAGCTGGCCGAAACCGGCGAGCCTCGGTCGTAGCCGATATCGAAGGTGTCGCCGTTATTGCCTATTCCAAGTACGTGTCCTGAGCCAACCGGCTTCCCGTTGATCGAAAGCGTAACAACCCCGCCCACCGGAGGTGCTGTCGGGGAGGCCACTCCCGGTTGCTGTGGCGCGGCGCCGTCGGGGGTGAACTCCGCAGCAACGATTACCTTGCCTGCGGGCAGCGGGTCGGAAGACACTACTTGGCCAACTCGGTGTCCATTAATGTTGCTCTCATAAATCAGGCTTCCGCTCTTCACGTAGAGCGTGAAACCACCATATCGACCGCCTTGGGCAACGATTACGCCGCTAGCTCCGGCAACCGGTACGTCGAGGTTGGCGGTAATGACGTGTGCGCGTCGGGAGAGCGCTGGGGTGGAAGCCGACGGAAGCGGCTGCTGCCCGGAGCGATAGACGAATGAACTCTTGCCGTTGGTGACAAGAGGTAGTCCATCGTTGCGCAGAGGCTCAAGCGGATAGACGTGGTTGCGCTTCGCCTCCGAGTCGAACAGATCTTCAAGTTCCTTCAGCTTGTCGGGATACTGGGTCGCAACATTGTTGGCTTGGCTGTAGTCGTCATCGAGATGATACAGTTCCCACGGTTTGGTCTCGGGTGCAGAGTTGAACGGAGACCTGTCAGTCGGCCACGGGAGGTGATTGAAAGAACCCGCCCACCAACCATCTTTATAAATGCCGCGGCTGCCTAGCATTTCGAAATACTGTACGTTGTGACGGCTGGGCGCGTCGGGACGCTCAAATGTGTAGACGAAGCTCACGCCCTCAAGGCGCGTCTGCTTGATTCCATTTACCTCGGCCGGCAGCGTGATCGAGGCCAGCTCGTAAATGGTTGGCGCGATATCGTTGACGTGAGTGAATTGAGTGCGCACGCCGCCAACCTGCGTAATATGGCCGGGCCAGGAAACAATTAATGGATCGCGCGTGCCCCCGAGGTGGGAAGCGACTTCTTTCGCCCACTGGAAGGGCGAGTTGAGCGCCCAAGCCCAAGCGGTGGCGTAATGATTAAGGAAGATTTCGCCGCCCAGATCGTCAATTCTCTCCAGGCGGTCGGCCACACTCGGCGCTTTCCCATCAACTCCTACCGCGTCGCGACCTTCGAAGCCGCCCTCCGCGCTCGCTCCGTTATCGCCGGGTATGTAAAAAACGATTGTGTCATCGTTGTGCCCGTCGGCGCGAATACCGGCGAGAAGACGGCCGACTTCGTAGTCCGTCTGCGACAGGAATCCGGCGTAAACTTCCATCTGTCGTGCAACCAGCTTCTTTTGATCGGCGGTTAGCGAATCCCAGGCGGGTATTTCCTTAGGGCGGGGCGTGAGTTCGGCATTCGCGGGAATTACGCCGAGCTGTTTTTGGCGGGCGAAGGAGCGCGCGCGCACCACGTCCCAGCCTTCGTCGAACTTGCCTTTATACTTGGCGATCCATTCTGGCGGCACGTGGTGGGGCACATGGGTCGCGCCGGTCGCGAAATACAGAAAAAACGGTTTGTCCGGGACCAGCGCGTCGTGCCGATGTACCCAGCCAATGGCGTCGTCCACAAGATCCGTGGTCAGATGATCGCCGGGACGCCGCTTCGCGAGCGGGTCTATTGGAAGCGTGTTGCGATATAGGGTCGGTTCCCATTGGCTGGTCTGGGCGCCCAGGAAGCCGTAGAAATATTCGAAGCCGAGGCCTGTTGGCCAGCGATCGAAAGGCCCGGCGGCATTGACTTCCCACATCGGCGTGTTGTGCCACTTCCCGAAGGCAGCGGTGCTGTAACCATTTTCCTTTAGCACTTCGGCTACTGAAGCGGATTCTTTCGGCCACAGCGAGTTGTATCCGGGATAGCCCGCGGCTAGTTCGGCTATGTTGCCAAAAGCCATTTCGTGGCTGTTGCGCCCTGAAAGAAGTGCGGCTCGGGTCGGCGAACACATGGCGTTGACATGGAAGCGGTTGTAGCGAAGTCCGTTGTCGGCAAGTTTCTGAAGCTCGGGTGCATCCACTGGGCCGCCGAAAACGTTAGTCGCACCGAAACCGACGTCGTCCAAAAGAATTAGAACCACGTTCGGGGCGCCGGCGTGCGGCTTCGGCCGTTGCGGCCAGTCAGGCTTTGAGGCGTCCCGAGTGACGTTGACCTTCCCATTGAACACAGGGTCCGGCTTCGGCAGGTTGCTGTCGTCGCCTGCAAATCCAAAAGAGAAAAAAAGCGCAAGGAACAACACGATCAAGAAATATCGTTTCATTGCTCTCCTGTAGTAGACGGACAATCCCTTCTGCGAAACAGCGATCACCAAATCGGATTTCCAGGCACTTGCTGGTTGAGACGGGTTTTCATTCCCCTTGGGCGCGCACGCAGCGAAAACCCAAATGGTTTGTTCCTGTCTCCGGATCTCCCTTGCCTCTTGCACCAGGCATATAGCGTCCGCAATATTGATCGGTGCAAAGATACGATCCGCCTTTTTGCACGCGCTTGCTCACGCCGGGCTCCTGCGGATCGAAACTGTCAGAAGGTCCTTGTGGATTGACGGCAACGGCGTCGCGTCTCAGTTGCGCGTAATAGTCGGGCCGATACCAGTCCGAGACCCACTGCCAGACGTTCCCTGACATGTCGAACAGACCAAAATCGTTGGCGGGAAAGGATGCGACCGGCGCGATGCCAGCGTACCCGTCCGCAGAAGTATTCTTGTCGGGAAAATGTCCCTGAAAAGTATTGGCCATCCATTTACCTTTTGGATTGAGCTCATTGCCCCAGGGATAGTCTTGCCGGTCTCGGCCACCACGCGCCGCGAATTCCCACTCTGCCTCGGTCGGAAGGCGCTTGCCCGCCCATTTTGCATAAGCCACGGCGTCGGGCCATGCCACTTGAACGACCGGATATTTTTCCTTTCCCAGAAGATCGCTCTTTGGGCCGTTGGGATGGCGCCAATTCGCGCCGCGCACAAACCTCCACCACGCGAGCGGATTATCGAGGGACACCGGACCGGCGGGAGGTGTAAATACGACGGAGCCGGGAGCCAAATCTTCTGGCGCGAGGTTAGGAAATTGCTTGGGATCGAGCGGACGCTCGGCAATGGTCACGTATCCGGTTGCCTTCACGAAGCGCGCAAATTCTTCGTTGGTGACGTCCGTCCGGTCTATCCAAAAGCCTTTCACTTCCACTTCGTGGACGGGTTGAGCATCCTCCATGTGATCTGTTCCCATCCAGAATTGGCCGCCGGGGATCCAGACCATGCGGTCTGGAGAACTGTGCGGCTCTGCTTTCGTGGAAGCAGAAATGTCCGAGGCTTCGACCAGAGACGCCGCATGCAACGAATGCCGGGAAACTCCCGCGTCGCAGTGTTCGTTGCTCTGCGGGGCGCTTTGAATCCCTTTGGCGCGATTCTGTGCGATCCCGCAGATGCCGAGGGCGATTAATAAAATGCGTCCGACAAAAAAACACTGACGGTTTGTGCGTGATGACCTCATGTCACTTCACCAATTGGACCGGTCACACAATCGTGCACGTGGAAAGCTACTGGTTGTCACCGGGCTTGGAAGCATCTTTCATGTAGTCGGCAAGTGACTTGGAGCCTGGGGTGCGATGAATCCGTGAATTAAAAACATCGTCCCATGTGATGTAAGGATAGAGATGATGATCCTTGGCTTGCTCCTCGAACTCAGCTTTTAGTTCAGCCAGTTTCTCAGGGTACTTTTTGGCTAAGTCGATTCGCTCGGTGTAGTCTTCATTCAAGTTGTAGAGCTCCCAGGCGTTTTCATCAAAAGGCTGTTCGCTCTTGGCGTTTCCAGTGATAAAGCTATTTGGGTAAGCCAATTCAGCCTTCCACCCGTCGTGATAAATCGATCGTGCGCCAAAGATGTAGTAATACTGCAGCGTGTGGCGCGAAGCTGCCTTAGCATCGTCAATCGAGTATGCCAAAGAAGTTCCCTCAATGACTTGTTGCTTGATGCCTCTGATCTCCTCCGGCGCCTTGATGCCCACAAGTTCGAGTGTCGTCGGAAGAATGTCAATTACATGGCCGTACTGGTTACGAATTCCGCCTTTGTCCTTGATGTGGTTCGGATACACGATGATGAGCCCATTGCGCGTGCCGCCTTCGCTGTTCGCATCCTGCTTCCAGAACTTGAACGGCGTGTTCGCGGCTTGTGCCCAACCCAGAGGATAATTTCCTTGCACAGCGTCGGGAGTTCCGATCTCCCCAATCTTGTTCAAGTTGTAATTAATATTTTCTTGTTCCGTTAAAGGCTTGCTGGTCCAGAGAGGACGATCGATATCGCCGTTCAAAGTGCCTTCTTTGCTTGCGCCGTTGTCGCCTAGCATCACGAACATAAGCGTGTTATCCAATTGATTGATCTCTTTCAAATGATTGATCAAACGGCCGACCTCATAATCCGTATAGGTCAGATAACCCGCATAGATTTCCATGAAGCGCGCGTAGAGTTTTTTCTCGTCCGGAGAGAGTTGATCCCAGGCCTTGATGTTCGGGTTGCGATCGGGAAGAATGGCATTGGCAGGGATAATGCCGAGCTTCTTCTGGCGTTCGAAAACCTCCTCGCGGAAAGCGTCCCAGCCCTGGTCGAATTTGCCCTTATATTGATCGCTCCAGTATTTGTCGACCTGGTGCGGAGCATGAGTTGCGCCGGGCGCGTAATAGAGGAAGAAGGGCTTGTCGGGAGCCGCCTTTTTCTGGCGGTCGATATAAAAGATGGCTCTATCGGTGATTTGAGCGCTTAAATGGCGACCATCGGGGTGCACGTGTGCCTGATCTTCCACCAGATCCGGCTTGTATTGGTCGGTTTGCGAACCAAGGAATCCGAAGAAATGATCAAAGCCTTTTCCGGTGGGCCAATGATCAAATGGGCCGGCATCGGTCGCCTCTTCATCTGGGGTCACACCATACTTGCCGACCGCGAAAGTGTTGTAGCCATTGTCGCGAAGAATTTCTGCAATGGTGCCCGCAGTGGGGGGAACCCTGCCATCCCAGCCGGGGAAACCGGCGGACATAATCGTGTGGGAAAACCCGGATTCGTGAACGGATGCGCTGTTACGGCCAGTCAACAGCGCGGAGCGGGTCGGGGCGCAGATCGCGGTCGTATGGAAGTTCGTATACCGCAAACCATTGGCAGCCAGAGCGTCGAACGTCGGCGTCTGGATGATTCCGCCGAAGCTTGCGGTAGCGCCAAAGCCCACATCATCCAAAAGGATCCACACTACGTTTGGCGCGCCGGCAGGCGCTTTCACAGGTTCGGGCCACCATTCTTTGGACTCGGCGAGGGTTCTGCCGACGACTCCTTGATACGGCTGCGTCGCTTGAGCATGCAGTGCGACACTCGATGCAATTACTAACGCCAACGTCAACACCCTTAATACGCTGTTTGTCTTCATAAAGCTCCTGTTGGTCTAGGTCATTCAGTGGTTTCTACGGCTCTCCTGCCAGAATTCCTAGCGTTGCGACCGCTCACTTCACCATCGGTCCATTGGCGGCGAGTTCGCTGCCTTCGACCTTCGACTTGAAAATAGGCCATAGCAGTTGCGCATACCACTGGTCTCCCTGGTAGTGCGATATGCCGTAGGCTTTTGGATATTCACGGGAAATGTGCGCCGTCCCGAAAATCACGTCCCACAGGAAAAACATGTTTCCGAAATTTCCTTTGTAGTAACCGATACCGTCGTCGGTGCTGGCGGCATGATGGGCATGATGAGTGGCGGGCGTCGATATCAAGCGTTCCAGCACCCACGCTGCCGGGCGAAGGACCTTGTACTTATAAAAAGGCTTGTCCCAGGGAATACAGGAATGCGCCAGAGTCGTAATCACGCCCTTCAATCCGAGAACGATAAGCGCCGGACCGCCCAGACCCAGATAAACAAGCGCAGCGGTCAAATAAATCTGGGAAAAGAAAATCGTGTAGATCAGATTCTGTCGGCTCGCCATCGCCATGCCCATGTACGCGGCCGAGTGATGTGTGCGATGGAATCTCCACAACCACGGAATCTGATGATGCAGCCGGTGATACCAGTACTGGGTGAGGTCGTCGGCGATGCAGATGATGAAAACTCCCCATAAGAATGGAACCCAGACGTACAAGTTCTTGAGCCCCGGCAGCACAATGGGCAAGACCTTAAGGCCAACATAGGTGGTAAACGGGCGGATCACGATGTAGGACGCGGCGAAGCAGGCGATGTCGATAGATCTCTCAGTTTTCGTCCACCGCTTTTCATAGAGGCCAAAAGAGAATTCCAGGATCCCGAGTGCGATGACAAATACCGTGAGCGCATAGTCTTGAAATGGCCCAAGACCGCGTTCGAAGGACTGATAGTAGCGGACTATAGGCACCGATGACGGCGCTGTC
>JBEKGG010000088.1:0-15310 GCA_050012915.1 Terriglobales bacterium | reverse complement strand
GACAACAGATTCCATATCGCCAGATAAATCGCGGCACGAATAATAAACCCGTGGACGTTCAGGTAACCCTGTGTAAGGTCCCGCAAGTGTTCGCGGAGATGTGTGTCCGATATGGAGTCGAGAGGCCGGGCCCACACGTAGAGTTTAGGAAGCCCGAACAGGATCGGAATAAATAAAACCGCCATCAACGGCAAACAACGCATGGCCGCGCCGAGAATTCTGCGAATAACCGTGCCCCACCCGCCGCCGGTCAGATGCCGGATCATGACAATTGCCATGGATCCGAGAGTCACGCCGAGCCAGCACATGTAGCCGAGCAGATAAGCGCGGAAGAATTCGTCTGGACGCAGGAACGCAAGGATCACCGAGATGACGGCAAAAATCACGCCGACAATCAGAGAACGGCTCTGGATGGTTTTCACCACCGGGGGAGCCATTAAGTCCAGGTTGTTCACGTGCGCCGCGCTCATTTCGGCTGCTCTCCTTTTTCGCCGCTAGAAGCCGGCTCAAGTTCGGGTAAAGTTGCGCCAGAGCCTGGGTCGCCGCGGAGCACGGGCGGCTCGGACGGCACTTTCTGTCCCGGCGGAACGTCGCTCATGGTCGCACCCTGGCTAAGTTGTAGCGCTCGGATATAAGCCACGATCGTCCAGCGATCGCGAGGCGGAATTTGCGAGGCATAATCTTGCATGGCGCCAAAACCGTTGGTCATCACGTCGAAGAAATATCCCAGTGGCGCTTTGCGCAAACGTTCTGTGTGATAAGAGGGAGGAGGTCGAAGACCGCGTTGCACGATCATTCCGTTGCCGTCGCCAGTGCGGGAGTGACAGGGAGCGCAGTAAATATTGAAGCGCTCACGACCATGGGCCAGCACATCTTCGGTGACTGGAAAAGGCATGTAGTCGCCGGGACTGTTGCCGAGCTTTCCGGTGTAGAAATACGAATCTTCATGCAGTTGGCCGCGCGCCACGGTGCCATCGACTGGAGGCCGCGCGGAGCGCAAGTCGGAGTAAAAGTCGCTCTCGGCGAGCGGCTTGAAACGAGGTTGGTCTTGCATATCCTGGCGACATCCAGCTAGCACCAGTACCGCCAGCAATCCCAACGGCGAAATGTTTCTCAGACTCGGCATTGTTTCCAGATCAAAGTTCGGGACAAGATAAATTCAGTTCCCTAGTTCCCAGTTCTCCGTTCGCTAACTGGGCACCTCTGAAATTGAGCGTGGCCCGAGGCTCTCCAGAAAGCGGCGGGTTTCACTCGGGCCGTACTTGGGATCGGTAGAAAACACGATCAAGAAAAAGCGATCTTTGGTCGCGAAGGCAAAGCGCGGCACATTAAATACCGGATGATACGGCATGGGGAGACCATTCAATGCCAGCATCCCAAACACGGCGGAAATTCCGCCAAAAAGAATCGTCATCTCGAACGTCACCACGATGAATGCCGGCCACGAATGGTAAGGTTTGCCGCCCACATTGATGGGATAACTTACCGCCGAAATCCAGTACTGCAGAAGGTAGCCGGATAAACCTCCGATCAATCCACCAATCAGCACCACCAACGGGACGCGGTTCTTGTGAAAGCCGATTGCCTCGGCCAATCCTTCGACCGGAAATGGACTGTAGGCGTCGATCTTCAAATAACCGGCTTCGTAGGTGCGATGGGCCGCGTCCACCAGTTGGGTGGGAGAATCAAACTCGGCCATCATTCCGTAAATTGGAGCGCGCTTCACTCCTTCACCTCCGCCTCGGGCAGGAGGGTGCGCATTTCAAAAATCGATATCATGGGCAGGATGCGCACGAAGAGGAACATAGCGGCAAGGAACATCCCGATGGTGCCGATGTACGTCATCCAGTCCCAGCGGGTTGGGTAATACATTCCCCAGGAGGAAGTCAGGAAATCACGGTGCAAGCTGACTACGACGATAATGAAACGCTCCAACCACATGCCGACGAGGATGACTCCGGAAACCAGGAACAACGCGACTGGACTGGTTCGCAGTTTTCGAATCCAGAGCACTTGCGGAATAAAGATGTTGCAAGCCAGCAGCGAGAAGTACCACGGGGCATAGGGCCCGTGAAGGCGGTTCCAGAGGAGAAAACTGTCAAAGCGATTGCCGCTGTACCATCCCATGAACGCTTCGATCGCGTAACCATAGGCCACGATCAACCCAGTCGCGAGCATAACTTTTGCCGAGTTTTGTAGATGGCGTTCGGTGATGAAATCTTCGAGGCCGTAGAACTTGCGGATCGGGATCGCCAGCATGAGCACCATGGCGAAGCCGGAATAAATTGCACCAGCCACGAAGTAGGGCGGAAAAATCGTGGTATGCCAGCCCGGCACGATAGCGACGGCAAAGTCGAAGCTGACCACAGTGTGAACTGACAGAACTAGCGGCGTCGCAAGCCCAGCGAGTAGCAGGTACGCTGTCTCATAGCGATGCCAGTGCCGTGCGGAACCGCGCCAGCCCAGCGCCAGCATTCCATAGATAATCTGGGCCGCGCGATTGGTGGAACGATCCCGGAGGGTGGCCAAATCAGGAACCAGGCCGATGAACCAAAACAACAAGGAAATCGTCGCGTAGGTCGAAACAGCAAAAACGTCCCAAACCAAGGGGCTGCGGAACTGCGGCCAGTAATTCATGGTGTTGGGATACGGGAACAGCCAGTAAGCCAGCCACGGACGCCCAACGTGAATCAGCGGAAAAAGGCCTGCGGCTGAGACCGCGAACAAAGTCATGGCCTCGGCGAATCGGTTGATCGAGTTGCGCCAGGATTGCCGCAACAAAAGAAGGATGGCGGAGATCAGCGTGCCTGCGTGTCCAATTCCGATCCACCACACGAAGTTGACGATGGCGAAGCCCCAACCGATCGGAATCGTAATACCCCAGATGCCGACGCCGCGGAGGAACAAATATCCAACGGCGTACAGCATCATCATGGTGAGCAGAAATGCGACGCCGAAACCCAGATACCAACCGTTGGAAGTAGGGCGCGTGAGAACGATCGAACTGATTTTGTCAGTGACCGTGCCAAAGGTGTATCCAGGCTCAATTACTGGAGCTCCGGGTTGTCTTTGCTCGTCCATCTTTCGATCGCGCTCCGCTTAGGTTTCCAGTTCCGGATTAGGGTTACTTATCTCGGCCAGATACGTCGTTCGTGGCCGGGTATTCAGATCAGCCAGCAAGCTGTAGTTGCGTGTGATCGCCTTGAACTTTGAAACCTGGCTGCTGGGATCGTTGATATTGCCAAATGTAATCGCCTGGGCTGGGCAAGATTGCTGGCACGCCGTTTGCAACTCGCCGTCCTGAATCTTGCGATCTTCCCGCTCGGAATCGATGCGCTGCTGAGTGATGCGCTGGATGCAATATGTGCATTTTTCCATCACGCCACGGCTGCGCACGGTGACGTCTGGGTTGCGCATCATCTTTAATTGCGGCGTCTCCCAATCCTGGAAGAGCAGGAAATTGAAGCGCCGCACCTTGTAGGGACAATTATTTGAACAGTAGCGAGTCCCTACGCAGCGGTTGTAGACCATGTCATTCAGGCCTTCGGTGCTGTGGACGGTCGCGCCCACGGGACAGACGACTTCGCACGGGGCATTCTCACATTGCTGGCACGGTACGGGCTGGAAGTATGCCTTCGGGCTATCGCGGTCGCCCTGATAATATGCGTCGACGCGCAGCCAATGCATATGGCGGCCGATCACAACCTGCTCTTTTCCGACCACAGGAATGTTGTTTTCCGACTGGCAGGCAACGATGCAATTGTTGCAGCCCACGCAGGCATTCAAATCGATCGCCATGCCCCATACATAAAGTTCTTTGTCATACGGGTAGGGTTTGTACAAGGTCAGTTCCGCTGGAGGCTCTTCGTCCCGGGCGAAGTCTGGCTCTTTGCGATACTCTTCGATGCTTGCGGTCCGCACCTGTGGCCGCGCACCTTCTGGCGTGTCCATGGTCTGGTAACCCTGGGTCGTCGCCAGCTTGTAAGTTCCCCCGGCTTTGGTGAGATTTACGCCAGTGGTGAACCACGGCGTTGCGCTGGAGCGAAGCGGATACATATCGAAGCCCGCTCCGGTTCCGGCCCGGCCTGCGCGTTTCCGCCCGTAACCCAGAAACACAGTGATCGAGTTGTCGGGATGCCCAGCCTGAATCCAGATCGGCGCGGTCACTTTCTTGCCATTTAATTCGAGCGTGACCAGATCCTCGGTCCTCAACCCCATCCGGTCCGCCATGGCCGGCCCGATGAGCACGGGATTGTCCCAAGTCATTTTTGACATTGGCTTGGGCAGCTCCTGCAGCCAGCCGTTGTTGGAAAAGCATCCGTCGTAAACGCAGGGATCGCGACGGAAGTTGATTTCGATCGCATTTGGCGGGTTCTTGGCGAAAGGCAGATAGCTCGCCATTTTCATCGGAAACTGCTTCGGAGAAAACGTGGTTCCGTCAATCCAGCCGTCGTGCAGCGATTTTCGCCAGAACATGTCGAAGTCTGCGCCGGGGTGCTGCTTCTGCCAGTATCCCTGCACAATTTCGTGACCTGTTGCTTCGGTTTGGCCAGCCAGCAGCGCGATCAGTTCGTAAGCGCTCTTGCCGCCGTAGAGAGGAGCAATCAGCGGTTGCACGATGCTCACTGTGCCGTCATAGGCGCGAGCATCGCCCCACGCTTCGAGATAGTGCGCTTCGTTCACGTGCCATTGGCAAAGCTCGGCAGTCTCATCCTGATAGAGGCCGAGGTGCACACGCATCGGGATATTTGTGTTCTTCAACGCATCGGCGAAGTTCAGATCGGCAGGCGCATCGTAGGCAGGATTTCCGCCCAGGATGAAGAGCATGTCCACTTTGCCGGCACGCATATCGGCAACGAGGTCTTTGATGGAGTCGGTCTGATTGATCGGGTTGGCGTCGACGGGATCGGTGTAGAAAACTGTTTTTCCGACGTTGCCGAGAGCCTGATTAATCTCGTGGGCCAAAACGTGAACTACGAGAGGCTGATGATCGCCGGGGATGACAACACTCGATCCCCGATGGCTCCGCAATTCCTGCACAAGCGCGTTGGTAAATTTTTGTTGTTCCGGGTGTTCTAACGTAGGGACGGGCTCATTAGTGCTGATCGCAGCCGGCAAGTGGCCGGCAAAAGCTGCGACATCCGATGCTCGCACAGGCAAGCGATGATCCGCTTTCGCGCCGGTCGACGTCATCGTGCTCTCGACCACATACAACCGGCTCATGTTCCCCGCGTCGGGATTGCGGCGTTTGGCAAAATCGCGGATGTATCGCGTCGAACCGGGGAATCCCGCGTACAGGAAATCTGCATCGAGCGAAACGATTACGTCCGCGTTCTCCAGCTTATACTGGGTTTCGACCGGCTGGCCGAAGGCCATCTTCGCGCCTTCAAGCACGTTATCGCGATTGACCGGCTCATACACATGCCACTTCGCCTGCGGGTATAGCTTGAGTACGGACTTCAATTGATCGGATAGCGCAGGGGAAGAAACAGTACGCGTCAGGATGCGAATCCCCGCTCCCTGCACCGCTTTCTGCGCGTTGAGCGGTCCGCGGATTGCTTCCAGAAAATTCCCCCATGTACGCACATCGCCCAAATATGCGATGGTCTGCGAACGGTCGGGATCGTACATCCCGAGGATCGACGCCTGCGCGAAGACGTCAGTTCCGCCCAAGCTCGCGGGATGCTGCTCGTTGCCTTCAATCTTGGTGGGACGATAGAGGTGACTTTCTACCAGAATTGGACTGGCATATCCGCCGAGCGTGAAAGCGCTGGCGAAGAAAAGAGGCCGGCCAGGTATTACTTCTTCCGGTTGCCGCACGTACGGGACAATCGGTTCCATGGGCTGTTTGGTGCAGGCAGTCATTCCAGCCATTGCCAGCGAAGCGCCCATCAACTTGAGGAATCCGCGACGCGAAACTGCGTCGAGCCATTCCGACGCGCCTTTAGGAAATTCGCGGTGCATCATCTCCTGAAACTCGGAGCTGCCCGCGAGTTCTTCCAGGCTGCGCCAATACTCCGGCCCTTTTGTCTGCGCAATTTGGGCGCGAACCGTTTGCAGGTCGAGCTTGTCCTTCTTGCCCGGACAAATATCCTCGCGGTGCTGCTTGGCGTTCTTTTCTTCCATCTTCATTTCAGTTGTGGAGGCCGGACGTCCCGCCATCCATCATCTTCTTTCGAACCTCACCGGTGACATGTCGAACAACTCGTAATGTCAGTCACCGTGCGCAATTTGTATTTCCGTACCAAATTTGTGCCGAGCGAAAGCTGGTCCGTGTAAAGCTTGCCATCAAGCACTACCGGCTTGTCGTTCGACGGCTGCTCGTAGCGCATATTGAAAACCTGGTCGCGAGGCCGCAGATTTTTCTCCGGTGCGCGATGGCATTCCAGGCACCACTCCATTTGCAGCGAAGCGTAGTTGAACATCAATGGCATGCGATCGACTGGACCGTGGCAGGTGTTGCAACCCACTCCCTTATTGATGTGAATGCTGTGGTCGAAGTAAACGAAATCGGGCAAATCGTTAACCCTTGTCCACACCAAAGACTTGCCGGTGCGGAAACTTTCGCGAACGGGTTCAAGCAAGGGCGCTGCCGTCCAAATCTGGGAATGGCAGTTCATGCAGGTTTTTGTGGGAGGAATCCCGGCGAATGAAGAGTTTTCCACCGAAGTATGGCAATAGCGGCAGTCAATTCCCAAACCGCCGACATGGTGTTGATGGCTAAAGGGCACCGGCTGCGGCCGGGCCACTTTTGCGTAAGTAATGTAGGGCGAGCGTTGCAGTTCGAGCACTGCCCACAACAATACCGCTATCAGGAATACCGCCCCGTAAATCGTGGCGCGGGAGATTGTGTTCGTACTGCGATGAAAAATCTGCATCAGCGTTCAGTGCAGCAGGGATGTCGAACTCCATCCCCAGTTCAGTTGCGCTGTTCGGAGCAAACAGTCACAGACGCCTGTGATGTCGCATATGAAAACTCGTGATTATAGCA
This sequence comes from Terriglobales bacterium, assembly GCA_050012915.1. Lineage (GTDB taxonomy): Bacteria > Acidobacteriota > Terriglobia > Terriglobales > Acidobacteriaceae > JABDBE01. The sequence goes on along the minus strand of JBEKGG010000088.1, from coordinate 8,319 downwards.
GTTCGCGCCGTCTTAATGATTGCCAGTAACAACTGAATCCCAACAAATTGACGGAACTTTTTCAAAACAGGAAAACTTAACCCGGAATTCTAACAGAATCTACACAACACAGGCTGAGACAGATGATCGACCTTCGACATTTACATCGCAACGCGATACATTTTTGGCCCAGCTCACGACGGAACGAGCTAACGCAAATTCATGACCAACAATTTTGGTTCCGTCATTTCCTCGATGGCGTAACGCAAGCCTTCGCGTCCCAGCCCCGAGTCTTTAATTCCGCCGTAAGGCATGTGATCAATTCGAAAGGTCGGCACGTCTCCGGCCATCACGGCGCCCACTTCGAGTTCTTCGTAGGCGCTGAACATCAGCTTAGCGTCCCTGGTAAAGATACCCGCCTGCAAGCCGTATGGAGAATTGTTAATTTGCTTCAAGGCATCGGAAAAATCGTCGTACGACTCGATGGTCACAACCGGGGCAAAAATTTCCTGGCAATTCACCTTCATCTCTTGACGCGTCCGGGTTAGAACGGTTGGCTCGAGTATTGACCCTTTACGTTGTCCACCGCAAAGCAATCGCGCACCGGCGCGCACCGCCTCCTGAATCCAGTCACTGGCGCGGATAGCGTCGCTTTCGCGAATCAGCGGACCGACGTCGGTTGATTCCTCGAGCGGATCTCCGGTCTTCAGTTTCTTGACTCCCGCAACAAAGAGGTCGGTAAATTTTTCCAGAACGGACCGCTCGACCAGAATTCGCTGCACCGAAACGCAGGATTGCCCGGCATACGCGAAACCACCGGTCACGCACCGCTCCGCCGCGTAGGTCAGGTCAGCGTCGCTGTGAACAATGACTCCTGCGTTCCCACCGAGTTCCAACGCGACCTTCTTTTTGCCAGCGCGCCGTTTGATGTCCCAGCCGACGGCAGCGCTGCCGGTAAAGCTGATCAGCTTCAGACGTTCGTCAGTAACCAGCAATCCGGCGTCGTCGTTGGAAAGCGGAAGCACATTTAAAGCTCCGTCGGGCCAACCCGCTTGCTGCACGGCCTCGGCCATGAGCAGCGCAGTTAACGGCGTCTGCGGTGCGGGCTTTAGTACCATGGTGCATCCGCTCGCAATCGCGGGAGCTACTTTGTGTGCCACCAAATTCAGTGGAAAGTTGAACGGCGTGATCCCCGCAATGGGCCCGAGAGGAAAACGGCGCACAATGCCCCAGCGCCCGGCGGTGAATTGCTGCCAATCGAGCGGCACAACTTCGCCATAGATGCGCGTGCTCTCCTCAGCGGCTACGGTAAAAGTGAAGATGGATCGGTCGACTTCGCTGCGCGCCGCCTTAATCGGCTTTCCGGCTTCCTGTGCCAGAGTGTGGGCGAACTCTTCTTTGCGTTGAGTTATGCTCTCAGCGACCCGGCGCAGCACTCGTTGCCGCTCAAACGCCGGCAGCCGTCGCGTCGTGCCGAAAGCCTTGACCGCAGCCGCAATTGCGGCCTCGGCGTGTTGGTGCCTTCCCTGAAACACGCGGCCGACAACGCTGCCATCGTAGGGTGCTCGAATCTCGACCGGCTCGCCGTCTTCAATCCATTTACCATCGAGAAGAAATCCGTGGGTTGCGACTGGAGTTGCAATCAATTGGGCCATAACGTTGTTCTTGCGCCTCCCCACAAGCAGTAAAGATTATAGACTTTTCGAACCCGCCACCGCAGGGCTGTCAGACGATAATGGTCTTCAAGACGAAGAAACATGCTCACATCGATTCAGGAAACCGGCGAGTTATTGCGTAGAAGGGAAGTGTCGCCCGTGGAGTTGACGAAGAACTGCCTGGCGCAGATCGAAAAACTCAACTCGACACTCAACGCATTCATTACGGTCACATCAGACTCGGCGCTCGCGCAGGCGCACGAGGCCGAAGAAGAAATCTTGCATGGAAATTGGCGTGGGCCCTTGCACGGGATACCGTTGGCGTTGAAGGACCTCATCGATACGGCCGGAATCCGCACGACCGCCGCCAGCGCTGTGTTCAAGGATCGCATCCCGGAAGAAGATGCTGAAGTCGTGCGGCCACTGAAAGACGCTGGGGTTATTTTCTTGGGAAAACAGAACCTGCATGAGTTCGCCTATGGTGGCAGTTCGATGATCAGCTACTACGGCGAAGTTCATAATCCGTGGGATCCGGCCCGCATTGCCGGAGGGTCATCGGGAGGCTCGGCTGCATCGGTGGCCGCTGGCCTGTGTTACGGCGCGATTGCTACCGATACTGCCGGTTCGGTTCGCGAACCTGCTGCGCTTTGCGGAGTTGTGGGACTGAAGCCAACTTACGGACGAATCGGCGCGCGTGGGATAATCCCGCTCTCGCCGTCGCTCGATCACGTCGGCCCGATTGCGCGCACGGTTTCGGATGCCGCAGTCATGTTGCAGGCAATCGCAGGGCACAACGAGAACGGCGTAAACGCGCCGGTTGGTGACTACCTCGCTGCTATCCCTGAACGATTGACGCCACTGAGGATTGGCGTGCCCAGAAAATTCTTCTACGAGGATCTCGATCCGGAAGTTGCCTTCGCGGTAGAAGAGGCGCTTGGCATACTGAGGGACCTCGGCAACGATTTGTTTGAGATCGAGATTGATGTTCCCACGGACCGAACGTTGCAGGCGGCGGAGTCCTATGCCTATCACCGCGAGTTTGTCTTAAGGAGTCCTCATCTGTATCAAGCGGAAACTTTGCGCCGCATCCGGACTGGCGAGGCGATCAGTGCCGCGCAGGTGGAGCAGGCAGGGCGCGGACTGAAACAAACCCGCAGTGAAATTCGCAAAGTTTTTGAGAATGTTGACGTTCTTGTGACCCCGACGACGCCAATTCCCGCGCCCGCGATTGCTGACTTGAAACGCAATCCGGACGCTCTTCGCCCATGTGAACTCGTCCTGCTCAGAAATACGCGACCCGCAAATGTTTGGGGACTTCCCGCGATCTCAATTCCGTGCGGATTTACGAGAGCAGGTCTTCCCATCGGACTTCAGATTATCGGCCCGCATTGGCGGGAAGAACGAGTTCTGCAGCTTGCGTATGCCTACGAGCAGGCCACGGATTGGCACGCGCTGAGTCCCAGACTGGCCGGACTCGATTGTTAATATGTTGTGGTGCCCATCAAGAGTGCCGAAAAAGCCCAACCGAGTATCCTTCGTTCAGAAATCCTGGCTCGCATTCCATGGATGATTCATGGATTCAGCACGCGAGCTGGCGGATTTTCTCGCGCTTATGGGGGGAAGACTTTCAACCTTGGATTCACCCAACAGGATTCGCGCATTGCAGTCGAACGCAACCGAGCGGCTTTCCTGTCGCAGCTTGGCGCCCTCAGTGACAAGAAACCATGGCCCATGGTTACTCTGCGGCAGATTCATTCCGATCTCATCCACTGTGTAAATGAACTGCCGAAGGAACCTTTAGTTGGCGATGGCCTCATTACTCGCCTGCCTGGCATTCTGCTGGGCATCCAAACGGCTGATTGCCTGCCCGTCATCCTCGTCGATACCAAGCAGAGAGCCGTGGGAGTGTTTCACGCTGGTTGGCGTGGCACGGTCAAACGCATCGTCGAAAAAGGCGTTGGAGAAATGCGCCGTTGCTTGGGAACGCTGCCGAAGAATGTCAAAGCTACCATCGGCTCTGGCATCCACGCTTGCTGCTACGACGTTGGGCCGGAAGTGCGCCAACAGTTCGAATCGCAGTTTGCTTATGCAGAGAAGTTGTTTCGCGAGATCAAAGAGTCGGACCCGGTTCGCGAAAAGTATCCGTTGCTGTTCATGACGGCGCGGGCTCCGGGGCACAGTGAACTGCCAACAAAAATCTTTCTGGATCTGGTCGAAGCCAATCGCCATCAACTCATCGATGCTGGCGTTTCGCCAAACAACATCAGCGCATCGCCGTTGTGTACGGCATGCCGTCCGGACCTGCTTTTTTCATATCGAGCGGAAAAGGGGGCGACGGGACGAATGATGGCTGTGGCCGGAATCCGGAAGGCATTGACGGGGAAGGGATAGAAACACGAGATCCCTCGACTCCGTTCTGATGACGACTGTTGAAGTACGCACACTACCGCTTTGCCGACTTCAGTCGTTGTTCCAACGCCGCAACTTCGTCTTGCAGCCCTTTCGGCAGGTGGTCACCGAACTTCGCGAAGTGCTCTTTGATTAGCGGAACCTCCGCTAGCCAGCCTTCGATATCCACGCTGAGCAGTTCGTCTACATTGGAACTGTTGATGCCAAGACCTTTGGTGTCGAGATCGGCCGGGTCTGGAATACGTCCTATGGGCGTCTCTTTTGCATGCACTTTGCCGTCGCAGCGCTCGAAAATCCATTTCAGCACGCGGCTGTTTTCTCCGTAGCCGGGCCATAGGTATTTGCCGGTTTTGTCCTGGCGAAACCAGTTCACGTAACAAATCTTTGGCAGTTTGGACGCGTCGGAACCGGCGCCCATCTTGAGCCAGTGCGAGAAGTAGTCGCCCATGTGGTATCCGCAGAAGGGAAGCATGGCCATCGGGTCGCGGCGCAACTGGCCTACTTTTCCGGTGATCGCAGCAGTGGTTTCGCTGCTAACGGTTGCGCCCAGGAACGTGCCATGCTGCCAGTTGAACGCTTCCGTGACCAGCGGAACAATTCCGGCGCGGCGGCCGCCAAACAGGATCGCATCGATGGGCACGCCTTTAGGATCTTCCCACTCCGGCGCGATCACCGGACACTGCTTGGCAACCACGGTGAAGCGCGCATTCGGATGGGCTGCCTTGCGTTCCGAATCCGGCGTCCATGGCCGCCTTAGCCAGTCCACTAACTCGGAGGGCTTTTTCTCGGTCATTCCCTCCCACCAGACATCGCCATCCGGCGTCATGGCGCAGTTGGTAAAAATACAATCGTGAGCCACCGTGAGCATGGCGTTGGCGTTCGACTTCATGCTGGTGCCCGGCGCGACGCCGAAAAATCCGAACTCGGGATTAATGGCGTAGAGCCGGCCATCGGCGCCGAATTTCATCCATGCGATGTCGTCGCCGATGGTCTCCACTTTCCAACCGGGAATCGTCGGAATCAACATCGAGAGGTTGGTCTTGCCACAAGCGGAAGGAAAAGCTCCCGTCATGTATTTCACTCGTCCTGACGGGCTGATTAGCTTGAGGATGAGCATGTGCTCGGCCATCCACCCCTCGTCACGCGCCTGCACCGAGGCAATGCGCAGGGCGTGGCACTTTTTTCCGAGCAGAGCATTTCCACCGTAACCGGAACCATACGACCAAATCTCTCGCGTCTCCGGAAAATGGCAAATGTATTTGTGAGCCGCATTGCACGGCCAGGTTGAATCCTGTTGGTTCGCAGCGAGTGGAGCACCCACGGAATGCAGCCCGCGAACAAACTCGCCCTGATCGCCGAGAACCTCGAGCACCTTCGCGCCGACGCGCGCCATCAGGTGAAGATTAGCGACTACGTATGGCGAATCGCTGATTTCGACTCCGATCTTGGCCATAGGCGAGCCGATCGCACCCATGCTGTAGGGAATCATGTACATGGTGCGGCCAACCATGGAACCGGTAAAGAGTTCGGTGAGCTTCTGCTTCATCTTTGCAGGATCTTCCCAGTTGTTGGTGGGACCGGCCTCTTCTTTGGTGCGGGAGCAGATGAAAGTTCGATCTTCGACGCGGGCTACGTCAGCGGGATCCGAGCGAACCAGCACACTGTTGGGGCGCTTCGATGGGTCCAACGGGATGGCCGTACCGGTGAGGGTCATCAGCCGCAACATCGCTTGATACTCCTCGGGCGAGCCATCGCACCAGTGAACCCGATCGGGTTTGCACAACCGAGAAACTTCTTCCACCCAACGCGCCAGTTTAGGATGCTTATGGTCGTGCGCCGTTGTTTCAACCTCTATCGTGGTACTGGCCATGGTAACGTCTCCCTGTTGCGAACTGCGGATTGCGAGATCACGCGTGGAACCTTTGCGACGAGAATGGAAAGGCGTAGGCTGCGCTACCCTACGGGCTGGGAACCAACTTTCTCTTCCACCGCCGCTTCCAGATGCTCAAGCGTCTGGGCCACGGTCAGCGAATACATCTCACGATCCACTCCCTCGCCCGATTCCAGCATGTATTTGAGATAGTGCCCGGCAATCTCTACGGCGAGTGGATCGGTAATCAATTTCCCTGTGCGTTTCTGGTATTCGACCCACGCAGGGTGGGGTAGTGCGATCCAGACGGGGCGACCGTCGACCAGAAATTTAATGTCCACCGCATCCGCGTGACGCGTGGCAATCGCCACTATCAACGCTTGATAAATGCAGTGCACGTCTCTCTTAGTCCAACGGTCCAGAGCATGGAAGTCTTTGTACATGCCTTTAAAACTATATCGGACCACTCGGGACGGTAGCAAACCGGCGAGCCGGCGTGCAAGTTGAATTATGATAGCCGCTGGCCGAATGCTGATGTGTAACGACTCAACTACCCAATGAAGAATCTCGGCATCCTGCTCTCCGGACGCGGTTCGAACTTCGAGGCCATTGCAAACAATGTCGCGGCCGGGCGTATTCCGGATGCGCGCATCGCTGTTGTTATTTCCAATCGGGAGGATGCGGGAGGTATTGACACTGCCCGTCGGCTGGGCCTCGCCGCGTTAGTGATTCCGTCTAAGAATAAGGACCGGGCTGAGCATGATCGTGAAGTCGTCGCCGCGCTCGAGAAGCACAGGGTTGATCTCGTGTGCCTTGCGGGATACATGCGGCTGCTCTCGCCGTGGTTTGTGCAGCAGTTTCCGCGCCGCATACTTAACATTCATCCATCATTGTTGCCCGCGTTCCCCGGACTTGAGGCGCAGGAACAAGCCTTCGCGTACGGCGTGAAAGTTTCGGGTTGTACTGTGCACTTCGTGGACGAAGAACTCGACCACGGCGCCATCATTTTGCAGAAAACAGTCGCGGTGCTCGATACCGACGACGAACACAGCCTCGCAGCCCGCATCCTTGAGCAGGAGCACATTGCGTACTCTGAGGCAATCAATATTGTTCTACAAGGCAAGTTTGAGATAGTGGGGCGACGGTTGAAAGGGAGCTAGGCGCACGCAGCTCGACAGAGTGCTGGGCAGAACATTGCTTATAATCGAAAGTTCATGTCAAACTTCGCACCCGTCGATGAGCAGTTGGCCTACATAAAAAAGGGCAGCGCGGAAATCATTCGCGAAGGCGAGCTGCGCTCCAAGCTGGAAAAGTCCCGCGCTACCGGTAAACCACTGCGCGTAAAGCTCGGCATGGATCCCACCGCGCCGGACCTGCATCTTGGGCACACAGTGGTGCTTCGCAAGCTGAAACACTTTCAGGACCTGGGTCACACGGTGATTTTCCTGATCGGCGATTTCACCGGAATGATTGGCGATCCGACCGGGAGATCGGCCACGCGTCCGCCGCTTTCGCGCGAGCAGATTGAACAGAACGCGGAAACATACAAGGCCCAGGTGTTCAAGATTCTTGATCCGGAAAAGACGGTGATCGATTTCAACCGGCGATGGTTTTCGAAGTTTACCGCCGACGATTTCATCCGTCTCGCGGCCAAGTACACGGTCTCGCAGATGCTCGAACGCGAGGATTTTCATAAACGTTTCCTCGAAGAAAAGCCGATTGCCGTGCACGAATTGCTCTATCCGCTGGCGCAAGGCTACGACTCGGTTGCTCTCGAAGCCGATGTCGAGCTGGGCGGGACGGATCAGAAATTCAACCTGCTCGTAGGACGCGAATTGCAGCGTGCCTACGGCCAGGAACCGCAAGTGGTGCTCACCACGCCGATTCTGGAGGGTCTGGATGGCGTGCAGAAAATGTCGAAGTCGCTGGGCAACGCAATCGGCATACACGAGCCCCCGCTTGAAATGTACGGGAAAATCATGTCGGTCTCTGACGAAATTATGTGGCGCTACTACGAGTTGCTGACGGATGTGTCGATGACCGAGATCGAGAAGATGAAGCGCGAGATTCATCCCATGCAGGCGAAGAAAGAGTTGGCGCGGCGGATTGTGGCGGATTTTCATTCGGGAGAGGCTGCGGTGAAAGCGGGAGAGGATTGGGCAAAGCAGTTCCAGAAGAACCAAACGCCGGCAGATATAGAACGACAGGAAGTGGAGCCTGAGGGTCTGACAGGAATCCGCCTGCAAGACGGACGTTGGCCGATTCGACTCGACAAACTGCTAGCGCGATGCGGCCTAGCCGATTCCGTGAGTGACGGATCGAGGAAGATAAAACAAAAGGCTGTCAGCATCGATGGGAAAACGGAAACGCGCCTTGAAGTTCCGCTATCCCTCCCAATAGATTTAG
>JBEKGG010000087.1:0-15321 GCA_050012915.1 Terriglobales bacterium | reverse complement strand
TGGGATTGCACACGGTGTGCGAATCGGCGCAATGCCCCAACATCGGAGAATGCTGGAATCACCACACCGCAACATTCATGCTCTTAGGGGACATCTGCACCCGGCGCTGCGGTTTCTGCGCGGTTCCCAAAGGCAAGCCTGAAGCGATTGACTGGGACGAACCACGCCGTGTCGCCGAAGCCGTCGCGACACTCGGATTGAAACACGCGGTCGTGACCAGCGTGAACCGCGATGACGACAATCTGGGCGGAGCACGAGTTTTCGCGGAAACGATTCGTCAAATTCGCGAGTTGTCTCCAGAGTGCCGCGTTGAGGTTCTCATCCCCGATTTCCAGGGGATTGATGAAGCGTTGCGAATTGTTCTCGACGCCAGGCCGGATGTCCTGAATCACAATACCGAGACCGTGCCGCGGCTTTATCGGGTGGTCCGGTCCGGCGCTCGCTACGAGCGTACGCTCCGGCTGCTGGAGAATGCCAAGAAGTTCTCGCCGGGCATGGTCACGAAATCTGGCGTCATGGTCGGTCTGGGAGAAACGATTACCGAACTGGTCGAAGTGTTTCGCGACTTGGGGTCGCGCGGCGTCGATATCCTGACGGTCGGCCAATACCTGCGGCCATCGCGCGACCACCTGCCAATTGCACTCTTCTACACGCCGGAAGAATTCCGATACCTGAAAGACGAAGCGTTACGCTTCGGCTTTCGCCATGTGGAATCCGGGCCCATGGTGCGTTCGAGCTATCACGCGCACGAGCAGGCTGAGTCGACGGCGGGCAGGCCCGGCCAGCCATGCATCGTCTAATTAATACGCCAGTGCTTCCAACCTTAGAAAATCTTCAACCGGATCGTCAGATATTTCTTTGGATCTTGACGGATGGCTTTGATCAGCGACTGCGCTTCCTGCAGCAACTCGTCGGAATGGTTGTAAACCGACGGATCCTTTAACAGCTTCCCGATCGTCCCCTCGCCTGAATTCAGACGATCGCTCAAATCGGAGAGTTTGTTCATAGTGTTTTTCAACTTTTCAGCAAACTGCTGATCCCGGGCCAGCACACCCAGTGCGCCCTTGCCCGCGTTCACGTCATCGGTCAATTTCTTGACATTGGCGATAGTCTCGTTCGCCGTATTGTAGAGCGAGGGATCTTTCAAGAATTTCCCGGCAGTGCCTTGGCCTGCGTTCAACTGGTCGATGATAGTGTTCAACTTGTCGATTGTGGAATTTGCATTCTGATACAGCTGATCGCTAACCAGAAGCTTGCCAATGCTGCCCTTACCCGAAATTACGTCGTTTACCAAACCCTGAAACTGGCCAACGGTAGCATTCAGTCGATCGTAAAGGCCGGGATCGTAAATCACTTTGCCGATGGATCCTTGGCCGCTTTCAATAAACGCCAATATCCGATCAACGCGTTTCTCCAGCGCATCCAGATTCTGCAGCGTGCTTTGGCTGGCGCGCACCACGTCCTGAATATCGGGTGTGTCACGCGTGGCCAATATGTCCCCTGCCTGGGCCTCAGCTCCATGGGCTTGCGAACTATCGATATCAATGTAAGTCTCGCCCAGCACTCCCGCAGTCGCCAACAGGGTCACCGAATCCTTGCGTAGACTGCCTCGGTACTTCGTGTTCACTTTCATGATTATTTCTACCGGAGTCTGTCGTCTGCTTGGGTCGGATACAACCCGCATTCCAGAAACGTTGCCAATATCCACGCCCTGAAGGCGAACCGGCGCTCCCTCGCGCAAGCCGCCGGCGTTGTCGAAGTACGATAGCAGGGTAATCTTCTCGGTAAAAATGCCGCCCGTGCCACTCATCAGTAAAATCAGAATGCCCAGCGTGATGCTGGCAATCAACACCGTGAGCCCTACCTTCAGTTCAGACCACTTCAACTGTTTCTGGCTAGGCACTGATTCTCCCCAAGCGCGTCATGGCAACGTTCTCCGTGGCGACCGATAAAACCAAAACGGATGCCAGCATGATAGCAGACCGCTGGCGTGGGCTTCCCATTAGGCGCTGCGCGAGTGCAAGGTCTCCGCTAGCAAAATAGCTGTCAGATACGCGCCCGCTCCGCAGGCCAACGTGGCGTTGAGTCCGTACTGAATGGCAATGACCATCGCCAGCACCGAACCCAATACGCTGGAGCCCGCATTCATGGCCCATGCCCACTCCACCGAATTTTCCTGGCCCTCGCTTTTCGCGGATGCGGGAAATTCCGGCACTGGAATGCTGGCCAACGCCCGCAACCCGGTGGGAAACGGCATCCCCATGGCAAATCCCAGGGGAACCAGTAGCACAGCGCTCACCAGAAGTTTTGCCACAAATGGAAGACCGACCAGCGCGTTCAGCACTCCCGGCAAAATGAAGACATAAAGCAGAAGCGCGGCCGTGATAAACGCCAGCGGAAGCCAGGCGTTCCGCGTCTGCGCAAGCCATTTACGCGACACCAGGCTGCCGGCACCGCTCGAAAGCAAAAGGAGAAACACGACTACAGTAAGGGCATAAGTGGGATGCCCGAGAAATAGAACGAAGCGTTGGATAAAGGCAATCTCTACCAAAATGTATCCCAGACCCACGGCGACAAAATATAAAAGCCGATCCGGCCTTTCGTGCGCGCGCCCGCCGCGCAGAATGAGGGGAATCACAAGAAACGCCAGCACCGCGATGAAAGAAATCACCAGCACCATGGCCAGTACCACGACCCCAAGGTTCACTTTCCAGTCGATACCGCGATACGAACCCCTATGGTGACGCAACAAGTCCAGCTTCAAAGTGAAAAAGAAAAATGGCGCATTATCGTTCACCGGCGCCACATCGTACGGATACTCCCGCGCAAAAGCATAAGGATCGTTGCGAGCGATCAATGCAGAAAACGGATTCTCTTTCGGTTCAGATGGAAGATACAGCGCGACCAATTCCGGGTTGGCGGTCAGATGCGATCGAACCTGTTCCTCTTCCTCCGGCGTAAACGCGCTCTTTTTAGCCAGGACGACGACTGGAATTCCATCTTCGTCCAGATCGCCCTCAGAGACTACGATGAAATTCCGCGCCGGATTCTCGATCCCCTGTTCATGCAGCGCCTGCATGGCGACCGAAACTACGCGTAGAGCTTCGCGGGGCTGTTGGAACTCCCAGCGGGTGATTGCGACCATGCCATCGGGTTTCAGATGCTCGAAATATTCTCGGAATGCCTCCACAGTGTAAAGGCTGTTTTCGCTGAGAGCGAAAGCTCCGGCCGCCGTGGAAGCCCAGGTGTCGACAAGAGTCATCTGGACCACGTCGAAATTCTGCTTCGCATTGCGCACGAACGAGCGCCCGTCGGTTACTTGAATGTGAACTTCCGGACGCTCGTACAGGTGATACGAATATTCCGCGTAGCGGCCGCGCATCACGGTGTTGGCAATGATGGGGTTGATTTCAATTCCGGTGACGCTGGGACTGCCGTTAGCCACGGCTCGAAGCACATCGACTCCGCCGCCCGGCCCAATGATGGCGTACTCTCCGTGCGGGCGCAGAACATTCGCCAGCGCGGGGGGCGCGGCCATTAGGTTGCGCTGCCATACCGAGCCCTGCCACTGCTTCGGGTCGGCGTTCATGATGTAGGTAGACGCGTCGGCATCGATTACGACTGCCTTGGCCTCGTCTTGGCGATCCACTTCCACACGCGAGATGGCGTTCCAGCGCGCGAACTCTACCCACGCTTTGTCACGAAACATGCCTTTCGCATAGATTACGTCGAAGAACCTTCCCGAATAGTTCGCCGCGATCAGCAGCAAAAGAACCGCGGCTAAACCCAGCGTCAGTTTACGCAGGCTAACGCGCACTGCCCACGCGGCTCCAGCGATCGCCGCCATTGCCGCCGCGAATAGCACCGTGTTGGGACCGCCCAACCAGTTGAGCAACGGAACAATTGCCAGACAAGCCAGCGCCCCGCCCAGCAGATCCGCCCCGTAGAGCCGCGAGATCTGTTGCGATTCCCGCGCAAAGAGGATCGAAAACTCAAGACCAGTTACGAAGAATGGGACTGCAGAGGCCAGGTAGATCGCTGTAAGACGCAGAAAATTGTGGGGTGACAAGCTCAGCGAAACTGGAACGTGCAGCACGATTTCCAGCACGACGGGCACGAGCAGCGCGTTCGCGATACAGAGCCAAGAAAGCAAGATGCGTGTGGAATATCGTCCCAGCCAGCTCTTTCCTAAGTACGCGAATACCCCGCCGGATCCAAGACCGAGCAGCGCGATTGAGATTGCGAGAAATGCGAAGTGATAAAACAGCACCACGGAAAACAGCCGGGTAAGCGCCAACTCCAGAAGCAACGCCGCGAAGCTGCTGATGGCCACGCCAGCCAGCAGCGAACGATCAGGGCTTTCCTCGGCCGCATTCGTCGTGCTGATCAGAGGACTTTCGCTTATCGCGGACATTTGGTGTTAGCTCGGGAATGCGACAGTCTAACAGAAGAGAATCGTGTCGGGGCGAAGTCGAACAGTCCAAGCCGAGCAAAGCTCAGCACCCGCGCTCACCCTTCCAGGATGACCTGTGCGATGGCGTACTCTTTGGTGTGAGAGAGCGAAAGCGCAACATGAAGCGCACCCAGCTTCGATGCGAACTCCGCGGCTTTCCCGTGAAACGCAATCGTGGGACGCCCTCCCGGCTGCCGGCAGACTTCGACGTCGCGCCAGGTCACGCCGTGATTCCATCCGGTGCCAATGGCTTTCATGGCAGCTTCTTTGGCGGCGAATCGCGCCGCATAGCGCTCGATCCGGTTGGCCTTCGATTCGCAGTAGTGAATCTCAGCCTCGGTAAAAATCCTGTGCAGAAATCGGTTGCCGAAGCGTGCGATCGCCGCTTCGATGCGCGGTACTTCCGCTATGTCGATGCCAGTGCCGACGATCATGCAGACTTCACACCCGCCAATAATCCGGCCGCCAATTTTTGATGGCCTTTTTGATATCAGCGGGCGCCAGATTCGTCGAGAGAGTGCGCTCGACCAGCTCTGCCACTTCTTCATCGGAGGCAAAGCGCAAGGCGATTAATTGACGCTCGCTGAGCTTTGCAATTTGTGGGCGCAGCGAATCGGACAACAACGAAGCCAGCCGCAGCCGCTCTTCAAGCCTTATGACGCGGTCCTGTACTTTCAGAGCGTATTGTCGGAACCGGGTGACGGCAACGACTAAAGCCGTATTGAATATCACGATCCAGAAGTGCAGAAAACCGGGATGCCGGACCGCAACGACCACGCTTAGGATCCACGAAATGACGAACACCGGCGCTATAAAGTAGTGGAACGGAGGATCGAACCTCACATGATTAGCAAAAGTCTGCGGAGTAGCTTCAGCCATGTTCACCTCTTGTTGCAATTGAAAGTCTAAATCAGGACGGCAGAAAGCGCTTCCGCAGTCCGCCAGATATGTTCAGAGCAGCCGATCGCCGCGATAAATGATTCGCCCATCGATCAAGCGCGCTTCGGCCATCAGTCCATGCTTCCTGACTGGCCCGGTTCCGTCGATGTGTAAGACCTCGTGCCCGTGCGCCGTCAGCCAGTCGGAAACCAGCATGCGGTGGCAGTGAAAATAAACTCGCTCCGCGCACATATAAGCAGTGCGCGACTGCTCGGCCAGTTCGATCAGTTTAGCGGCACCGCGATCGAATTCTTCCGTAAGCATGTAATCAGCATAATTGCGAAAGCTGTCGTTGCGCAGCGCGACATTGGGCGAGTCATCGCGAATTTTCTTGCGGCGTCCTCCCAGGTCCTTGAGCCAAATGTAGCGGATTCCGGCATCGGTCAGCGTTTTCTCCAGCTCTTCCCGATTGAAATGCGGTAGGCGGCGCGACATCGGGAAGGAGCGAATATCGACCAACGTCTGGATGGAGTGAGCTTGCAGCACAGCAATAAATTCATCCAACGTACGGGTGGAATGGCCGATGGTGTAGAGGGTCGCCACTCTGTTGTCGTTCCGATCATTTTTCCGCGACTTCTCGAAGCGCGTTCACGACCGCAGCATCCTGCTCCGGAAATACCGTGCGTAGATCAAGCAGCACGCGTCCTTCTTCCACTCGCGCGATGATGGGCGGATCGGACGCCCGCAGGCGCACCGAAAGTTCATCGGCGCTGAATCCATCGCGGGTGATCGCCAACAGTCGCGTGGGCAGAACCGCACTGGGAGCGGCGCCTCCACCAATGACCGATTCTCCGTCCACCATTTCTACCGACAACTTTGAAAACTTTATTCTCTCAGCTAGCACTTCGGCGCGCTGTCCGATCTCTCCTTTCGATAAATGCATCATGCGCAGAGCCGGAATGGCCCCGTGCTCACACTTCACATAGGCAAGCAACGTGGCCTCGAGCGCCGCGTAAGTTAATTTGTCTACGCGAAGCGCGCGAAAGAGTGAATTCGAACGCATCCGCGCGATCAGATCTGCGCGGCCGCTCAGCATCCCGGCCTGCGGACCACCCAGCAGTTTGTCTCCGCTATAGGTGACAACGTCCACGCCCTGGCGCAGGCTATCGAGCACGCTTGGCTCTCCGTTCACGCCAATCGAACGCAGGTCGAATAGCGCTCCGCTGCCCAGATCTTCCATGAGCGGAAGGTTGCGCTTGTGAGCCAGGCTCACCAGTTCTTCAATTTGCGGTTGCTCGGTGAATCCGGTGATCTGGAAGTTAGAACGATGCACGCGGAGCAGCAGCCGGGTTTGTTCGTTGATCGCTTTTTCGTAATCGTCAATGCGCGTGCGATTGGTTGTTCCCACTTCCCGCAGGATGGCATTCGATTTCGTCATGACCTCCGGGATGCGAAACGAGCCACCGATTTCGACCAACTCTCCTCGGGAAACGATGACCTCGCCGCCGTCCGCCAGAGTATTTAGGGCGAGCAGAACTGCAGCCGCGTTGTTGTTGACCACGATCGTAGAGATGGCAACTGGCGAGCTTCGCTCCCCAGGACTGCCGGGGGCGGCTTTACCCGCGTGTTCGTCGAGCAGTTCGCGGAACAGGCGGTCTACATGCACATCGCGCTTGCCCCGTTCGCCAGTTTCTACGTCGAATTCAAGATTCGAATACCTGGCCGCAGTCTCTCGAATGTGCTCCAGCGCCGAGGCCGGAAGCGGAGCGCGACCTAGATTGGTATGCAAGATAACTCCGGTGGCATTGATGACCGGTCGCAACGAATATTTGAGCGATTGCCGAACTCGCCTCGCTACGGCTTCTTCCAATCCCGATAGAGCGAGGTCCACCGCATTCGCATTGAGGCGGCTCGCGGCAATTTCATCTCGTAGAGACGCCAGCACGGCGCGGGCGGCGTCGGTGACCGCGGCTTGGCCTTCTTTTGTTGCGAGCGCCACGAGCTCTGGGCTGCGCAAAAGTTCGTCGACTGATGGCAACCTGCGGTACAGATCGGCGTTAGAGTCGATTTTCACCGGCATCGATTATCCCACCGCTGTCGTCGTAAGACCAAGGCGAGATCGCCCCCGCCATCGCTAACCAACTTCCACCAGCCCGTAGCTTTTATGCCAGCGAGTGCGCATGTGGCGCAGAGCGACGTCGATCTCCGCCTGCGTGATTTCCGAGTTCGGACCGGCTAAGACCGCGGCAGCCTCGCGCTTTGCGGACTCCAGCAACTGGCGATCACGAATCAGATTGGCGACCTGAAAGCTTGGCATACCCGCCTGACGCGTGCCGAAGAATTCACCAGGGCCGCGCAGTTCCAAGTCGAGTTCCGCAATCTGGAATCCGTCATTAGTGCGGACCATCGCATCGAGCCGGCGCTCTCCGTCTTCTGAAACCTTGCCGCCGGTCATAAGAACGCAGTAGGACTTGGCCGCGCCCCGGCCGATGCGGCCGCGAAGTTGATGAAGCTGGGCCAATCCGAAGCGCTCTGCGTGTTCGATGACCATCATGGTCGCATTGGCAACGTCAACGCCAACCTCAATCACGGTCGTGGATACCAGAATATCCAGTTCGCCTTTCTGGAACAGGCGCATGACTTGCTCTTTCAGGTCGGACTCCATGCGTCCGTGCAACACACCAACCCGCAAGTCGGGGAAAATGCTTTTACTCAACTCTTTGTACATTTTCATTGCAGCTTTTAATTCGGTCTCTTCGTTCTCTTCGATCACGGGATACACCACGTAGGTCTGGTGCCCTGCGGCGACTTGCTTGCGCACGAAATCCCAGACTTCGGGGGACCGTTCATCCGATATGCAGCGAGTCACGATGGGAGTCCGTCCGGGCGGCATCTCGTCGATCACGCTTACGTCGAGGTCGCCGTAGATCGTCAGGGCCAGAGTGCGTGGGATTGGAGTTGCGGTCATGACCAGAACATCCGGTTCCGGCGAGGCTGAGTTCTGACCCTGCTTGGCAGGCGAGTCGCCCGTCCCCACACGCTCCTCGCTTGATTTCTTCATAAGCTTGAATCGCTGCAGCACTCCGAAACGGTGCTGCTCGTCAACGATCACCATGCCCAGTTTGGCGAACTCGACTTTTTGCTCGATCAGGGCGTGAGTGCCAATCACGAGCTGCGCGTTGCCTTGTGCAATGTGCCGACGAGTTTCGCGCTTCCGATCATCTTCCATCGAGCCAGTAAGCAGCACCACTCGGTAGCCTGCGCTTTCAAGAATGCGGCGAGCAGAAAAATAGTGCTGTTGTGCCAGGATTTCCGTGGGCGCCATCAGCGCGACCTGGTGCCCATTCTCCATTGCGATAATCGCAGCCTCAAATGCGACAATGGTTTTGCCCGAGCCAACATCGCCCTGCAGCAGGCGGCGCATAGGAAACGGTTTCTCCATGTCAGAAGCAATTTCCTTCAACACCCGTTTCTGCGCACCGGTCGGATGAAACGGAAGGATCTTCTTGATGGCAGCGCGTGCCCGATCGTCCAACTGAAATGCAATCCCGGTTTGTGCCTTCTGCTCGCGACGTTTCAACTCAAGCCCAAGCTCGACGAAAAACAGCTCTTCAAAAATGAGGCGCAGGTGAGCCGGTGTGCGAGAAGACTGCAGGTCATCAATGCTTTCGCCGGGATCAGGCCAGTGAACTTTCTGCAATGCTTCCCGCGGAGAGATGAGGCTCAGATGGCGTCGAACCACCGCTGGGATGGGTTCCGGCAAATCCGGAGCCAGATTCTCAAGCGCGGTGTGGATGACGCGACGAAACCAGCGCGAGCTTAGCCGGCCTTGGCCAGTTGCCTCATAAATGGGCACGATACGGCCGATTTCGAGCGAAGCTGCCAGCTTCTGCTCGGCGGAATCAGCGCTCCCGTCTTCGGCAGCTTCTCCGATGATCTCGAATTGAGGCTGGGTGAGTTGAAGTTCACCGCCGCGATAGTCCTGTTCGACCTTGCCATACAGCGCGACGATCTGGCCGGCCTTAAATTTATCCTTAAGATAAGTGGCGTTGAACCAGATGCATTTCAGTCGCGTCCGGCCCTGGCCGGCGGTCATTTGAAAAATGGGCATGCGCCGAGTGCGAAAAAGACCCGAAGTCCGCACTTCGGCAATCACCGTCGCCATTTCACCGGCGCGCAATTCTGAGATGCCCCTCGGGTTCAGCCGGTCTTCGTAGCGAAACGGCAGGTAGTGCAGCAGATCGTCGACGGTCTGAATTCCTTTGGCTGCGAGCAGCTCGGCAAGCTTTGGACCCACCCCCTTTACGTATTTGACGGATGTGCTCAGTTCCAGCATCTGAAGGGATGTTAGCAGGAGCGCCACGGTGCTATAGTCCGCGAGGTACTTTTAACTCAAGACTGCACCCCTCGTTGGAGCGGGGATCGAGCATGTCCAAATCAGTAGCCAATTTCGTTCACGCTTTAGCCGCGGTTCTGGCAGGAAATGCAGTTTACTTCCTGCTGGTGAAACATCTGCCTCCTCAGGCTCGCCACGTGCCTTTCCAGATCGATTTGGGTCTGGTGGTGGACTTCTCGATCTGTCTGGTGGCCTTCGGCGTAATCAAAACCGTAGCTGGCCGGAAATCGCGCGGTTCCAGCAACTGAGACCTCCCAGGAACCCTCAACAAACATTTGCTTTCAGCGACTGCAGCGGACTGTCCGAATTTCGGATAAAGGCGCCTACAACTTACGTCAGCGGCTGGTTACTTTGGGAACCTCCGTAACTCGCCCCAGGGCAGCTAGAATCTTGCCAGCTAGCATGCAAAAAATCTCCATTCTTTACGACGCGAGTCAGGCGGTACTGTCCACCTTCGACCTGGATGAAGTGCTGCAGCAAATCCTGACTATCGCCCACGATTATTTTCACCTGCACAACGTCGCCATCCTTTTGCGGGATAAAAACGAACTCTACGTGCGCTGCCAGGTTGGCTGGGATGAGGGTCACGACAAGGTCCGGTTCCCCATCGGCACGGGCATAACCGGAACTGCGGCTCAGCAGAAACGCCCCGTCTACGCCGCGGATGTTACCAAGGACGCGCGCTATATTCAGTCGGCCAAAAATACCCGCTCCGAGCTGGCGGTTCCGTTAATGGTACGGGACGACGTTGTCGGTGTCCTGGACTGCCAGAGCGAAAATCTCAACCACTTCGACAAGGAAACCATCGACCTTCTGGCACTGTTTTCGATGCAAGCCTCCATGGCCTTGCAGAATGCCCGGCTCTATTCGCTGGAGAGACAACGCGCCTCGCAACTGGAAGCAATCAACGCCATCGCGCAGCAAATGACGGCCGTTCTCGATTTGAAAGAGTTGCTCTCCCAAGTATGCCTGCGGATCCAGCACGCCTTTCAGCTCTGTCACGTTTCCGTTCTGTTGAAGGATGAGGACGACCTGGTGCTGCGCGCAAGCCACGGGAAGCTCACCGGGCGTGCTGCCGAGGGTGGACGACTACGTGAGGAATCGAGACTCTGGCAGCGAGCTCTGACGGCGGGAAAGACCCTTATTGAAAACGATGTGAAAGCCGGCGCTGACACCGGCCTATATGTAGAAACCGGCTCCAGTATGTGCATTCCACTGGTTTCGTTCGGCCAGACTCTTGGCGTTCTAGTGCTGGATACCGCCCGCACCGGCGCATTCAGCCCCACCGACACTCAGCCGCTAGAGTCGGTGGCCGACATCTGCGCTACCGCCATCCAGAATGCTCATTATGTCGAACGGGTGAAGCAGTTGGCTTATCTGGACGGACTCACCGGCATTTTCAATCGCAGATTTTTCGAATTGCGGATCGTGGAGGAAATCGAACGCGCCGAGCGCTTCGGCACGGGCATGGCCGTGGTCATGGTAGACATCGATCAATTCAAACGTCTTAACGACGAGTTCGGACACCTCTTGGGAGACGAGGTATTGCGCCAGGTGTCTTCGATTTTTCACCAGCAACTGCGCAAGATCGACGTGCTTTGCCGTTACGGAGGCGAAGAGTTCGCCATCCTGCTCTGTCAAACCAATGCGGTACACGCCTTGGGAGTTGCCGAAAAACTGCGGAAGTCGGTGGAAGGCTGGCAATTTCCGGGCGTTCCGCAGCGAGTCACCATCAGTGCCGGAACCGCAAACTATTCCGAGCACGGTACCACTCGCGATGAATTAGTAAAAGCCGCCGACGCCGGTTTGTATGCGGCAAAACAGGCGGGCCGGAATCGAGTCTTCCTGGCGCCGAGACACGGTCTAGCCCAAAAATCCGGCAAGTGATCCTAAAACAAAATGTCATCCCGAGCGGAGCGAGGGATCTGGGTGCATGCCCACGCGATCGCTATCGCCGACCCAAGTCGGAAACTCTCCCATAAGTACGTTAGAGCGGAGAATTCAAATCCAATCAGAATTCGGTGGGACTGCCGAATTCCTCCCTTAATTCTCGCTCGATCTCGTGCTGACGGTCCCTCCATTGCCGTTGAACATCGCGCATTTGCCTTGAGATTTCTTCACTGCGTCTTTTAGCCTCTCGTGTTTGACGCTCAATCTCCGGCTTTAGTTCTTTCATCTGGCGATTGATAGCCTCTTCCATCTCCGGCTTGAGGTGAGCCATTTGAGACTCCATCTTACTTATTTCCTCGCGCGTTTCGGCGTCAATCTCGGGCAGTTCAATGTCCGTACTCTCGGGGAAAAGATCCGACTGCTTCCGTTCCGGCAAGGTGATGGTAATGGTCTGTTCTTTCTTGTCGCGAATCACGCTGATGCTTGCCGTGTTGTCCTTGCGCGAGCGCAAGGCGTGAGTGAAATCGCCGCTGTCGCGGATGGCTTCACCATTGATTTTTACAATTACGTCCCCGGCGTGAAAACCTGCCTTGTCCGCGCCGCTCCCTTTTTCTACCGAACGAACCAGCACTCCCTCCCCGTTCTTGGCCCCAAAGAAATCTCCAAGCTGGGGCGTAAGGTTCTCCACCATCAGCCCACTGCGCGCAGAGGAATGCACGACGACGATGGAGACCGGCAGCTCGGGCATTTCGGGCAGCACCGGCATTGCTGGCATGACCGGCATGTTGAATTTGAACTGCTTGCCATCGGGACCAGAATTGTAAGAGTAATTTTGCTTGCGATCGCCGAGTTCCACTTTGATGGTCATGGCCTGGCCATTGCGGCTGATGCCCAGCGCGGCCACTCGTCCCGGGGGAATTTCACGGATCATTCTTCGCAGTTGCTCGACGCTCTGCACTTCGGCGCCATTCAATGTCAGGATCACATCCTGCTCTTTCAGACCCGCTTTACCGGCGGGAGCGTCCTGATCGACCATGGTCACTTCCACCCCGCGCTCGTCTTTCAAGTGCAGCGGCGCCAGGCGGTCAGGAGTGATGTCGCGCGTATCCACTCCGAGATACGAACCGCTGCCCCAATCCTCGCTCGAAAAACCATAGGAATCACTTGCCGATGCAAATGAAACATTGTCGCCGGCATAGCTTGCTATCGCCAGAACTGGTACCGCGATCATTGTGATTAGAATTGAATTTCGCATGTTCCCCCTCCCAAATCCGCTCATCAGACTAGTGGCTCGCGCGCCGAAAACTGATATCCCCGGTCGTGGTGCTCACCTTGAGTACAGGCCCCCCGCCGTTCAGACTTCCTTCCGCTGTAACGGTCTTCGGACCATAGTCACCACCTTCGCTGCTAACTCGGATGTCCGGAAAATCCGAACGAATATTATGGCCATTGGCAACATCAATCGAAGCCCGAACGCTGATATTCACGTTAGGGTCCAGGTAAACCGTGATATCGCCCGCCGAAGTCTCCAGCTGGGAATCGTGACGCTCGCCGTTTGACGGAACAAACTTTGCTACGATTCCACCGCCACCAGTCTCCGCTCGCGCCGACGGCACTCCGTTCAATTCAATGCTGCCCCCGCCCGTCTGCGCGCGTACCGGGCCCTTGGCCGAGCCGAGACGAATACTTCCACCGCCAGTCTCCATTTCCACAGCACCGCCGATATCGCCAAGTTCGATGCTCCCCCCACCCGTGCTCGCTTTCACGCGTCCAGCACAGCGCTCCACTTGAATGCTGCCGCCGCCGGTCTCCAGCACTGCGTCCTGTGAGCCTGCAACGATGCTCACGCTCCCGCCGCCGCTCTCAGCTTCGATTTTGCCTTTCGCGGAATTCACCTTGATAGAACCACCGCCGGTGTGCAGGCTGACATCGGAACCCACGTTCCCCAGATCAATACTGCCGCCGCCAGTCTCGGCATTGACCGTCCCGCCTACATCGTCAATGCGAATACTGCCGCCACCGCTCTCCGCATCTACGCGACCAGTTACGCCGCTCGTGCTGACGTTTCCACCCTCGGTTTCAATTTTGATTTCATCCATCTCGCGTGGGACGTTGATTACAAAGTCGCCGGAAAACTTGCGCGGCCTTCCGCCTTCCCAGTCACCCACGATCCACGCCGTATCTCCGCGGACGTAAGCGCTGATCTTGTAGCTGTCAAATTCCCGCCGCGCCCTGTCCTCCGAACCACTATAAGAATGATTACGAATGACGTAATTGATGCTCGACTGCGATCCGCCTTCCACGCGCACCGAACCAATATCGACTTTGACTCTCAGATTCTTGACCGTTGTCAAAGATCCGGTGATCTCTTGCGTCCAGTTTCCGCCATCCCCGTAAACGCGGCCCTGTTGCGCGCTTGCCAGCGGCAAGATCAACAGCAGCACCGCAACGATTTTAGAAAGTTGCTTCAACATTCACCTTCCCGTTCTCTTCACTTGCCCCCGCCGACTCTTGTCGGCTCCGCCCGCATTCCGTAACTAGCCTTCTAATCAAATTCTGGAAGCTGCGCCAGCATCATGCGAGCCTGCCCCCGAATGTATTGGTTCTGGTCAGTCCGCGCGAGTTCCTGCAAAACCGAGCGCACGCTGCTGTCAGCCCGCACCGGGTCGAGCAGCCGCAGAGCATCGGTTCGCACGCCGGGATTGGAATCCTGAATCAGGGCCTCGAGCACTACATCGCGCACCCGCGGATCGCTCTTCACGTACGCGCCCAGGCTATCCAAAGCCTTCAAGCGCACGCCCGGATTCGAGTCATACCGCAGCGCGTACATCAGCGCCTCGCGAACGTGCGTATTATTCGGTTCCTGCGTCAGCAGATCGACAGAATCCATGCGCACGCCCGAGTTGTAATTGTTGCGTGCCGCAAACAGCAACAACTGCTGGATGCGCTGATCGTTGAGCGACCCTTGCGCTTCCTGCGTGGAAACTGTGTTGTATTTAATACTGATGTGGTTCGAACCGGGATCTTGAGAGATGGATTGAATTCCCGTGATTGAAGATTCGGCCGGAGCGCTCACCGCGCCGGAAGCAACCGAAGCGCCGTTGCCGCTTACAACCTTATAAGTCGTCGCAATGCCACCGCCGAAACCAACAATGAAGATCGCAGCCGCCAGAGCGGGTGCAAAACGAACCTGCCGAAGCCAAGCTGCCGGATCGAAAATCAGCCGATGCCAAAACCGGCCCTGCTCCGCCGTTTCCAGACCCTCCTGCAGTCGCATCCGAGATGCAGCAACCAAGTTGGGTGAAGGCTCCTCGACCGGCAACTGGGAGAGCGTGGCGTGGAACTCGCTTGTCAACTTAAGCTCAGCCGTGCAGTCCACGCACCGCGCCAGATGTTGTTCGAGCTCATACCGCGCATCATCGGGCAGCTCGTTGTAGACATACAGCAGAACGTTTTCTTTAACCCACTCGCATTTCATAATCACACCCCCTCAGGGGAATTCATTCTGTCTTGCTCATATGGCGGCGGATCTCAGACCCGCCGCTGGCTCATCTCATATCAGCCAATGCGCCTCGCAATTTCTGAGTCGCGCGAAACAAAGTATTCTTCGCCGTTTCTTCCGTCGTATGCAGCACCTCTCCAACCGTCCGGAGCTTAAGCCCGTGGTAGTGCTTCAACTCAAAAACCATGCGCTCCCGCGGGG
>JBEKGG010000086.1:0-15512 GCA_050012915.1 Terriglobales bacterium | reverse complement strand
ATACACGAATGGATTGTTGGTCGGCGCATTGGCATTCTCAAGCACGGCGTTGCCTAAATGGCAAAATGAGTCGTAGGCCGCGCCCACCCACTCGGTGCGAATGCCCAAGTTCAGCGTCAAGCTTGGCGCAACCCGCCAGTCGTCCTGAATAAAGCCGCCGTAGGCGGGAATGTGGTAATCGTGATTGGCAACGCCTCCACCCGCTTCACCAAGGAAGGTGTAGCCGTTCAGGAAATTCTGGAAGTCGCTGATGCTCGGGCCGGCCGCGTTTCCATCGGAGAAATAGAGGAGGCCGTTATCCAGCACCGGCAGGCTGCGGCGAATTGAAGTGCGGTCGACTTCAATCCCGAAGCGCAGCGAATGGTGCCCGCGCGTCCAACTGAGTGTATCGAGGTAGACGAACGCGTCCGATAATGCCGATTGCAGTTGGTTGGGGAAAGGTCCGATCTGAAATGTGTTCAGCTGGAACCGGTACATATCCGGCGCACCCACGGCGCTGATGCCCAAGTCGGCCGGCGAAGTTCCGGGTACGGGTACGTTCTGCAGAGCGTCGCTGATCACGTTCAGTCCAAAACGAAATTCGTTGATCAGGTTGTTGCTGAATGAATGGGTCTCCGCGATGCTGCCGAAGCGTCCTCGCAACGGGACGCTGAGCGGGAAATTCAGATTCGTGGAATAAGCTGGGTAGCCTGTCTGAACCTGTAGGTTGTCGGCGCCGAATGGCTCGAAGGTTTGGGAATCCGACCAGAAGAAGCGCCACGAGAGGCGGTCTTTGCCTTGGTTGAAGTCACGGTCCCAGTTCGCTGTGAACTGATCGTCCCTATACCTGCCGGGGTCGGTGATCTTCAATTGGCCGTAATTCACGCTTGAACTGCACGCGCCGGTCGCGGCGTTATAGGTCTGCGTGACCCCTGGAGTGCCCGCAACCGTAGGAATCAGGTATCCTCCTCCGCCGCCAAACTGGTTGCCCGTAGCATTCAGCAGCGCCAGAGAAACCGGATCGATCCCAAGGAGGGGAACGGCCGGACAGTTGGTTGTCGCGGGACTGCTGAAAACATTTTCAAGGTTTGCCGCGGAGCGATTCGTGGGTAGAACTGGGATCGATGTATCGATATACGTTCCCAGCGAATCTCCGCTGCGCTGGCGCGTGCCCTGGTAATTTACGTAGAAGTATCCGAACTTGGCTTTGCGGCCGACCGGACCGCCGAAGTCGCCGCCGAAAATATTCTGCTGCAGGCGAAAGCGGCCGATAAAGTAGTCGTCGGCGTCCAGTGAAGTGTTGCGAAAATATTCCCAAAGATCTCCGTGGTAGCTGGAGGTTCCGCTTTTCAGAATGGCGTTGATGTTGCCGCCGCCGTTCCGTCCCTGAGAAGCGTCGTAGAGGCTGGTGCCGACTTTGAATTCCTGGATGTCGTCGGGATTGGGAACCGGCGTGTAGGTGAGTTCGCCGAAGGAATAATCCGAAGCGGAAACTCCCTCGATCAGATAGTTGTTGTTATCTTCTCGTCCGCCATTGACGTCGATACGAACATCGCCGCGGCCCAGAGCGGCTGCGTTGTTCAAGTTCGAAGAAGCGCCCGCGGAGAGCGACAGCAACTGCTGAAAATTCCTTGTCGCCAGGGGCAGGCTCGTGATCGTAGCGTTGCCCAGCGACTCTCCGGTAGTGGCGTCGGTGGTGTTCACGGTGGCGACTTGTGACTGAACTTCCACCACCTCAGTAACGGAGGTCACCTTCAACGACGCCGTCATGCGCGTGGTCTCCGTGATGTTTACCGACACGCCGGGATACTTCGTGGTGGCAAATCCGGAAGCGCTCACTTCGACCAGATAGCTTCCGACCGGCAAGAGCGTAGCCGTAAATATTCCGGAGGAATCCGTCGTCAAATGGCGGGCCAACTGGCCGGTCGCCTCGCTCACAATATCCACTTTGGCTCCGGAGACCACGGCTCCCGATGCGTCTTGAACCGTACCGGTAATGGCGCCGGTTGCGCCGCCCTGAGCCAATGCCCACCCAGTGAAGCAGGCAATCAATAAACCCACAGCCATCGACTTTCGGATGCTGAACATGTGAGTCACCTCCGGCAAATTGTTGTGAGGCGGCCAGTATAGTCCGACTGTCAAGAGTGGGCGATCAAATTTTTGGCTAGGGAGAATCAGCCTACCGTCGAAATGCCCAACTGGTGGGGCGGCCGCAATCGACCGTGTAAAATCATTCGTCACGATGAACCTTCCCTCTCCGCGCAAGCTCATCATCGCCATCGACGGACCCGCCGGCGTGGGCAAGAGCACCATCGCCTCGCGCCTGGCCCGCAAGCTTGGCTATGCCAACCTTGAAAGCGGAGCCATGTATCGCGCGCTCGCGCTGAAGGCCATCGAATGGGATATTTCTTTCGACGACGAAGCCGCGCTGGCAAAACTGGCGCGTGATTCGCGCATCCAGTTGGAGCCGGCCTCGAGCGGCACTCGTGTTCTGCTCGACGGAAAAGATGTGACCCAGCGCGTGCGTGAGACCGATGTCACTGCCGGAGCTTCGCGCGTTTCGGTTCATCCCCAAGTGCGCGAGTGGATGGTCGCGCGCCAGCAGGAATTGGGCGCAGGCGGCGGAGTAGTGATGGAAGGGCGCGACATTGGAACCAAAGTTTTTCCCAATGCCGACGTGAAAATCTTTCTCGACGCCGATCCCGTAGTCCGCGAGCAACGCCGCTTGCAACAACAGAACCTACGCGGAACCGCAGCCGAAGCCACCGTCGCCGAACTACGCGAACGCGACCGCCGCGACCGCACCCGCGCAGCGTCTCCCCTGACCCCAGCGAAAGACGCCGCGATCCTCGATTCCACAGGCTTGTCAGAAGATGAAGTTCTGCGCCGAGTAGAAGAGCTAGTCCAACAAAAACTGTAGAAAGTATTTAGATAATGGAGCGGCGGGCGTCCCCGCCCGTCTGCCTGGACGCAGGCTACCGCAAAGTTTTTCATCTTTTATTTACAAGCCAAGCGTTGACTTCCCGACCCGAGCGACGGATAATTTTCCGCGCGCGTGTGGGAGGATTTTATGAAGCGCTCTCTCCGGCCCCGCAAGACTGCTACTCTTCCCGAATCAATCCAACGGCAACTCAACATGTATGCGCTTGCGGCCAGCGCGGCAGGAGTCGGAATCCTGGCCTTGTCCGTGCCGGCTGATTGCGCGATCGTTTATACACCAGCCCACCACAGAATTCCGAAGGGCGGCAGTGTCAAGCTCGACCTCAACCACGACGGCGTCACCGATTTCAGATTCGTAGCTACCTTCCAAACCACCACTTCTACTTTCCGTTCCAATCTCTCGGTGCTGCCTGCAGCAGGCAATGGCGTCGAAGGTTGGACGGGCGGCCGACCCTACGCCTCTGCACTCAGGCTTGGCGCTGGAATTGGCCCGCTGCGCTACTTTCCCGGCAAACAGATGGCTTCCGTCAACGTCGGCCCCGCAGCGATTTACTACGTGGGGAGCTGGGTGAATGTGAAAAACCGTTATCTGGGGCTGCGCTTCAAGATTAAAGGGAAGACCCACTTCGGATGGGCACGGCTTAGTGTTCAAGTGCAGAATCACACCGTTGTTGGAACTTTGACCGGCTACGCTTACGAAACTATACCGGGAAAGGCGATCAAGGCCGGCCAGACCAAGGACGACGACGCAACCATCCAACCTGCGAGCCTTGGTCATTTGGCGCGAGGCGCAAGTGCGCTATCGGCATGGCGCGGGAAACATCCTCTGGAAGCGTATCGACGTAAGCGCTACGTCGGATGAACTTATTGCCATCGTCATGCTTCCAGTTCAAGAGGTGCTTTATGCAATCCGAAAAAGAGTTAGCGGTATGGACTCGCCAACTGGCCGTTCTTTCGATCCTTCTGTTATTGGCCCCTGTGGCCTGGGCGGGCAGCAAGTACAAGGTGCTTTACAGTTTCAAAGGTGGAAACGATGGAATCGATCCGCACGGCAACCTGGTCTTTGACGCGGCGGGGAATCTTTACGGCACAACTGCGCAGGGCGGCGGCACCAGTGAATGCCACGGCCAGTACGAAGGCTGTGGCATCGTCTTTCAATTGGAGCCCCGGTCAAGCGGACAATGGAAAGAGAACGTGCTCTACAGCTTTCCCAACGGATCGACTGGAGGCGTTGGCTTAGAGGGCAACCTCGCTCTCGACGCGGCGGGAGATGTTTATGGCACCGCGTATTGGGGTGGCAACGATTTTGAGGGTACGGTATTCGAATTGACGCCCGGCTCCGGCGGTTGGACCGAGAAAACTATCTATGCCTTCTGCCAGTCAGGTTGCGACAACGGAGCGTCGCCTGCTTCGGGCGTGATCTTCGATGATGCCGGCAATCTTTACGGAACCGCGACCGCAGGCGGCACCGAGGGCAACGGTGTGATTTTCAAATTGACCCCCAGCAAGGCAGGCTGGACCGAGAGCGCGCTCTACAACTTCTGTCCCGATAATAACTGCAGTGGTGGATGGTATCCCTGGGGATTAACCAGAACTGCGAACGGCGACCTCTACAGTACGACCACCTACGGCGGCAATTTGTTCTGGCCGTGCACTCCCGGGGACGGCTGTGGAGCAGTCTTCAAGTTCAGCCCCAAGTCCGGCGACTATGCCGCTTTGCATCGCTTTGATGGACGCGATGGCGCCTTTCCCAATTCAGCCGTGGTCCTGGACAATGAAGGCAATGTGTACGGTACGACCGTCAACGACGGCGTTTTTGGATGCGGCACGGTATTCCAGATATCGCCGAAGGCCGGCGGCGGTTGGACGTATAACGTCCGGTACAATCTCCGCACCACCGCGAGCGCTGGATCGCTGGCGATCGACTCGGCAGGCGATCTCTACGTTGCCAGTTCTGGAATCGTTGGCGGGACCTGTCAAAATCAAGCCAATGGCGAAATATTCAAGCTGACGCCGAAGGCGCAAGGCCATTGGCAATACACCGGCGTCCATACATTCGGCAGCGGGGCACAGCCGGGCAGCGGCCTCATCTTCGATAGCCAAGGCAATCTCTACGGAACCGCTGCAACCGGAGGCGCGTACGGCTACGGCTTCGTATTTGAAATCACCCCATGAGCTGAAAGTCGCGGCTGGTCCAGCTTCACGTCGTAAGGGTGGGCCATCCCGACGATCAGAACCATCCCTTTCACTTCAAGGTATCGGGGGCGAGGTTGGAAATTCTGTGGTGTTCAGCAAGACGGTTATGGAGCCTTGTTCACATTGCTGGCGATCCGCGCGAGATCCTTCGTGGCCTGACGGCCGCTCAGGATGACGTCCAAAAAATTCGGCACTCAGGATCACGGCAGGTCTAGCGGCCGACCCAGACCCATCACTTGTAGGTTTGACGGAAAATGCGGGTTCTCCAAATATAGCAATGGTTCGGGAGGGTGTTACAGGCCGATCCCTTCCCGGTCTCGTCCGTGTCGAAGTACTCGCCCACCCCATAAAATGTCAGGTCGTTGCTTGAGTCGATGACTGTCGAGGCGTACTCGCCCCAACTGTTGCTATTCTGCTCGTCGGCCTTCCCCCGAGTCTCCACGGTGTTGGGAGCGAAGCTGGTTTCTCCCCAAGGCAGCACGGAAAAGTTTAAGGCGGGATGAGGTTGAGTCGAGCAGTTGGAGCAATGAGGACCAGACGAATTGAAGGTTATGCCGAGATTGCCCTTTTTATCGAGAGCCGCGCTGGGCATGTAGTAGAACAAGGTCGCGTTTGGATCCTCGAGGTCTGGCGGGCCGGAACTTCCTCCGCTGTTCAGCAGCACCGATGCGCTGCCATTGGAAACTTGCAGAATGTAATACCGGATTCCGGTGCGGTTGTTGGTTGCGCTCTCCATCACAACATGGGATGCGGTGAGGAACTCGCCGTTGGGCCCACCCGTCGTGGACAGATGGTTGTAGGTGAGGCGATTGGCGATACGGTCCCCGAGCGAGTCCACGCAGGGGGTTGGGAACCACAGGCAGGGAGGCGAACCGTATCCCTGAATGTCCTTTAGAGAGGTACTTGGCTCGGGAACGCAGATCGTGTTTGTCTCGCGCCCCAGGGCGGAAGTGTCGTAGCACCCGGGGGTGTAAGGGTTGACGGTAACGAACGTAGGTCCGGTTAGCCCGCTTGATCCCCACGTGAACAGAGCGAGTTGATTCGAGGTGCACGGCGTGGTCTTGCTCGTGCACCAATCCTGCCCGTTCTGGCCTTGCTGGACGTTGCTTGGATTGACGGTAGCCAGGAAATACTCCGGCTCGCCGCTCGGCGGACCGGCGGCGCTGTCGATATCGGCTACATCGACGGAGTGAATCAGATTCTGCTCCTGCGCGGGCGGGACCATGTAGGTACTGCAGTTCATGGGGTTCGACGGCTGGCCTTGAGCAATATCGGCGCGGTCCAACTGGCAAGCTTCGAAACCGATGATGCGATAGAAGTCATTGGGATCGGTCAGGTCAAAGGTGATGTAAAAGCCGCTGGACCAGGTTCCAGCCCGCGGCCAATCTGGGGCGTAGTAATACAGGCTGCCGGTGGTGCAGTTGTCGGAACTTGGCAAGCACGGGATCACTGAGTCCAGCACATATTCGTATGCGTACCAGGAAGTGTTGGGGCTTGACAGGTCGGAACCGGAACTCACAGCAATGCACCAGGCGTAGTGAGGGATTCCAGACACTGTAAAAGTAACATGGCGAGGGATGACGAATTCGTTGTCCAGCCGGTCGTAGAGGATGGGAACATTGCCTGAACCATTCTCGGCGCACTCCGGTTGGGTCGACTTGGACCAAAGCCTATCAATATTCTGAGGGACGGCGGTGGTCCCTCCACTAAACGTAAAAATAGGCTGCCCTGTCACTTTGTCGAAAGCCTGAACCGAGCCGAAATCGACCCACTCCAGGACTTGGGCATTTTCTCCCGCCACGGTTCGGCCGACAGCGATATTGTCATCGAAATTTGAGGCCTTGTCCCAAAACTGATATTGCGTGCCGATGTTTTGCTGGGCATCGATGCCATAGATTCCAGTGCCAAACTTGCCAGTGGTGCAAGTAGAGGAAGTACAGATTGAAAAATTGCTGGCCGTGTTTTCGGCTTTTTGTGCGGCTGTGAACGGGCCAGAGATGGCGCCCTGTTGGCAGTCTCCCGTCTGGCAGGTCTGAGCAAAGGCGCTAAGGCCGCTTAACACCAAAACTGCTAGCAGCGAGCATTTAATGCGGGCGGAGATTTGCATTCTTAATCTCCCAAGGGGACTGTCAAAAACTGCACGATTATATTACGGTTCTGACGACTTGCGATAGCCAAAAGAAGGCTCCCGCAAGCCGAAACTCACATGGCGAGTACACAGACGGTTGCGCGGCGTTACGTCGAAAGTGCCGAGCCTGGCCTAGGTTCCTATTCCTGACAGCGGAACCGCTTGCGGACTTCCGCCACCATCGTCATGAATAGTAACGTCGCCGGAACGATGCCCTTTTGCCTTGGGTGTAAACGTAACTGTGATCTCGCAATGACCGCCAGGAGACACGTGGCCTCCGCAGTCGTTCGTCTGCGCGAAATCCCCGGCGTCTGTCCCCTTAATCTTGATCTGGCTGATGTTAAGGACTGTCGTGCCCAAGTTAGTTAGCGTGATTGGAATTGGAACACTCGTGGTGCCGACCTTCTGATCTCCGAAGTTAATGCTGCTAGGTGATAACTTGACACTCTCACCTGTTCCGGAAAGCGCCACTGTCTGTGGGCTACCTTGGGCGTCATCTGTCGCAGAAAGTGTTCCGCTGACCTTCCCTGACTCTGTGGGTGTGAACGCTACCCGGATTTGGCAATCCTGTCCGACCGGGAGGCTAGAGGGACAATTATTTTGTTCGCTGAACGGCGCGGTCGCAGAGATATTGGAAATCGTGACAGCCTGGTCTCCCGTGTTTGTCAGTGTCGCCGTCTGAGGTGAACTGGTTGTTCCGACGAGTTGTAGAGGGAATGTCAAGCTCGAAGGCATCAGCGTGACCGTGGCGGCTTGTGCGCCAGTTCCGGAGAGCGGCATACTCAATGTGCCGGAACCGAGATAAGTCACGTTGAGTGATGCATTCTCTTGCCCTACTAGGCTCGGTGAAAACGTGACCTGAATCTGACAAGTTCCATTCGGCGGCAAAGTAGAACCACAGTCGTTGGTTTGTGCGAAGTCCTTAGAATTTGTTCCCGTGATCTTAATGCTCTCGATCGTAAGAGGGTTTCCATTAAAGTTCGTGAGAGAGGCGGTTTGCGGCGGACTTGTCGTCCCAATGTTCTGGGCTGCGAAGGTGAGATCGACTGGAGTCAGATAGACTCGAACCTGCTCCAAGACTGAAAAGTACAAGCCCGAAGGGTCACTTAGCAGATCTAGTTTTCCATCTTGATTGAAATCGCCCATGCCCACTGATGTAGAAAACGGGAATAAACCCGCAAATGCTAGCGGACTTTGTAATGTGCCATCGCCATTTCCCAAAAACATACTTAAACCTGATGCAACGTCGAGCTTGCCGTCCCCGTTAAAGTCACCGACGTTGATAGACCCGCCACCATTGCTCAGGATTCCACCACCGTCTTTGAAGGTGCCATCACCGTTGCCTAGTAATACCGAAACGCCGTCCGTTACCAGGTCCACCTTCCCATCGCCATTTAGATCCGCAGCTGCCGCGACAGTCCCGCCGAACGTGGTGTCGTAAGACACTCGGTTTTGGAATCCACCGCTGCTATTCAGAAATACATCGATGTCGCAACCATCAGCTGCGGCGATGTCCAGCAACCCATCCCCGTTGAAGTCCCCTATAGCAGGAGTCCCTCTGGTATAGCAACCGGAGTCGAAGTACAACCCTCCTCGGTTCGTGAAAGTACCATCTCCATGGCCGAGGAGTATATTAAAAAACGGACCGTATTCATCCTGACCATCGACGTATATATCGAGATTTCCGTCGCCGTTGAAGTCCGCTAGGCTTAAGATAGAAGCACCGCGTGGTGCGTAAAAGGTTCGCTTCTTGGTGAACGTGCCATCCCCGTTCCCGAAAAATATGGTTATCTGGAAACTGCTGGAGTTTTGCAGCACGGCGATGTCGAGATTTCCGTCTCCATTGAAGTCACCAGATACCATTTTGTCGGGCGGCGTCTTCAATGTGGTCACGACAGGTGTTTCAAATGTTCCGTTCCCTTTCCCAAAAAAGACGGCAATTGCGGCTGGGGCGTGCTCCCCCACAGCAACGTCTAACCTGCCATCGTTGTTGAAGTCAGCAACCACGACGGGACCCGTAGGAGGAATTGCAGAGCTTATCGATAGCAGACCAAATCCGTCAGCCGAATCCCGGATAGGCAAGTAGACGACGTTCGAGAATACCCCTCCAGGATTCGCTACTGTCACCCAGCCAGTGCCATTCTTCGCGACATCCGCCGCCGTGATCTGAGCCTGCGCGGTATCAACGGACACGACGGTCGTAGATCGTATCGACCCATTCCAGTACACCTCCGCGTTCGGACCGAAGCCCGCGCCATTCACCGTAAGAGTGAACCCGCCACTACCAGGGGCAACGCTCGCTGGAACCAGCGGCTGAGTAATCAACGGGACGGGATTCGACTGAGCCAGCATCGCTGCGCTGGCGAGAATTATGAAGACGCAGGCAAAGTGGAGTCGGGACACGTTACGCCTCTATGTGGTTCGCGTGTTGGCGGGGGAGCCCAGCATTTCGCCAGCGCTCAGGACGAAACCACGCCGAGAACTATAACATCTTTTAGACATTCTTTTTCCCACCTCGGGACAAAACCAAAAGAAAGACTCACCCCGCACAGACATCGTGCGCCACGCGTGCTATACAGAAACTGTCTCCCGTCGAGGCTGGACTCACCTTCGTCCTTATTGATTGCAGGTGATGTTCCATGCGGCGCAGTTTTTATCGTGCTTCGCTCATCTTCTTCTTATTCTTACTCAGCATTTCTGCGTTCGCGCAGGAGACCGGCGCGATTCGCGGCACGGTCAGCGATTCCACGGGTCACCGCATCGTCGACGCCTCCATCGCCCTGGTTGATTCCGCTCAGGGCTTCACCTACTTTGTCACCAGCGATGCCCAAGGACAATTCGTCTTCGAGTTCCTGCCGCCCGGAGACTACCTGGCGCGTGCCGTCGCCCCAGATATGTCTCCGCAAATTACGCCCAGCCTGCACGTAAATGCAGGCGGCACCACTCAACTGGAGTTCACGCTGCAAGTCGGCGGAGCCAAAGAAATGGTCACGGTTTCCGGCGACCCTCCGCTGGTCGAAACTCAATCCAACGCCGTCTCCTCTGTGGTCGACAAACGCGCGATTGAAGAATTGCCGCTCGACGGCCGCCGCTTCACCGATCTCGCGCTGCTCACTCCCGGAGTCACGCAAGATCCGCGGGGGCTGACTTCGGGTTCGAACGGTGACTTGGCTTTCGGCGGCATCCGCGGATATCAGTCCAGCTATTTGGTAGATGGCGCCGACAACAACAACGCCTTTTTCGCGCAGGCGCGCGGCCGTTATCGCGCGCCGTATCAGTTCTCCGAAGAGGTAGTCGAGGAGTTTCGAGTTTCATCGAACACCTACGGCGCCGATCTGGGACGAGCCGGGGGTGCAGTTATCAACGTGATCACGAAATCGGGATCCAATCAGCTGCACGGGACTGATTTTTATTTCATTCGCGACAGCAGCTTCGGCGCCACCCAGCCTGATCTTGATTTCAAACCGCACTCCCAGCAACAACAATTCGGATTCACCCTGGGCGGTCCCCTGCACCGCAACCGTATCTTCTTTTATGGCGGACTCGACCAGCACATCCTCCACGTGCCGGCGGTAGTGCGGTTTCTGGATGGAAGCGCGCAGGTTGTCCCGCAAGCCGGCCAGGAACCGTTGCACCCCGGCGACTACGAACCCAGCGATCAGTCAATCGTGTACGCCGCGGCCGCCCAACTGTCCACACTTGCCGGGCAGTTCCCTTCCACCATGACCGGCAACGCCGGCTTCTTCAAAGTCGACTTCACGCTTACCCCGCATGAATCGCTTTCCACGCGCCTCAGCACCTCTCGCTACTCCGGGCTGAACAATGTTTTTCTCGATCCCTCGAGCCCGCTCACCACCAACGCCATCAGCGAAAACGGTGAGGAACAGGTAAACACGGAAACCGGATCGGCCGCCTTGACCAGCACACTTTCCTGGCGGCTGATCAACCATTTTCGCGCCCAATTTTCTCAAGACCTGCAGCAATCCAGCACCAACACCACCGATTCTCTGAGCGTAGTTCGCAGCATCATCGATGGTTTCGGACGATCCAATATTCTGCCGCGCCAGACGCGCGAACATCGTCTTCAGCTCGCTGACGGTATTAACTTGGAAGGCAAACGAAATTCCTGGAAGCTCGGCGGTGACGCCCTGCTCACCTGGATCTATAACTATTTCCCGACGCAGTCCGGTGGAGAATACATTTTCGATCAGATCAAAGTCGACCCATTTACCTTCGAGCCGCAAGAAGAGGGCTTGCTGCTCACACCCCTGCGCGCGTACGCGCACGACATTCCGAAATATTACATTCAGAATTTCGGAAACCAATCCAGCCATCCCGACACTAATGAATATTCCGCATTTTTGCAGGACACGATCCGCGCCACCAGTCACCTCGCCATCAGCCTCGGCGCGCGTTACGACCTGCAGACCTTCACCAAAAAAGGATTGCTGACCAATCCGCTGTGGCCGGATTCCGGCAAAATTCCATACAACCCGAACAACTACGCGCCGCGCATCGGGCTCGCATATTCACTGGGGGATGAGCACCCACTGGTGGTGCGAGCCGGCTACGGCTGGTTCTACACTCGCATCCCGCAGATTTACACTGCGACCGTCGCCACCGATAATGGATACAACTCCGCCAATCTGTTTCTGGAGAATTCCAACTATTACGATCATCAGGTGTTCCCGCAATATCCCAACCCGCTGGTGAATTGCTCGCTCAGTGCGACTTCTTGCACCTTGCCTTCGAGCCTGGAGCAATACGCGCAAGCCGGAGTCTCCGCCTTTTCGCCCAACTTCAAGACTCCGAAAGTCGAGCAGGCCAGCCTTGGCCTCGAGCGAGAGGTGGCCCACCGTTTAGCGGTTGGCGTTTCGTACACGTATGTGCACGGCGTCGATCTCATCCGCGCCCGCGACGTGAACCTGCCGCCGCCGGTGAACGTCGAATATCCGGTTTACGACAGCACGGGTACTAATTTTCTCGGCACGTACTACGACGTGCAATCGTTCGCCACCTGGCAGATGACCGCATCTTTTACCTGCCCATATCCACCCTGCATCAATCCACTCGCACGTCCCATTCCGCAACTCGGCGCGATCGACGTTTTCGAGAGCGCCGCATCCAGCACCTATAACGGAATGACCGTCTCCATTCACCGTCAGATGACCAGCGGATTCTATTTCCGCCTCGCCTACACTTTCGCCAAAGCCATCGACGATGGACAGGATGCGTTAGTCGCCGGCGTCCCGGCGGTGGTGCAGAAC
The DNA here is from genome assembly GCA_050012915.1 of Terriglobales bacterium. Classification (GTDB taxonomy): domain Bacteria; phylum Acidobacteriota; class Terriglobia; order Terriglobales; family Acidobacteriaceae; genus JABDBE01. The sequence goes on along the minus strand of JBEKGG010000086.1, from coordinate 3,002 downwards.
TCGTATAACACCGCGGCCGAACGAGGCCTGAGCGTCACCGATCAGCGTCAACGCCTCATGTTTGCCTGGATCGCCGACCCCAAACCCTTCGGCCGCGAACAGCCCGTGATGGAGAAAGTGTTCAACGACTGGAAGCTCGCCGGAGTCCTCACTTATGGAAGCGGACGCCCCGAGAACGTAATGGTCTCAGGCGACCCCAATCAAGACGGCAACGACACCAACGACCGTCTGCCGGGCGTTGGCCGCGATTCGTTCATCGGACCCAATTACGCCACCACCGACCTGCGCTTGACCCGCCGTTTGTTTATGCGCGAGCGCCTGAAGCTGGACTTGATTCTGGAATCCTTCAACCTGCTCAATCGCGACAACAAGCGCGTTCTGATCACCGAAGACGGCATGGAGACCGACACCGCCTACTTCGAAAAGATCAGCAATGAAATCGGAGTCAACTACTACCCCGGCCATTTCCAGATTCCCAGCAACCCTTTGCAACCCACCAGCTCGTTTTCCCCAAGGCAAGTGCAATTGGCCTTAAGAATGGCCTTCTAGAAGGATGGGCCATCCTAAAAGACGTCATTCCGAAGCCGGCACAGTTCAGCCGGGTGAGGAATCTCGCGCGCAGTTGTAAACCGTTGGGACTGCGACACAAATTGAGCCTACCCCTGAGATCAGCGTCCAGAGACGCTTGTGATCACAGGGGTTCGGTTGACCAACCTTAATTGATCCAGGGATGTCACGACGCTCTGCCAGCGGACGGGATCTTTCTTTGTCTCGATCGGAGCGGAGAGATCGGAATAAAAGTCGAGGATGTTGGCTTGCAACTCTGCCGTTGTGGAACCAAAGTTCCGTTCCGCCAACTGGGAGAGCAACTTTGCATAGGTATCGTCGGTCAAAGAGTATTCCGCTGCTTCGGTCACTTTTCCGCTATCCAAGTCACAATTGGGAAGGACAAGCGACTCGGTGCGCACTTGTTCGAGAAAAGCACGGTATTGATCGACACTCGTATTGATGCTCTTGAAATACAAGTCCTCAGTTTGTGGAGTCGGATTATTAAATGCCATCGCTTTGAACGGGCCAACCTTCGGCATATATCGCAAAAGAGTGGACAGCACCCGGGTGCCAAATCCGGGTTTCGCGTAGTCCTTTCCCCAATCCTTTTCATATTCCGATCGGGAAAGACGGTACAGAAATTTTCGTTTTGCGAAGTCGGGCTGCTCGCGCATGATGTCTTTTTTATGGGTCTGCAGCGCGACTTGGGTCATCTCTGGGATCAACCGGCTGATAGAGTAACGATAAGAACCGACGGCCAGATCCTCGTGGGTCAATACATCTTTCAAGTCCAATCCGTAGACGACTGGGAAAACCCGTTCCAACAGGGGCTTGGACACTTCGAACCCGATGAAATCGTGATACTGCTGCGAGGCGTAACGATTCTTCGCAACCTGCACCATGTCGAAGCCAAACTCCGTTTTCAAGTGCGCCGTTTTATTTTGCGCGTACTTCACCGACTTGCCGAACTTCGCTCGCAACTTCGGATATTCGATCGCCACCGATTGGTTCACTGCGGGATGCCCGGCAATGTCGGACGCATAGTGCGCCAGCGCGCCCAGGGCGAAGGCATACTCGTTGGCGTCCTGGCTCTCGATCAGCAACTCGCGAACGAAGTCTCCACTGCGAACGTAATGCACCAGATTGCTGAATTCCTTATTGCCGAACGGATAGTAGCCCAGATCCTGAATAACCGCGCCGCCGTAGGCATAGGCGTGCGCCTCCTTGATCTGGTCATCTGATAATCCGGGATAACGATTAAGCAGCAGTGGGCGAATCTCATCGCCCCATAACAAGTCCACGATTTCTTCGTGGGTCAGAACGGAGTACGCAGTCGAGCCACCGCTGCACATCAGTAACACAAGGATAGATGCCAGGATGCGGATGGAAAGCAGGCGCCACCCTCTGTTTATGGCGCCCGACGATACGGACGACCGGTGCACGGACTATATGCGACCGAGAACCAGCAGGATGACCACGACGAGAAGAACCAGTCCAAGACCGCCGGTCGGGGCGTAACCCCAATCGCGGCTATGCGACCAGCGCGGTAATGCGCCAAAGAGCGCTAAAAGCAGAATTACGATCAATATAGTTCCAAGCATGTCTTGCTCCTTATTACTAGGATTGAATTCGCGCGAGACCACAAGATCGGATCCGCGCCGACAACGCTTAAGCTGCTCGCCCCGCGACGCTAGAGTGTGATGCTGAGTTCAACATTTACGCCGGGGTACGTGGGGTTGCACAGGTAATACACGCCGCCGATGTCGACCACAAAAACGTTTTGCGTGTAGAGCCAGTTGCCCGGCCAGGGGGCGGCGAATCCGAACCAGTAGCCGCCGTATTGGAAGCGGTGATTATTGTAATCGCCTTGGCTGACCCGAAAGGTGTGTTCACGCCCAAAGTTGGCCTTGTAACGATCGGCGGGAATGCCGCCAGCATGCTTCGTCGGCTGTGCGTGCTGCTGCTGCGTAGTTTTTTCTTCCTGTTTGCTGGTGCTCTCTTGCTGCGCGCTTTTCTCTTCGGGCTTAGCGTTCTTGTCCGGCTGCGCTTTTTTCTCATCCTGCGCTGGTTTTGTTGTCTGGTCTTTCTGGTCTTCCTGATCGTGCTGCTCCTGTGCGTAGACTGGAGCCACAAGGATCAAAGACAAAAGTACTGTGCCGATAATTCCTACGAGTTTCATTGGTGTTACCTCCATTTATCGATCGTTGCTTACGCTTGCCTTACTGCAAGCTACCAGTGGTGACGTCGGACCGATCGCCGATGGCGTCGCCGGATACGAGAAGTTCCACTCTCCGGTTCTGCTGGCGGCCGGCTGAGTTGTCGTTCGAGGCTACTGGCAGCGTGTTGCCGAAACCTCTGGCGCTGACGGAATTCGTGGTTACACCTTCTTGCACCAGATAGTCGCGCACTGCATCGGCGCGATTTTCCGACAGCTTCTGATTCATGTCATCGCC
>JBEKGG010000085.1:0-15622 GCA_050012915.1 Terriglobales bacterium | reverse complement strand
CGGACGTCTCCGCGATTGGCACGATCTTCCTAACTAAATCAGAAATTCAACTCCATACAAATACACGTTCCGGTTGCGAACGATTCCGCTTACACGCGCGACTGTGTCGCAGTGCGAATTGATAAACTCAACATCAATCTGAGTTCCAACGGCTATGTTGGCGAGAGCGAACAAGCAAATGCCGCCTGCGCTCACCGTAGTTCCTCGGCCCAGTATCACGTCCGCGCCTGTCATATCCTGAGCAATTACGCGGATTGGCACGTCAACCGGGCGTCGCTCCCATCGGCGCTGGTCTGCTGGCTGCCGGTGCAATAACATGCTTGCAATTTAACAGGGCCGCAAACCGGCTGGCACCTTACGAAGGACCAGGTCCAGTAAACGGCACGGGTCACTTACGCATTTCAATGGACGACGATAATTGTCCATCGTCTGCGCCATCCCGACCCCGCTCCTGCGCGCACTGAATTAAACTACCAGAGCATGAATTACATTTACGGGATCAATGCTGTAGCCGAGGCTCTCAAGGCGCGAGGCCGCACTTTCGCCTGGGTGGGAGTAGCAAAAGAGCGTCACGATCTTCGCCTGAAGCATGTCGTCGATGAATGCCGGCGGCAGGGCGTCGCCGTGCGCTTTGTGTCGCGCGAGGAACTCGACCACATGGCCGGCAACAATGCGCACCAGGGCGTCGTCGCCGTGACGTCCGCGAAACAGTACAACGATCTCGAAGATATAGTCGCCGCTAAGCGCGGGCAGCATTCGCTCATCGTAGTGCTTGATGGAGTCGAGGATCCACATAACCTGGGCGCAATTCTTCGCACTGCTGATGCCGCCGGCGCCGATGGAGTGGTCATTCCCGAACGCCGTGCCGCGGGGGTGACGGCGATTGTGACCAAGACTTCAGCCGGCGCCAGCGAGCACTTGCCCATTGCGAAGGTCACCAACATTGCTCGCACGCTGGAAGAATTGAAAGCACAGAATCTGTGGATGGTTGGCCTGGACGAACGCGGCGAACAATCTTACGACTCGCTTGACTACAAAATGGACTGCGCTATCGTCCTGGGCGCGGAGGGCAAAGGTCTGCACGATTTAGTCGCAAGGAAGTGTGATTTTCTGGTTTCGATTCCTATGCTGGGGAAAGTTCCGTCACTGAATGTTTCCGTTGCGGCGGGAGTAATGCTATACGAAATCGTGCGCCAGCGGAGAAAGAAGCCGGCATGAAGTTTCTCCGCATCGTGTGTGTTTTTTCTGTCTTGGTCGCTCCCAGCATCGCACTCGATCGCGAGGCTTTCACTTTCACAAAGTACGACTTGAACATACGAGTTGAGCCGGAGCAGCAGCGTTTGGGCGTGCGCGGCAAGATTACCCTGCGAAACGACTCACCCGCTCCTCAAAAAAATATCGCGCTGCAAATTTCATCGACGCTCGATTGGAGCTCGATTCAGATGGGCGGGAACCCGGTGGAGTTTGTCAGCCACGAGTTCACTTCTGACATCGATCACACCGGCGCGCTGTCTGAGGCGATCGTGACTTTGCCGCGCGAGGTTCCATCGAAAGCAACAATCGAACTCGATATCGGATATGAAGGAGTAATTCCGCTCGACGTAACCCGGCTCACGCGAATCGGCGTGGCCGAGGATAAAGCCAAGCACACGGACTGGGATCAGATCAGCAAGTCGTTCAGTGCCGTACGCGGAGTCGGATACGTGGTGTGGTATCCAGTGGCGATGGAGTCGGCGAACTTGTCGGAAGGGAACAGCGTAGATGAAACGCTGGGGCGCTGGAAGGTAAGATTTTCCGCGACGACGATGTCATTGGTGTTTGAATCAACCGTCACAGCGCCGATCTTCTTTAGTGGGACGCCAAGCACGTTTTCGGCGAACCATGATCCTGGCATCAGCAAAGTCGCTGCGTTCACCGTGGTCAACCCGGGAATCAGCGTTCCAACTTTTGTGATCGCTAATTATCAGAAGCTCGCGCCTAACGATTCACTTTCTATTCAATATTTCCCCAGCCAGGAGGATGGAGCGAAAGAGTACGCAGAAGCCGCGGCGAACATCGACACGATTTCTCCGGTAGGAGGCGGTTCCGCCGGCCTGCAGATTTTGGGTCTCCCCGATTCCGACGCTGCATCGTTCGTCAGCGAAGGAATGTTGCTGTGCCCACTTAAATCTCCCATAACAAATCAGGGAGTGCTGGACATCGTTTACGCCAAGGCCCGCCATCTGGTTTCGTCTCCGCGAGCCTGGATTCAGGACGGTCTTGCCCATTACGCGCAAGCAGCGTTCATTGCCGATGACTCGGGCCGCCAAGCTGCGCTCGATTACCTGAATGCGCATAGCAGTCCATTGCTTGAAGCGGAGAAAACAAAAACGACGGCCGACCAAGCGGCCCGCTCATTAATTAATTCACCGGATGACTTGTACCTTCAAACCAAGGCCATGAATGTTTGGTGGATGCTAAGGGATATGTTGGACAATCCGTCGCTCGAATTCCTGCTCAACTACCGTCCGTCTGAAGACAACGACGGCGCCTATCTGCAGCGGGTTGTTGAAAAACAAACTCAGCGCGACCTGCAGTGGTTTTTCGACGATTGGGTTTATCGTGACCGCGGACTGCCCGATTTTCGCGTGGATTCTGTCTACCCGCGCCCCATCGTCGATGGTGGTTACATGGTAACCGTAACGATTGAGAATCTCGGAGACGCCGGAGCCGAGGTGCCCGTCATCCTGCGACTGGAGAGCGGAGACATCGTAAAACGGCTGGAAGTACGCGCGAAGTCGAAAGCTGCAGTTCGCATCCAGACCGCATCCATACCGCGGGAAGTCGTCGTAAATGACGGCAGCGTGCCAGAAAGCGACACGAGCAATAATCTCTTCAAGGTTCCGCCGCTGGACGCGGGGAAGCCGTAGATTGAGAAATTGAGCAATTGTGTAATTTGAAAAATGTTGTTGGGTATCAAATTGCCCGATTACAAAATTACCCAATTACAAAATTAGAGGTCCCACAATGACAGAAGCCGAATTGAAAAAACATCTCGACGCCGCGGAGAAGAGTCCAAAGGAAATAGCTGCCGCGGTTTCGGGCCTGCCCGACAAGACATTGCGCTACAAACCGTCGCCTGACAAATGGTGCGTCCTTGAGGTTCTAGGCCATCTGGCGGACATTGAAATCGTGTATGCGCACCGCTTCCGGCAGATGCTGGCCGACAACAAGCCTGTGATTGCTCCCATGGATCAAGACGCGTGGGCGCGGAATCTCGACTACCTGCAGACTCCAGCACCGGAGTTGATCGCCCTCTACGGATTGAACCGGCATCACACGCTGCAATTATTGCGGCGGCTCAAGTTGGCTGATTTGGAGAAATCGGCGTACCATCCCGAACTTAAGCGCGACGTCACGGTCGCCGAGGTCATAGAGAAGATGGGAACGCACGGCGCCGGCCACCTGGTGCAAATCGAGCGTCTGAAAAAGCAGGCAGCAGGAGCATAGATCACTACTGTGCATTAGTGAACTGCACCAGCGCGCTCAACTTGTCAGCAGCGGCTCCCGAGTCGATCGATTTTGACGCAAGCGGGAGGCCATCGGACAAGTGATCCGCTCTGCCGGCCGCTACGAGCGCAGCGGCCGCATTCAGCAGCACTATATCTCGTCTAGGCGAAGTCCCGCCGCCAAGAATTTCGCGAATAATTTCCGCATTGGCTGCGGCATCTCCTCCGGCAATGTCATCGAGCGTGCCTCGCTTTATGCCAAACTCTTCCGGCGTGACTTCATAGGTGCGGACCGTTCCTTCGCGCACCTCGGCGATCCGAGTTGGGCCTGTAATCGTGATTTCGTCCAAGCCGTCCAACCCGTGCACCACCAAGGCCCGGCGCAGTCCCAACATGCTCAGAGCTTCCGCCAGCTTCTCCACAAGCGCGGCGGAATATACTCCGACCACCTGAGCCGACGCATGCGCCGGATTGGTAAGCGGTCCCAGCAGATTAAAAACCGTGCGCAGGTGCAGTTCGCGTCGGGCGGATTGCACATGTTTCATCGCCGAATGCATCGCTGGGGCGAAAAGAAATGCGAAGCCAATCTTTTCCAAACAGGCAGCCAGCCGCGTGGGAGCCAAGTTGATGTTGACGCCGAGCGCTTCCATGACGTCGGCCGAGCCGCATTTCGAAGTGACGCTGCGGTTCCCATGCTTGGCCACGCGCACGCCCGCACCCGCGACCACGAGCGCTGTGGCCGTCGAAATGTTGAAGGTACCGCTGGCGTCGCCGCCAGTACCGCACGTGTCTACTAATGCGTCGCGCTCCGTGCCGCTGACGTCGACAGTGTGATTTCCTGGCAGTCCCAGCGTGGCGGCGGCAGAGCGAATCGCTTCCGCGAAACCTACAATCTCCTCTACCGTTTCACCTTTCATGTGCAGCGCGACCAACAAAGCCGCGATCTGAGCGTCGGAGCATTTTCCGGCCAGCACTTGCGACATAACCGCGCGCGATTCTTCGCGGGAGAGCGATTGCCGATGATTGGCAATTCGTTGCAGAGCGTCGGTGATCATCGATGGCATACTACAGTAGCATCGCAAACGAAGGCTCGCAGAAAAAGCTTTGCTCCGAAATGAAACCGTCGAAGATAAGAATTGCCGGTCCGCACGACTTATTCCGTTTGCTCAATTGCACGACCGTTCTATAGAATTAAATGTTTGCTGCCCGCGGTTCAAAGCTGCAAGCAAGCCCGCCCAATCATAGTGAATCTGGAATTGTTATGAAAATTCATGAGTATCAGGGCAAGTCGATCCTGAAAAAGTATGGTGTCGCAGTGCCGCGCGGCGAGCTGGCCGAAACCCGCGAGCAAGCGGAAGCCGCTGCGAAAAAATTATTTGATGCCGGCGCAAGTGGGGTCGTGGTCAAAGCTCAGATCCACGCTGGCGGCCGCGGCAAAGGCGGCGGGGTCAAGATCGCGAAGTCGGTCGAAGAAGCTGCCGAGCTTGCATCCAAAATTCTTGGCATGACCCTGGTGACGCATCAGACCGGGCCCGAGGGTCGCGTGGTTCGCCGCCTGCTCATTGAAGAAACCTTGCCGATTGAGAAAGAGCTTTATCTTGGCATCGTCATTGACCGGGTAGAAGCGAAACCCGTTTTTATGGCGTCGGTCGCCGGCGGCATGGAAATCGAGCAAGTCGCGGCCGAGAATCCCGATGCCATCCTCAAAGAATATATCGAGCCGGGGATGGGCCTGGAAGCGTTTCAGGCGCGCAAACTGGCCTTCAAACTCGGTCTGAAGCCAACTCAGATTAACGAAGCCGTGCGTTTCATGACGGGACTGTTTCGCGCCTTCCAGGAAACTGATTCGTCACTGCTGGAAATTAATCCATTCATCAGTTGCACCGATGGCCGATTATTCGCGCTGGACGCGAAAATCAATTTCGACGACAACGCCATGTTCCGGCATCCTGACCTGCGGGAACTGCGAGACGTGACTGAGGAAGATCCGCTCGAAGTCGAGGCTTCAAAGTACAGTCTGAATTACATCAAGCTCGACGGAAACGTAGGCTGCATGGTGAATGGCGCGGGCCTGGCGATGGCGACCATGGATATCATCAAGTACGCTGGCGGGATGCCGGCAAACTTCCTCGATGTAGGCGGCGGGGCCAATTCCGAACAGGTGACTCATGCCTTCGAGATTCTGCTTAGCGATAAGAATGTGAAGGCCGTGTTGATAAATATTTTCGGCGGAATCCTTCGCGTCGACACGCTTGCGACAGGGGTTGTCGAGGCGGCGCAGAAGACTAAAATTCAATTGCCTATCGTGCTGCGTCTCGAAGGCACCAACGTCGAGGCCGGGCGGGAAATACTAAAGCAGTCGGGGTTGAACTTTATTGTCGCAAATACCATGAAAGACGCGGCCGAGAAAGTCGTCGCGGCGGCCGCCGCGTAACCAACTGTAGAGACGCAGCCTGCTGCGTCTGCGCCACGCAGAGACAATTTTATGAGCATTCTGGTAGATAAATCGACACGAGTCATCGTGCAGGGGCTTACTGGGCGGGAAGGCACATTCCACGCCAAGGCCTGCGCAGAGTACGGAACCAAAATCGTCGGCGGAGTCACGCCTGGCAAAGGTGGCACGACGCACGAAGGGTGGCCCATCTTTAACACCGTACAAGAAGCGGTTGATAAGACTGGGGCAGATACTTCGGTGATCTTCGTTCCGCCGCCATTCGCGGCCGACGCAATTATGGAAGCAGCCGACGCGGAGATGGAACTGATCGTGTGCATCACCGAGGGCATTCCGACGCTGGATATGGTACGCGCGTGGGAATTTCTGCAGACTCGGCGCTCGCGGCTGATCGGGCCTAATTGTCCCGGCATTATTTCGCCGGGCAAGTGCAAAATCGGCATTATGCCGGCGCGGATCCATCTCGAAGGTTCGGTCGGAATCGTTTCGCGCTCGGGCACACTGACCTACGAAGCGGTTTATCAATTGACTACGCGCGGCATCGGGCAGTCCACGGCCATTGGTATCGGTGGCGATCCAATTATCGGCACGAATTTTCTGGACGCGCTGGAATTGTTCAACAAAGATCCTCAAACCGAAGTGGTCGTGATGATTGGAGAAATCGGCGGCAACGCCGAGGAAACTGCCGCGGAATATGTGAAGTCTCGCATGAAAAAGCCGGTCGTGGGATTTATCGCAGGTCAGACCGCGCCTCCAGGGCGCCGCATGGGCCATGCCGGCGCAATTATTTCCGGGGGCAAGGGAACTGCCGCGGAGAAGATCAAGGCGATGGAAGCCGCCGGCATTCGCGTCGCCAAATCGCCGGCCGAAATCGGCGAAACCGTAGTAGCAGCAATGGGTGTGGCGGCGAAAGCTTAAAGACGACGACCGACGACCAAGGACAAACGACCAAAATATGAAGACCCTGCAGCGCACTTTTACCATTATCAAACCAGACGCAGTCGCCAAGAACGCAATCGGCGACATCATCGAGCAGTTTGAGAAAAATGGCTTCCGAATATTGGCCATGAAGATGCTTGAGATCTCGAAGCATCAGGCGGAACAGTTTTATGCCGTGCATGCGAGCCGTCCATTTTTCCGATCCTTGACCGAGTTCATGTCCAGCGGGCCGATCGTAGTATTGGCACTGGAAAAAGAAAATGCCATTGCCGATTTGCGCAAGCTCATGGGCGCGACCAATCCAGCGAGCGCTGAGGAAGGCACAATCCGAAAAAAGTGGGCGAGTGACATTGAACACAACGCCATCCACGGATCTGACGCCGACGACACCGCTCGTTTCGAGTTGAGCTATTTCTTTGCCGGATACGAATTGGCTCAGTGACGGCGCAGAGAAGTGCGCCTGACCGAATACGACCACAATTGAAGGCGTCCCAGCGAAAGTGACAATATGCCTCTAGTCCAAATCACGATGTTGACGGGCCGTACTACCGACCAGAAACGCAAGCTGGCGCAGCGTATCACTGACGTGATGGTCGAAGAAGCTGGAGCTCATCGCGACGCCGTCGTCGTGGCTTTTCACGAGGTCTCGAAGGAAAGTTATTCTACGGGCGGCGTGCTGGTGGCGGACAAAGGGAAGTGACTTCGTGAGGCGGCGCTCGTTATCGTGAGCAAGAATCGCGAGTCAGGGCGCCCGCCGCTCAAGCTACCCGAGAGGTTCGTACAGCTGCCCCTCAATCCTCTCTCCCAGCTTAGGCAGTTCTTTTCTTGCATACTGCAGGAAGTGAGGCGCGGCGCGATGGGCCTCCAGCGCTGCGTCATCTTTATATTGCTCATAAATGAAAAATCGGCGCGGCTCGGTTTTATGCCGGTGAACCTGATACACCACGCATCCGGGCTCTTTGCGAGATTCTTCGGTGAGCTTGGAAAACACGCCAATCACATCCGCTTCACGACCAACTTTCGCCATCCACGTCACAGCCAGAACGACCATCGCTTGCTCCGTTCTTAAAGTTTCGCCTGCGCTTTTGTTCTCGCTTCGGTCAAGTCTCGAAGTTTCGCTGCAAACTCATCGAGAAAAATAGTTTCCTCGCGTCCGGGTCCCGTCGAGACCATGCCGATACGCGCCCCGCTTTCCTTCTCGATGAAATTCAAATATTCGCGCGCTGCCTTCGGCAATTTCTCCAGCTCCGTAATCCCCTGCGTCGAACTGCGCCATCCGGGCATTTTCCGATAAATGCATTCGATCTGGCCATAGCCGCTGTCCTGCGCGGGGGCTTCATCGGTTTCCTTGCCGTTGATTTTATAACCAACACATATTGGAATCTCCGCCAGCTCATCCAGCACATCCAACTTAGTCGCGACCAGCCAGGAGATTCCGTTAATCATGCCAGCGTAACGCAAGAGTGGCAAGTCGAGCCAACCGCAGCGCCGCGGACGCCCAGTAACTGCGCCAAATTCGTTGCCCCGCTTGCGCAGCATGTCCCCATTTGCATCGGTCGCCTCAGTGGGAAACGGTCCACCGCCGACCCGAGTGCAATAAGCCTTGGTGACGCCGATAACCGTATCAATCGCCGTCGGCGCAACGCCGCTTCCCGTGGCAGCTCCTCCCGAAGTTGCGCTCGACGAAGTCACAAATGGATACGTGCCGTGGTCGATGTCAAGCATGGTACCCTGCGCACCCTCGAATACCACTGATTCACCGCGCGCCAGAGCTTTGCCTAACAAGGCAGCCGTATCGCAAACGAATGGCGCAACCTTCTCGGAAGCGGCTGCATATTCCTCGTACATTTTGTCGGCATCGAGCGGCTCCGAGTTGAACAGCGCATGCGCAATCATGTTCTTCTCGTGGCAGGCGTTCTGAATGTGGGTCTTCAGCAATTTCAAATCCAGCAGATCGGCGACGCGCAGCCCGCGGCGTCCCATCTTGTCTTCGTAGGTTGGACCAATGCCGCGCGAGGTAGTTCCAATTTTCACGCGTCCCGGCGCGTTCTCGGAAGCCAACTCGATCATGCGGTGATAAGGCAGAATCACATGAGCCCGGTTGCTGACGAACAAGCTACCATCTACCTTGACTCCCGCTTCGCGTAAAGTGGCGACCTCTTTCAGGAAGGCCACGGGATCGAATACAACCCCGTTGCCGATGACGCTGCGGCGTCCGGGACGCAGAACTCCGCACGGCACCAATTGCAGAATGAACTTCTTGCCATTGATGATGACCGTGTGGCCGGCGTTATGCCCGCCCGCGTAACGCGCCACAATGGAAAAATTCTCCGAAAGCACATCGACAATCTTGCCTTTACCTTCGTCGCCCCATTGGGCGCCTACGATGACCGCAGCGTTGCCCTTCTTCAAATGCAAACTCCTCGGAACATGAATGGCGCGGCCACCCCAGCCGCAATGCAGGGTCGCACACACTCGTTGCCCGCAGTGAACCAACGAGTCGCTGAATTACAAAGGATATAAGCGGAGCAGAGGTGTACTTTTAATGATAACCCCGTCGAGCGAAAGATAGCAATTCGCCGGAAGGCATTCTAGTCTCAGGCGTCAGGCTTTGGGCTTGTGGCTTCGGAAAGTTGTTCCTGAAGCTTGGAGCCGGATGCCTGATTGCGGATGCCTGTAAACTAATTCGATGCCAGAACTCCCTGAGGTCGAAACCATTGCCCGTGGCCTGTCTACCCGCGTCACTGGCGATGTCATCGAGTCCGTGTGGCTTGGATCGAAGCCAGAAATACTCAAGTCTCCCGCGTCCGAGATCGCTGCGACTCTCGAATCGAAACGCATCGCCGGGGTGCGGCGACTCGGAAAGCACATCGTATTCGATCTTGAAAGTGGAGGACGGGCGTCCGCGCCTGTCAAACGAAAATCGCCCCGGAAATTCTCGAAAGCATCGGCGTCTACACGAGACACAGCTCAATGGATCGTGCATCTCGGCATGACTGGACGGATGCTTGTCTGCAATCCCGACCAAGTGATCGAGAAACACACCCACGCGGTGGCGAAGCTGGCTTCGGGCAGGGAACTGAGATTTGTAGACCCACGCCGCTTTGGACGATTAAGCGTGGCCCATGGATTTGACGCGCCCGGTTCAGAACCACTTGAAGTCGGCCTGGATCGTTTCATCGAGTTGTTCCGCGGGCGAAAAACTCCCATTAAAAGCGCGCTACTAAATCAGAAATTGCTCCGAGGCGTGGGCAATATTTACGCGGATGAGTCACTGTTCCGCGCAGGGATCCGGCCTCGACGCAGAGCCGCATCCCTTACCCGCGCAGAATTGGCGCGCCTCTACTCCGCGATCCGGGAAGTGCTCAAAGAAGCCATCGCGCTGGGCGGCTCTTCTATTTCTGACTATGTTGATTCCGACGGTGAAGAAGGATTCTTCCAACTACAACACCGCGTCTACGGCCGCGAAGGAGAACTTTGCCTGGCCTGCAAGACTCCGATTAAGCGCGTGGTGATAGCCGGCCGCAGCAGCCACTACTGTCCCAAATGCCAAAAATAAATGGCTGTAGAGACGTAGCTCGCTACGTTTAGAGAGTTTCTACCGCGCCGTTGCTCGTTCCATTACTTTCTTAAACGCTGCCAGAAAAATGTCATTCTGCTCCGGCATGCCGATCGTGACTCGAATCGCCGTTGGCGCACCCCACGGCCCCAGCGGTCGCACAATCACGCCCCCGGTTTGTAGTCGCCTAGCGACGGCTGCCGCATCGTCGCCCAGTTCACAATACAGAAAGTTCGCCCAGGTTGGAATGGTTGGGTAACCCAGGTCGGCAATTTGTGCACTAAGACGTTCCGCTTGCTCGGCATTGTTCTTTAGCGTTTTCTGAATATGCGTTTCGTCATCCAGGGCAGCCAACGCGGCGGCCTGCGCCACACCAGAAATCGAAAAGGTCGTGCGCATGCGGGCAAAGTAAGACATCAACTCGGCAGGACCGATCCCATAGCCAACGCGAACTCCAGCCAATCCATGCGCTTTCGAAAATGTCCGCAGCACCACCAGCTTGCGTCCCTGGCTCACATAGTCGAGCGCATCCGAGCATTCGATTCCTCGTATACCGCCGAAGTATTCAGCAAACTCGAAGTACGCTTCGTCGAGAATAACGATCACGTGTTCCGGAACCTCGTCCAAAAAGCGATCGAGTTCTTTCGCAGGAATGAGCGTGCCGGTCGGATTGTTCGGGTTGGAAATGTAAATGATCCGGGTATGTTGATCCACGGCCGACGCTATAGCGCCTAGGTCGAATCCGTCATTTCGCATCGGAACCTGAATCAGCTGTCCACCCGCCGCCTGTGTAGCGATCGGATACACGATGAACGAGCGCTCGCTGGTAATCGCATTGAGCCCCGGCGACAACAATGTGCGCGCAATAATTCCCAGCAAAGCTGTCGAACCGGCCGCGGGAACAATTTGCTCCGGCAGCACACCGTGGTGCTCGGCCAGTTTCCGGCGCAGTTCAATGGCGTCGTTGTCGGGGTAGAAATTGGTTTCGGCGAGCGCGGCCTGCATCGCCTTGACCGCTTTCGGCGAGGGTCCGAACGGGTTCTCATTCGAAGCCATCTTGATGCAGTTCACATGGCTCTCCTCTTGCGCTTGGCGCAGTGACTTGCCCGGCGTATACCCGCGCAGGTTCCGTACGTAGTCGGGCACAAACTGGCTGAAGTCACTCATCTTTTGGATATTTTAATCTTTACACGTGGTGTGGAGCGGGCGCTCTCGCCTTCGGACTTTATCTATTTCGCAAGCGCCTTCAGTTTAGAAACTTCCTCGGTTGTGAGCTTACGAAATTTTCCAGGATGCACATCCAGCTCAAGTGGGCCGTAGCGTACTCGCTTGATCTTTTCCACGTGATGTCCGATCTCTTCGAACATGCGCCGGATCTGGCGATTCTTGCCTTCAATCAGCGTGACCTCGTACCAGGGATTAGCGGATTCACGAATCACGCGAATCTTGGCGGGAGCAGTTCGTACTCTTTTCCCGCGATCGGACGGAATGAAAATACCTTCGCGCAATCGCCCCAGGCCGTCGCCGGTCGGGTTGCCAGCCACTTTCACCATGTACGTTTTGGGTACGTGGGACGCGGCTTTCATCAGACGGTTGGCGAACTCGCCGTCGTTGGTGAGCAGCAGCAATCCCTCGCTGGCATAATCGAGGCGTCCCACGGGATAGACGCGCGCGCCCACGCCACGCAGCAGATCCATAACCGTAGGCCGCCGCTCGGGATCTTTCAGAGTAGTGACGTAGCCTTTAGGCTTGTTCATGAGCAGGTAGACGTGCCGCTCCGGACCGTGCAACAGTTTTCCATTTACGCGAATGTGATCGCTTGCAGGATCGGCTTTGCTGCCGAGTTCCGTAACCGTCTGCCCGTTCACCGACACCAGCCCGCCGGTAATTAGTTGCTCAGCCTTGCGGCGAGATGCGATTCCAGCGGCCGCGATAATCTTCTGTAAACGTTCAGCAGGCATAAGAATCCAGGATTGTGAAATCAGCGGGATGGTTAATCAGGCCGCCGATCAAGCGGCCGGATCGCTCTCTTGGTGCTTCGCCGTAGCCAATTCGGATTCGTCGGCAGCTTCGGCCGGTTCGGAATCGTGCGTTTTGGCGATCTCTGACGCTCCACTCGTCGCCGGCAACAAATCGCTCTGGAACGACTCCGCAACTAATTTCTCGAACTCCTCCATACTTGGCAGTTCGCCGACATCCTTCAAGCCAAACCGCATCAGGAATTCCTTCGCAGTCTTATAAAGAATGGGGCGCCCGATCACAGCCTTGCGGCCGGCGGTCGTGATCAGCTTGCGATCCAGCAACGTCGCGATGACTCCATTCGAATCCACGCCGCGAATTTCGCTGATTTCCGGCACCGTAATCGGCTGCTTGTATGCAATCACCGCCAGAGTTTCGAGCGCGGGTAGCGACAAGCGAATCGGCGGTTTCAGACTCTTTGCGAAAGCACGCACGATATCGTGATGTTCGGCCTTTGTCGACATCCGATATCCGCCGGCGACCTGGCGAATTTCGATTCCATGATCCGGAGCATAGTAATCAACAATCAATTCCTCTAGTGCCAGACGCACGCGCGACTTGACTTCGGTGCCGTCAGCAGCGCCTTCGCTAAGCACCGACTCCTTGACTAATTCGATCAGTTGATCGAGCGTCACCGGCGTTTCCGCCGCGTAGATAATTGCTTCAAGTTTGGCTTTAAGGCTCATGGTTGTGATAATTCTGCTTGCTCCTGCAACTCCCGCTAAACCGAGTTTATCTCCAATCATCGCGCACAGCGGCCTGTTCCGCCATGACCGCTTCGAATCCTACATGTTTTCGCAGAAGGATTTCCCCGAACAGGCGGTCTTGCCGCAACTGGATCGCCTGCAGTCGCACCATTTCAAGCAGCGCCAGAAACATACAAACCAGCGCCTGCCGTGATTCAACATTGCGCAACATTTGCTTTAACCGGATTGGCCGATCTTCCAGTGCCAGTCGCCGGCGCAGATACTCGATCATCTGCCCGACGGTGACGGTTTCTTCGTCAACCTGAATCATCGGCCGGTTGCGGGCGCGATCAAGAATTTGCTGGAAAGTTTTTACCAGGTCAATAACGTCGGCAGCGAGTTCAGGCTCCGTGCCTTCGGCATCGCGAAATTCTTTGAGCGCCGGGTTCGACAATATCGCGTCTTCAATCTGCTGTTTCTGCATCAGCATCTGCGCCGCGGCCTTGAACTTCTCGTGTTCGATGAGGCGATTGACCAACTCCGCGCGCGGATCGTCTTGAGCGTCGGACGCCGCCGCCGGATCGCGCGGCAACAACATTTTCGACTTGATGTGAATCAGAACCGCAGCCATATAAATGAACTCGGCGGCCACGTTCACATCTAATTCGCGCAGCTTTTCTACATAAGCCAGATACTGCGCGGTAATTCGGCCGATGGGAATATCGTAAATGTCGATATCTTGCTTACGAATCAAATGGAGCAGCAGGTCGAGCGGCCCTTCGTAGACATCGCCGACACTGACCGAAAAAGGGAAGTCGCTTTCCTGGTTTCTGGATTGTTCTCGCGGAGCAGAGGCAGCCACAAGCGTGGGACCAAGATCCAACGCTGCCGTACCATCGAAAGCGATTTTTGTTTCTTCGCCCATCGTGACTACTTTGTAACTTGCGGCGTGCGCGGAGCCTCGTATTCGAGCGACATCCCCATGGCGTCGCGCACTTCGCTCATCGTAGCTCCGGCAACTTTGCTTGCCCGCGCCGAGCCAGCCTCAAGGATATCCCAAGCCAGGCGCGGATTGTCCTCATATTTCTTGCGTCGCTCCTGCATGGGATTCAAGATGTTAACCAGCGCATCTGCGGCCCAGCCCTTGCATTCAATGCAGCCGATTCCCGCCGACCGGCAGCCTTCATTCACTTTGGCCATGGTGGCGGGACTACTGAAAATCTTGTGCAAATCACCAACCGGGCAAACATCGGGATTGCCGGGATCGCTGCGCCGCACCCGCGCCGGATCGGTCACCATGGTCTTCAGCTTCTGCCGCACCACCGGCTCAGGGTCGGTGAGCATAATCGTGTTTCCGTACGACTTCGACATCTTGCGGCCGTCGGTTCCCGGCAGTTTCGGTGATCGCGTTAAGAGTGGCTGCGGCTCAGGAAAAACATGCGCGCCGTTGCGCTTGTAAAACATATTGAAACGACGCGCGATCTCGCGGGTCAATTCAACGTGCGGCACCTGGTCTTCGCCCACTGGAACGAAGTCACCTTTGTAGATCAGAATATCCGCCGCCTGCAGCACGGGATACCCTAGAAAGCCGTACGTGCTCAAGTCTTTCTCGGTAATGTTTTCCCGCTGTTCCTTATAAGTCGGCACGCGCTCCAGCCAGCCCAGCGGCGTGATCATCGAGAACAGCAAATGCAATTCGGCATGCAGCGGCACGTGCGACTGTAAGAACATAGTGCAGCGCTCCGGATCCAGCCCCGCGGCCAACCAATCGAGCAGCACTTCGATGGAGTTCGGTTTCACCTGCGACGTATCCGCATAGTCGGTTGTGAGCGCGTGCCAGTCAACCACACAAAAGAAACATTCGTATTGATCCTGCATGCCCACCCAGTTCTGGAGGGCACCAACATAATTACCTAAATGCAGTTTGCCGGTTGGACGCATCCCACTCAGCACGCGCTTACGTTGATTGGATTCAGAAGGCATCAGATTCTCAAGAGGAGGTAGTTGAAAACTCCGATCACGGGAAAGATGAGCCGACCTAAGAGTCCGCCGCCAAGAAACACCAGCGCCATTAAAGCAAACATCCCCAGCGTGTCGTAAATCCGCAGCGCGTTGGGAGGCAGAAAGTGGCGCAGCACGTGACTTCCGTCGAGTGGCGGAACTGGAATCAGATTGAAAACTCCGAGGATGATATTGATCACCATCAGTTCATAGAAAAGCACGCTGATCGGCATCAAAAACGAGTCGGTTTGACTTGCCAGAATGTCAAAGTGATTTGGATACACGAGAGGAATCGTGTGGACAATCGCTGCACCCAACTGCGAAGTGAGCGAAACGAAAATTAACGCCAGCACTGCGCCGGTGGCCACTATGAAATTGCTGATCGGTCCCACTACCGAAGTCAAAATGTCATCGAGCACTTGATCTTTAAAATTTCTCGGGTCCACAGGCGTAGGTTTGGCCCAACCGATGACCGGAA
>JBEKGG010000084.1:0-15672 GCA_050012915.1 Terriglobales bacterium | reverse complement strand
TTCCGCGGGGCAAGCGAACCAAGGGTATCGATGGTTAAGCCGTTCGTTCTGCCTGCAGCCGGCCGGCGCCATTTGCAGCGAAAAATGTTTTCATCGCGGCGGCAATTTCTACAACATGCGTCTCAATTGCGAAATTCCAGTCTCGACGAAAACTCGTATCAGTGATAGTTAGGTCCGCCATCGCCGAAGAAAGTGGACGTCACTAATGGTTGGCCGAGCACTCGCTTCGACCGCTCGCCCGGCGAACCATCTAGATGCACTTTTTTCATGACCGCATTGGCAACCTGCTCTCCGATTACGTTTCCGGCCACCATGTCGTCGCGGAAGTGGACGCCGGCCCATACGCGTGCGTTATTGACTTCCGGAATCAGATATTCGTATTCTGAGCGCTCATCAGGAAAAAACTCTTGCAGCACGGTAACCGCTGCGCCGACATAGGTTCCGTGCCCAGCCGGGTACGAGGGATGCTTCGGCGTCAGAATGACAGTTGGAAGACCCGGCTCGAGGAGCGCCGGCCGCGGACGAAGATAACGAAACTTCTCATGCCATGTCGTCAGCAGCGAATCGTACATGGCAGCGTACAGAATTGCCTCCGCACGCGCAGTTGTCGGAGCATCCCAATCGTACCGGCTCATCAGCCCATCCATGATCTCGGCAGGCCAGCGACCCGGTTGTTCGTTCGCCCACTTGAAGGAGATGAAGTCTGTGTAGCAGGTACGGTTGTTCAGCGCGGCAACGATCTCCTCCATGTCATGCATGGTCTGGGCGGAGCTATTCGCCGGGGGTGGCGGAGCATGAAACAGATCGGTGCTTTCCAGGATCAGCGGCTGCCAACTGCCTGCGGTTGGGTCCACGGGCAACGCCTGGTTCCAAGGCGGCAAGTCCCCGTACGTGACCCCCTGTCGCAGGAGAGGAGTCGTCCACTTCACCGAGTCATCGTATTCGGAATGCGCAAGTTGATAACGCACGCCGAGCCTTACGGTTTCCGGTGCGGCAGGCTGCTCCCAGGGCATCTCCTTCGCGAAGACCAGTTGGGTCGGGCGTCGGTCCCGGGCAAGTACGGAAAGCACATCCTCGGCAACAAGGTAGCCAAGCTGACGGCCCGCTTCGCAGTCGCTCTTCAGATAAAGCCCTGAACTTTCTAGAGCGCGCATCGATTCATCTGCCAGAGCGTTGATTTGGCCGGCAGCTTCCGGCCTGACGAATAGCAAAATTCGTTGCGCGGCCCCTGTTTCTGCGGCCAGGTCGGAGGGATAAGCGTGTGGACTTAAGCGAGCGACAAGAGCGTGAATGCTGGAGTCAAGCTCGCCTGGGTGAGGTCTGCGGTAGGCGCGTTGTCGATTCCGCGCTGCCACCTCCGCATCGGCGATCGAAATATGCAGCGCAGCATAAAGCCGAAGAGAGGAAGGAGCTCCGGCGAGATTGTGCAGCGTCAGCTGATCGAGAGCCTGACGCCACAACTTTCCCTGATTCGTTACTACCCATTTATTAACCAGGGCCCGCTGGTGCGGTGTGATGGATTGCAGCGCCTTGCGGAGTTGTACAAGTTCGAGTTGGATGTCTTTCGAGTCGACCGGCTCTGGTGGTGGCACATCATTCGCCGTAGCGGATTCCAGCAGAATAGGCTCCCAATCGGCGGGATCTAAATTCTTTGCTGATGCGCCTCCAGTCGTGGCCTGCGCTGAGGCAGGGATGGCGTAACAGACCGTCATCAGAGCGAGCGCAAGTCCGATGAAAGGATTCCGTGACGGTGCCATCATTTGTCTAACCTCCCATCGCTATGTAACAAAACCTAGAACGGAGCCAATCCGGCGCCAACCCTCGCCGGATCGGCTCAATTGGGGTTACGACTCTACAGAAAGCGCCAAACGATCGGGCAGTTCACAATCAGACCCGTGGATCCAAATGCGCCTCCATTAGGCCCGGTGATAAAACCTTTCTCAGCGAAGTCGAGGATCTGGAACTCCCCCAGCAGTCTTGAGCGGTAGCCCTTATCGATCGACTGCTTCGTCCACACACCAAGGTTCAAGTCCCATAGCGGACTGTAATCTGTGGCCACCGTGGGAATTCCCCCCAGCACGTTCAGAGGCGAAAGCCCGTCGCTGAGGGCGCTATTCAATCCTTGACGTTGCGGATTGTCCTTTCCTGTAGGGCCGTTTGCAAAGAGAAAGATTCTCTCGATTGCACTGAATGCGCCATCGTCGTGTCCGACGGTGATGTCTTTCAGTGCAGGGGCCAGGGTCACTCCCTCCAGCGCGGCAGGTACTGCGTCGTTTGCATCTAAGCTGAGGTAGAGCACGGGTCGCGCGAAACTGAATCCCTGCGTAAGTTGAAGAGTCACAGTCTCAGCCTTTGGACAGATGCGAACCACCTTGTCATGCACCAGAGAGTAGTCAGGATTTCCCTGGCAGAAATCGATCTGGCTGGCTTCCACGTTGAAGGCAATTATGGGCGCGTTGTAGATAGCCCCGCCGACGTTATCGATAGTTACTAGAGGAGAGTAATCCTGATCGCCGACTGAGCCCGGCTCTGCCACTTTAGGTGGAAAGAAATTCGGCGCTTCCCCAGGTAACACGCGCCTCTTTGGTGAGAAGTCCACTGTTCCACTCTCGAAGGTAAGGGTTGTGTCTTTTTCGAGAGTGGCGTGACGGGCGGCGCGACCGACTCTGGCATAATTCAGTTTTGCGGAATAGTTCAAGCCCAGAGCCGCGGCATTTCCAGCATCCGTAGTATCGGTAAGGACGTACCAGACCTTGCGGCCGTCTTTCATTTTTCCCAGATACAGCGGCAGAGTAATGGTTTCAGCGCTGAAGTCAATTTTGCCTGACTTGAGTAACTGGTAGGGACCGACGTACTCCCGCTGTACCTCGGAAGGTGCAGGTCCGAAGTAGGTAGCGGGTACCGTCGCACCGACAGATGGCGGCGGTGGCGGAAATTGCGCTTGAGCCGGTGCGGCAAACGTTATGCAGAGTAAAGCCCATACGAATGGACTGATTCCGCTGCTAATAACCCCGTTGATATTTCTCATGTTCTTTATCCTTTTCGTAAATGAGTAGACAGCTTGCATCCTTCTCACCACTTGTCGAGGAAGTCTTTCATCGCGGCCGCAATTTCTACGACGTGTGTCTCAATCGCGAAATGTCCTGTATCAAGGAATTCGACCTTCGCGTTCGGCAGGTCTTTTCGAAAGGCCTCTGCTCCGGCGGGAATGAAGAAAGGATCGTTCTTGCCCCAGATCGCAAGCAAAGGCGGTTTGGATTTGCGGAAATATTCCTGAAATTTGGGATAGAGCTTTATGTTCGATGCGTAATCCAGAAACAAATCGAGCTGAATCTCTTTGTTCCCTGGCCGTTCGAGCAAAGCCGTATCCAGCGTATATGACTCAGGCGGAACAGCCTCCGGATTCGCTACGCCTTGCGTGTACTGCCAGCGCGTTCCACCCGCGGTCAAAATACTCTGGCGGAGTATGTCGCGATTCTCTGCTGTGGGCGATGCCCAGTACTTTCGGATCGGGCCCCACGCTTCACCAAGGCCTTCTTCGTATGCGTTTCCATTCTGCGAAACAATCGCCGTGATCCGCTCGGGGTGAGTCATCGCCAAACGGAAGCCGGTTGGCGCGCCGTAGTCGAACACATAGATTGCGTAGCGTTCGATTTTCAGTGCCTCTGTGAAAGAGTCGATGGTGAGCGCCAATCGATCGAAGGTATACGAATATTGCCGTTCAGACGGAACGTCCGTGAACCCGAAGCCGGGAAGGTCAGGCGCGATTACACGGTAGTCATTGGCCAGACGCGGAATGAGTTCGCGGAACATGAAAGATGATGTTGGGAATCCATGCAGTAAAAGAACAACGGGCGCGTTTACTTCGCCGGCCGCGCGATAGAATACTTGCACGCCATCGGCTTCGACCCTCTGGATGGATGTAGTAGGTACGGTGCTTCCGGCGTCGCCCTGACTCGGAACAAAGCGTTTGGCCGCTGTTCGTGACGTTGCATGACTCATAAAATCGTCCCCTCACTTTGATCTTCAGGGCAGGTGGGATACCAAAAGAATCACCGATCGTTCGAAAAAACATATTCAAGCCAAATCACTCTGGGGGCTGAGGTTTGGAAGGAAGGAGCTTGGCCAAATCTTAAACAGTTGCTGACGAACTTGTGACGGATGTTTGCCGCTGACGGGTTTCCGTCGGATTCACTGTCACTGGTAGTTGGTTCTCTAGCGAGGGCCGGGAGACTCAGTTGGCAGGAGCGCTTCCGCTGCGTTTCTGTGGGACCGCAGCAGACCGGCAAATGCGAAGCTTCTTCATCCTGTAAGCCAGAGACGTGCGCTTCATCCCTAAACGCGCGGCTGCGACACTGATCACCCCGTTGCTTGCTTCGAGCGCACGAAGGATGTGATCGCGCTCTACCTCCGCGAGACCATTCATAGGCGCACTCGATTCCTTGTGAGGCGGGAACGGCTCCAGTTCGGAAGTTGGTGCCCGTAGTGTCGATTGCGGTGAGAGAATTACGGCGCGTTCAATAAAGTTCTGCAATTCGCGAATGTGTCCTGGCCATTGGTATCGCACCAACGCCTCCATCGTCTCCGGAGGAATTACGTCAATTCGTTTGTTCATGCGCTGAGCGTAGAGTGCCGTGAAATGCCGCACCAATCTCGGAATATCCTCGACACGTTGTCGCAGGGGTGGGACCTGGATCGGAAATACTTTCAGACGATAGTAAAGGTCTTCGCGAAATGTCCCTTGTTTGACCATGGCGGGCAAATCCCGATGCGTGGCCGCGATGACGCGGACATCAACCTTATGCGTGCGGTTGCTGCCGAGCCTCTCGAATTCCTGCTCCTGTAAAACGCGCAGCAGTTTCGCTTGAAGCTCCAGAGGTATATCCCCGACCTCATCAAGAAAAAGCGTACCTTTGTCCGCGAGTTCGAACCGTCCGGTTTTTTGCGCGATGGCGCCGGTAAATGCTCCTTTTTCGTGTCCGAAAAGCTCACTCTCGAGGAGTCCAAGAGGAATTGCGGCGCAGTTCAGTTTCACGAATGCCTTTTCGCTGCGATTGCTAAGCTTATGTATGGCGCGCGCGGCGAGTTCTTTCCCGGTACCCGTCTCTCCCAGAATTAGTACGCCGGAATCCGTAGTCGCTACGACGGATACCATGCTCAGCGCGGTCTTCAACGCCGGGCTCTCTCCGACAATTTCCCCCAACTCGGCACGAATTTCTTCTTCGAGGTAAAGTCTCTGTCTGGTTTCTTTATCTAGATCCTTTGCCGCCTTCTCATATTCCAAGGTGTTCTCAACAGCAATCGCCACCTGACCGGCCACCTGCTCGAGTAAGATGACGTCGTCTTTCTCGAAATTATTGTTCGAGCGCCTGGAGAGCATCAGAACGCCAACCACGCGATCACGACCGATGAGCGGAAGATAACACCCGGTCCTGAGGCCTTCCTCGATCACGCGCTCATAAAGAAGCCGGCCGTCAGGATTCCCATAGATTTCAGGATCCTCGCGAACCTGTTCGAAGCTATCGATCCGAATGCTCTTGGCCGTCCGCAATACCTGACCCGAGATCGAGCTATTTATCGGCACTAACGAGCCTTCACGGAAGGGTCCTCTCGCGTCGCGATTGTGGAGGATAGTGACACGCAAGGCGCCGTTTTCGGAATCCGGTAGCAGCAAGGCGGACACGTCACATTGCATTATCCTGAATAGATTCGTCGAAAGCGCATCAACCATTTGCCGGAGGTCCAACCTGGATGTGACGCTGCTTGTGATTTCCAGAAGCAGCCGCAGCCGATCACGTTCACGCCGCAGCGCTTGTTCGCTCATGTGCCGCTCAATTGCGATCCCGGTGATGTGGCTGGCGTTCTCGATCAACTGGAGATCATTAGCAGAGGGGCTGCGTGGTTCACGATAATTGATAGAAAAAGTACCGAGAGCTTTGCCTTCGCTGGTGAATAGCGGGCGAGACCAAACGGAACGAATTCCGTACGGCAACAGGCGGCCGCGATAATTTTCCCAGATGGGGTCGGTCAGGATGTCGGTTACGTACACCGGCTCCTTCCGATAAACCGCAGTGCCGCAGGATCCGCCTTTCGGACCAACAGACATGGTTCCCACTCGAGCGCTGAATCCTGGAAGGCTGGGCGCAGCAGCACAATGAAGTTCCTTCCCGTCTTCGTCGGGAAGCCAAATGGTGCAAGACAGGCCGTCGGCTTGCGATTCAACCAACTGAGCAATGTTGGTGAGAACTTCGGACAGCGGAGAGCCAGCAAAAATCAATTTCTGCAGATTGAGGACAGACTCGGTCGAAAGCAGCTCCGACTTGTGTTCCGGCGGTCGCTCCCGCGATAGGAGTCTCGCAGGAAACTGGATTGCTCTCTCCATGAATTGTCCTTTCCCGGCCTATTAGATTCGCCTGGTTGAGTTTTGATACCCCACACTGCGGAAAAAAGGACGGCGAGAATTCTTCCGGCGCTCGAGAGTCATGCCGACCTCGATGACGACCCGGTGCGTTGCCGATCCCAATCAATATATCTTGATTAATATATCTTGCCGAGGTTCAGGAGAACATCGGTTCTGGTCACCGAATGGCCTACGCCATCGTGGGCAGCGGCGACTTTTGCATGGACGCGTCGTTCGAGGGCGAGAAGCCTCACTCGAATTCCAGAACTACAATCTCGGGATTCGATCCCAGTCGCAGCGGGGGGCCCCAGGTTCCTGCGCCGCTTGAGGTAAAGACCTGCATTTTTCCGATCCGGCTCAGGCCATAAACAAACTGCCGATAAATTCTCCGCGCCATCCAGCTCCAAGGTATGAACTGTCCAAGGTGTGTATGCCCGGATAGCTGCAGCGAAACGCCCGCGGCCTCTGCGACTTCAGGATGATCAGGGGCATGCGTCAGTAAAATGCTGGCGCGATTACGATCTAAACGCACGTCGTGTAAGACTGATGCGAGATGGCCGTCCTGCGTCGCGTTTCGGTAGGGCACGCCCACAATCTGCAAACCGTCCACTTCCACTTTTTCATTGCTGAGGACGCGCACCCCAGCGGCCGCGATGGCATGCAGATATTTGCTGTCGTCCCCAAATTGCTCGTGATTCCCGGCGACAAAGTACACGCCATGCGGGGCCGTTAGCTTGTTCAACGGCTGCGCGGCACGCCCGGCGTCGATGGCCGTTCCGTCATACAAGTCGCCGGCGATAAAGATTGCGTCTGGCCCTTCCTTCAAAATTTTCGCAACCATGCGCCGCAGAAAACTGCCGTTTCGGACATGCCCCAGATGCACATCGCTGATTAACGCCGCTTTCCTCCCGTGCCATGCTTCCGGCAAGTTTGCGAGCCGTACCGTAGTGCGTGTGATTCGTGTCCAGTTTGCGTTGAAAACTCCGTAGAGTCCGGCTAGCAGCGCCAGACCGAATAGCACTTCCACCATCCGATGGAAGTTCAAATCGAGCCCGGCGAGCCGTGCGATGCCAAAAATAATCCAGGAAAAAGCGGCCGCAAAAAAGATGAAAGTCAACAAACCTAACCAAACCGCAGCTGCCCGGTAAAACGCGCGCAGCGCTGGGTTGGTGTAGCGAAAGGCGAGGAGAGAAGCGGCCACGAAGCTCACCGACAAAAGCCCGAGCGCGAGCTTGATCCACAGCAGTTGCGAAGAATCATTCGCCGCGGATGAAAATGTCCACGTTTCGTAAAGAAAAAAATGAGCCGCAAAAAGCACGGACTGAAGAACTAAGACGAACCCAACGAAGCGCACACGCATGAGACATTAGATTCCATTCCTGAGCTGTAAGCTTCTAAGAGTTGTAGCGATATTCCCGTGTCCGCCCATCAAACAAAACGCAGGTCTCCTCAAACAAAGATGCAGCGCAACAAACCGGAAATTCATCCAACGGCTTAAGTGAAAGATTTGCGGTGTTTAAGCCGCAGAAAAAATCGCGGGGAGGAAAGTCGTGAAAACGGATGTCCGTTTCTATGCTTTGGTCGTGACAGGGTATGCCATTTTATGTATTTCTCTCGCTTCGACGCTGTCTGCCCAGGACGCGCACTTTCATAATGCACCCACGTCCAGTTCGCAATCAAAAAATCCATATGCAGGACAACAGTCAGCAATTGCGGCCGGCGCAAAACTTTATACAATGAACTGCGGGGCGTGCCACGGAATTAATGGACGCGGCACGGGGAACATTCCTGCCTTATCGCAAGGCGCGACTCAATCCGCGCCGGACGGAGAGGTTTTCTGGTTTATCACCGTGGGATCCGTTAATAATGGCATGCCGTCGTGGGCCAGCCTGCCTGAGGCAGGACGATGGCAGATTGTCGCTTACTTAAAGTCGCTTAAGGACTCGGCGAGCGCGACAGAAACCGAATCCGCATCCGGCAATCTGAAACCGGTTAAAACGAATGCTCCGCCGCCGCAGGCTCCATTTACTGATTTCCGCTTTGAAGAACCTGGGAAAATTCGCAAGATTACAGCGCAAGACCTTCCGGCGCCGTATGCCACCGATTCGGCGGCCAATGGACCAGACGTGATCGCTCGTCCGCGTAGCGCGTGGCCGAAAGCTCCGGCGGGATTCAGCGTGCAACAGTACGCCACCGGATTGGACAATCCGCGGTTGATTAGAACTGCGCCCAATGGCGATATCTTCCTGGCGGAAAGCAGCAGCGGGAAAATTCGAGTTTTCCGCGGGATCAGCAGCGACGGCAAACCGGAGCAGACGGCCGTTTTCGCTACCGGGCTCAAGGAGCCTTACGGTATTGCTTTCTATCCTCCGGGAGACAATCCCCTATGGTTGTATGTGGGCGACACTAACGCGGTCGTGCGGTTTCCATATCAAAATGGTGACTTGAAAGCGAGAGGGTCCGTGCAGCACATTGTGGACCTGCCGCACGGCCAGGGGCACTGGACGCGCGACATTCAGTTCACGGCAGATGGCAAGAAGATGTTCGTTGCCGTCGGGTCGGGATCGAATGTGGACGACCCCGACACCACGCCGGATGAAAAAAATCGGGCCGACATCCTGGAATTCAATCCCGATGGATCTGGCATGCGGATATACGCGTATGGGATCCGGAATGCGGGCGGCGGGTTGGCGATCAATCCTAAAACCGGCGAGTTATGGTCTTCGGTCAACGAGCGGGATGGTCTGGGAGACAATCTCGTGCCTGACTACATCACGCATGTCATTGAAGGCGGCTTCTATGGCTGGCCCTGGTGGTACATCGGCGCTCATCAGGACCCGCGTCACGAAGGCAAGCATCCGGAGTTGAAAGACAAGGCAATTGTTCCCGACGTGCTTTTGCAGCCGCACAATGCTTCACTCGAGATGACGTTTTATGAAGGCGCACAGTTCCCGGCGGAATATAGAGGCGACATTTTCGCCTCTCAGCATGGTTCGTGGAATAGATCCGTACGCGGTGGATATGAAGTGATCCGCGTGCCTATGCACCAGACAAACCGGGCGAGCGGTGAGTACGAGGATTTCTTGACCGGCTTTGTGTTCGACAACGGGCACGTCTGGGGAAGGCCGGTCGGCGTCACCGTGGCTCAGGACGGATCGTTGCTGGTCACCGACGACGGATCGAACTCCATCTGGCGCGTTAGTTACAGCGGTAGCGAAAACGCGAAGAGCCCGCAAGAGCGAACTCATGCAAGTCAATCTACGAGGAGCGGAACTAAGTAAGCTGTTGCTCGGCGTTATCGCGGCGCTGGTGTTCTGCGCTTTTCAATTCGGAGATCGATACGGGTTGAACAATATGCCGTTTGCGCGAGTGCAATCCATGGTCTCCGACCTGGCGAAAGTGCGGCGAATGGCAAAGCAAGGCAACGTCGATCTGCTGGCAGGAGAAACCATGCCTGGGCAACCTGTCACCCTCCGAGGCGAAGTGACCGACGCAAATTGCTATCTTGGCACTCACACCCATGCGTACGATCATGCCTTCTGCGCGAAGTTCTGCGTAGCAGCGGGCGGTCCGCTGCTGTTTATCCCTGACCAAGGCGGACCGGTCTATCTTGTCGTCAGCGAACAAAATGGAGTACCAATTCCAGAGAACATTCTCGACCGGATCGGTGTACCAGGGATCGTGGTTAAGGGCAAAGTGCTGGACGCCGACGGATTGCATGCGTTGGCGGTTGAGGCATTGGCCCGGTAGACTGCTCGGCTTGGATTAGTGTTCTATCGTCGTGTCTGCCTTGGGCGGTTTCTCCGTCACCTGATGCGGGGTCGGCAACTGCGAACGATCCCATCCTCCGCCAAGAGCCTCGATAAGCGCCACAGCGTAGGTCATCTGTTCAACCTGAAGATTGTTCAGGGTTTGCTGGTTCGAGAGAAGCGTGGTCTGGGCGATCAGCACATCGATGTAGGGATCGATGCCAGTTTCGTACCGGCCTTGCTCGAGTTTTAGAAAAGTTCCCGCCGAATTCACCGCTTGTTGCTGTTGCTGAATTTCCTTCGATACAATCCGGACTTCCGCAAGGCCATCCTCTACCTGTTGGAATGCGGTGAGCACCGTCTGGCGGTAGCCTGCGAGATCCGCATTGTAGGTCGCGACGAACTGCTGGACCGTAGCACGGCGCAGGCCGGCGTCGAAGATGGTCTCCGAGAGAGTAGTGCCTACAGACCAGAAGCGGCTTGGCCAAGAGAGCCACTTAGTGAAAGTAGAACTCTCAAAGCCGCCTTCCGCGCTCAAAGTCAGCGTCGGATAATAGGCCGCATAGGCGATGCCGATCGTCGCGTTGGCTTCAGCCATGGTGCGTTCCGCGGCGGCGACGTCCGGCCGGCGCTCGATCAGTTGGGAAGGTAGACCGATCGGAATCGGCGGCGGAGCGGCGGTCATCGGCTTCACAGGGATGGAAAAATTCGTGGCCGCTTTGCCGACCAACATCGCGATCGCATGCTCATATTGAGCACGGGCAATTCCGACGTTGGTTGCTCCCGCTTGCGCGCTCTGCAGCGTGGTTTCAGCTTCGACCACCGAGATCTGATCGTCGATGCCAGTCTCGTAAAGCGCACGAGTGAGGTCGAGCGTTTTCTGGTCTGCCGCGACGGTATCATCAAAAATCCTTTGTAACTCGTCCTGGCCGCGGATCTCAAAAAAATATTCCGCAAGGCTGGCTTGCTCGGTCAGACGCTCGTTCTCCAGGTCCGCAGCACTGACTTGCGCGGCGTACTGCTCCTCTCGTACCGTATTGCGGACCTTGCCCCAAAGGTCAGGTTCCCAGGAAGCTTCGAGGGGCAGGGAATATATTGTGCTTTGAAGTTGCGGTCTGGGAGCGGCGGTGCCTGTCGTATTGACCGGAGTGGTGCTCAAGGTCCCTGAGGTTCTCGAGCGGGCGAAAGAGGGTGCAACCGCCAGCGTCGGGAAATATTGCGAACGGGCCTCGCGCACTATGGCGCGAGCTTCCATGAAGTTCTCGAAGTATTGTTTTATGTTCTGATTGTTAATATCAAGTTGTTCTTCGAGGGCATTCAGTTCGGGATCGTTGAAGATCTCCCACCATTTGCCGCGCAGCATGGAGTCCGAAGGCTGCGCCACCGTCCAACCCTCGTTTTCTTTGAATTGGGTTGGTGATTCCTTGTAGACGGCTGCCGGCGGTTGCGGCGCGGGCGGATGGTATTTCGGCCCGACCGCACAGCCCGATAACATTCCCAATAGCATTAACGAGAGCGCAGCTATGCACAGCTGAGTCCGGCAACCCATCGATTTTCTCTGAAAGATCGTCATAACATTTCTGCCTAACATTTCAGTCCTCGCTAGGTAGCCTCCGGAGTTGGAGACGGAAGCGCTCCGTGCTGTTGGCCTTGGAGCCGAAGCCGCCAGCGATCAAGGAATAGGTACACCACGGGAGTGGTGTATAGCGTGAGCATCTGGCTCACAATCAATCCGCCTACGATCGTGATCCCGAGCGGCCTTCGTAACTCCGATCCAGTCCCGGTGCCGAAAGCTAACGGCAATGCTCCGAACAGCGCAGCCATCGTCGTCATCAGGATTGGACGGAAGCGCAACATGCAGGCTTCGAAGATCGAGTCCCGCGTGCTCTTGCCTTCCTGCCGTTCTGCGACCAGCGCGAAGTCAATCATCATGATGGCATTTTTCTTGACGATGCCGATTAACAGCACGATTCCGATGATGGAAATTACATTCAAGTCAATCTTGAAGAGCATCAGCGCCAGCATGGCGCCCACGCTGGCTGAGGGCAGCGTCGAAATAATGGTTATCGGATGCACCAGACTCTCATAGAGGATGCCGAGCACGATGTAGACCGCGAGCAGCGCCGTCAACACAAGCATCGGTTCGGTGCTTAGCGATTGCTGGTAAGCCAGCAATGTACCGGCAAAGAAGCCGCGAATGGTCGAAGGCGTTCCCAGCTTCTGTTGCATCAGAGCGATACGCTGCGTGGCTTCGCTTAAAGAAACCCCGGGCGCCAAGTTGAAAGAAACGGTGACAGATGGAAACAAACCAGTATGGTTCACGGCCAGCGGCGTGGTGCCGGACTGCGAGCTCGCGACCGCAGCCAGCGGCACATTCGTGCTGCCGGGCACGTATCCGCCGGGTGGCAGGTTGGAGGTACCCACGGAATTCAGGTAAATGTCCTTGAGGCCTTGCGGCGTTTGCCAATATTGCGGGGCTACCTCGAGTACGACGTAGTACTGATTGAGTTGGGTGTAAATAATTGAAACTTCGGATTGCCCGAAGGCGTTATAAAGCGAGCTGTCAAGAGACTGCGCCGTGATTCCCAGCCGCGCAGCGGTCGGGCGGTCATAGGTCACTAGCTCCTCCAACCCGCCATTCTGCTGGTCAGAGTTGACATCCTGGAGGCCGGGGAGCTTTTTCATCTCGGCGAAAAGGATGGGCCCCCATTTCGACAAGTCCTGAACGTTGTCGCATTGGATCGTGTATTGGTAAAGCGCGTTGCTCGACCTGCCTCCGATACGGAGATCCTGGGCCGCCTGAAGAAACGCCGAGGCGACGGGCAACCGATTTAACTTGGGCCGCAGCCGGTTAATGATCTCCGGAGCACCGATCTTGCGCTGGCTAAGTGGTTTGAGGGCGATGTAGATGAAACCTGTGTTGGTGGCGCCGTTGCCGCCGGTGAAGGCAATCACATTAGCGACTGCGGGATCGCTCTTGATTACCCCCACCAACTGCTTGACCGAATTGTCCATGGCGGGGAACGACGAATCCTGCGGGCCCTGCACGCCTCCGACCAGGGCGCCTGTGTCTTGTTGCGGAAAGAAGCCCTTGGGAATCTTGATAATGAGCACAACATTCAAAGCGACCGTGATCAGCAAAACGGTTAAAGTCAGCCCTGGGTTGTCGAGTACCCAAAGCAATGTTCGGCGATAGGTTTCCAGCATCCAGGCGAAGAACTTTTCGTTCGCGTGATAGATTCTACCGTGCTTTTGTTCCTTCTCTTCCTTCAGCAGGTGGGCACACATCGTAGGAGTGGTGGTCAATGAAACCACCATGGAGACGACGATCGCTGTCGAAAGCGTAATGGCGAACTCGCGGAAAAGCCGGCCGACAATACCGCCCATCATGAGGATGGGAATAAAAACTGCGATCAGCGACACGCTGATGGAAAACACAGTGAAGCCGATCTCTTGAGCGCCCTTTAAAGCTGCGGCAAACGGCTCCATTCCCAGTTCCATGTGGCGGGAGATGTTCTCCATTACCACAATGGCGTCGTCGACCACGAACCCGGTGGAGATGGTAAGCGCCATCAGCGAAAGATTGTCGAGGCTGTAGCCGAGCAAATACATCACGGCAAACGTGCCGATCAGAGATACAGGCACAGCAACACTCGGAATCAAAGTGGCGCGGGCGTTGCGCAGGAAAATAAAGACCACCAGAATGACCAGCCCGACAGAGATCACCAATGTGCGCTCCACGTCATCGACCGAGGCCCGGATGGTAGTGGTTCGGTCGAGAACGATGGTGGTGTCGATGCCCTGCGGAATCGAAGCTTTCACAAACGGCAACTGGCTGCGAATGTTGTCGACGGTCTGGATGATATTCGCGCCGGGCTGGCGGAAGATGATGATACTGACCGAGGGGATGCCGTTCAGATATCCGCCAGAGCGGATGTTTTGAACATCGTCGGTAACCTCGGCCACATCGGAAAGCCGTACCGCGGCGCCGTTACTGTGTCCGATGATGATCGGCTTATAGTCAATCGCAGCTGAGATCTGATCGTTGGCAAGAATATCGGCGGTAACCGCGCCGTACGACATTTGACCTTTAGCAATATCGGCGTTCTGAGTGCTTAACACCGACTGCACATTGGCCAAGGTCAGACCGTAATTGTTGAGCTGTGTCGGATTGACGTCGACTCGCACCGAGGGCAGGGAACTGCCGCCCACCGAAACCTGGCCCACGCCCTGAATCTGAGAAAGCTTCTGCGATATCACGGTGGAGGCTTCGTCGTACAGTTTGCCCCGATCATATTTGCTGGAGGTCAGGCCGATAATCATGATCGGCGCATCCGCAGGATTTACTTTTCGATATGTGGGATTCGCAGGCAAATTGGATGGCAGGTAGGTACGAGCCGCGCTGATGGCAGCCTCGACATCGCGCGCCGCCCCGTCAATATTGCGGCTGAGGTCAAATTGAATTGTGATTGATGTGGTTCCCAAGGAACTGGCGGAGGTCATTTCCGAAACCCCCGCGATGTGGCCAAACTGCCGCTCGAGCGGAGTGGCGACGGAAGATGCCATAATCTGCGCGCTCGCTCCCGGCAACGAACCAGCGACGGAGATGGTTGGGAAGTCAACTTGAGGCAATGGCGACACTGGCAACACAGTGTAGGCAACCGCTCCGGCGATGGCGATGGCGATGGTTAGCAACGTCGTTGCAACAGGCCGCCGGATAAAAAGCGCAGAAGGATTCATGGCTGCGCTTCCGGTTGCGGCGTACTGCCCGAGGTTTCGGCACCGCGCGAGCGGGAGAATCTTTTCCCGAGGTTGTCAAAGAAGATGTAAATCACCGGCGTGGTGTACAGAGTGAGCGCCTGGCTCAGTATGAGTCCGCCCACCATCGCGATTCCTAGCGGGCGTCGAATTTCCGATCCGATTCCGGTTCCGAAAGCCAACGGGAGACCGCCCAGCAAGGCAGCCATGGTGGTCATCATGATGGGACGGAAGCGCAGCAGGCTGGCCTCGTAAATGGCATCGGTGGCATTCTTGCCGTGATGGCGCTCGCCTTCGAGCGCAAAGTCCACCATCATGATTCCGTTTTTCTTCACGATTCCGATAAGCAAGATGATGCCGATAATGGCGACCACGCTGAGATCCTGGCGGAATAACATGAGCGCCAGCAGCGCGCCGACTCCAGCGGAGGGAAGAGTGGAAAGAATGGTGACCGGATGGACGAAGCTTTCGTACAGGACTCCGAGCACGATGTAGACGGTCACCAGAGCAGCGAGAATCAGAAGGGCTTCATTGGACAATGAGTTCTTAAACGACGCCGCCGTGCCCTGGAAATCCGCCTGCAAGCTCGGCGGCATATTCATGTCCTTCTGCACCTTGTCGATTGCAGTGATGGCGCTTCCAAGGGCGGCGTTGGGCGCGAGATTAAAGGAGACGGTCACGGATGGAAATTGTCCCTGATGATTGATGGACAGCGCTTCAGTTGCACGCTCGACATGTGTAAACGCACTCAGGGGCACGGCGTTG
>JBEKGG010000083.1:0-16285 GCA_050012915.1 Terriglobales bacterium | reverse complement strand
GCCAAGTTGCAGGATGCTTCTTCGGCAAACTCCGCTCCTATCGCATTTCTGCGCTGCGATGCGGAACATTGTGCCCAGCGGGTTTCATCGATCGGCAAGATGTGCCCGATTTTCTTGATTCTGTATTTTTCTAAGACCTCGCCCTACGCGAAGACTGTTGTCCCTGCGCTGGTTTGAGCCAATGCCTTGCCCGTCGTCGAATTGGCTGATCGCGTGCTTCTGTCCCTGCGGAGAACAAAATTGGACAGCGGATTTTATGCAGCATGTGCGGGTTTGCGGGCGCAAACCCAGGCTCTCGAAGTAATCGCCAGCACCGTCGCCAACATCAGTACCACGGGATATCGGGCGCAGCAGCCAATGTTCCGCTCGTTGCTGGCGGGCGCTGCTCCCCAACTCACCGACTCGCTCAACCATGCGATCAACGATTTCGGCGTGCTCGAGGGTACGAGAACCGACCTGACTGCCGGCAATCTCGAACAAACCGGCAATCCCCTCGATCTAGCGATTGAAGGCAGCGCGTTCTTCGCAGTGCAAGTCGAGGGGCAAACGCTTTACACCCGCAATGGGAACTTCCAAATTTCCCCTAAGGGCCAACTGACTACGAAGGCGGGAGATTTGGTGCTGGGAGAAGATGGGCAGCCGATCGTCATGCCGAGCGGGGATATTTCGATCAGCCCCGACGGCACCATTTCGGCCAGTGGAGCTGTGGCGGGAAAGTTGCAAGTCGCGGAGTTTGTCCCCGGCAGCGCTCCGCTTGCGACCGGGAACTCATACTATTCGGTTCCCGCAGCTTCGGCACGACCCGCCACGAATTCGAACGTCCGGCAGGGCATGCTGGAATCCTCGAACGTAAATTCGGTGAAGGCGGTGGTCGACATGATCGCGGTGCAACGCCATGCCGAAATGCTGGAACGGGCCATGACGGTATTTAGTTCGAGTCTCGATCACATTGCAGCCAACGATTTGCCGAAAGTCTAGGAGAGAGAAATTATGTTACGAGCTTTGTACACTGCGGCCAGCGGCATGAGCGCCCAGGAAACCAATCTGGACAACGTCGCCAACAATCTTGCCAACGCAAGCACTACGGGTTTCCGCAAACGCCGAGTCCAGTTCGAAGACATGATTTATCAGAATGTCGTCATGCCAGGGGCGGCGGCGACGCAGCAAACCACTTTCGCCGCGGGACTGCAGATCGGACTTGGAACGCGTACCGCGACCTCGGAAGTGATTCAGTTGCAGGGCGACTTCAGTGCCACCGGCAATCCGCTCGACCTCACCATCCAGGGCAACGGATTTTTCCAGGTGACCCTGCCTTCGGGCGAAACTGCCTACACCCGGGCCGGGGCTTTTCAAGTGGACGCTACTGGCAATATAGTGACGGCGGACGGCAATCCTCTTAGCCCGGGAATCACGATTCCGACCGGCGCGACCTCGATCACCATTGGTCTCGACGGCACGGTCAGCGTGACCACGGCGGGACAGACGACGGCGCAACAGGTCGGAACCATACAGCTGGCGCTCTTTCCCAATCCCGGCGGGCTGAACAGCACAGGCAACAATCTTTTCCTCGCGACCACCGCTTCGGGTGATCCAGTACAAGGCACGCCCGGCGGCAGCGAAGGGCTAGGCACGATTGAACAGGGATACCTTGAACAATCCAATGTGGACGTAGTCGAGGAATTCGTGCAGATGATCGTGGCACAGCGCTCGTACGAGGCAAATTCGCGAGTGGTGGAAGCCGCCGACCAGATGCTGCAAGGACTCAATCAGCTTGGACGGTAAGGAATTTTTCATGAAGTACATTTTGATAGGAACGATGCTGCTACTTGTGACTCCGCCGGTGTGGTGCCTGCGGAATCGAGAGAACAAGGACGACCTTGTCGTGCAGTTGCGCGATGCAGTCGAGGTAAAACGAAGCTGGGTTTTGCTGGCGGATCTTTTGCCGCCGGATGCGCCAGCGGAGATTCGGAAAGCTTTGGGGTCAGTCGAACTGTGTTCAACTCCACAGCCCGGCAGCGTGCGCGTGCTCAACTCGGAGCAGACCGCGGCCAGACTCGCGGGACAGCCGGACTTACTTCGCCGGCTTGCCATCCCAGCCCGGATCACCGTTCGCTACGCCGGTTGGCCGATCGCAGAAGAAAGAGTTCGCCTGGCTATCTCCCAGTTCCTGCGGCAACAGAGTTTGCATGAGCACGGAGGTATAAGCGATCTGCCGGATGAGGCGAGACTCGAATGGACGCGGCCGCTGTCGGCCACCGAAGAAAATCCCAGACTCGAAGTGCTGGGTCTCGATTGGGATAACCGGCAACAATCGCTGCAAGTTCGCCTGCGCTGCTCGATCCGCGCCTCTTGCGGCAGCTTCCTGGCGCACGTAGTTTTGCCCGCATCACTCGCCGAAAGATGGCGGCAACAGTTGGGATTGGGCGGCGATTCAAATTCTCCCAAAGACAGTCAGCAACTGGCGGATGACGGGATGGGCACGGTACTGGTGGAAAAAGGCAAGCCCGCGACTTTAATCGTGGACAATGGCAGCATGCGCATTTCGGTCCGGGTGACCTGCCTGCAGCCGGGATTGCTGAACCAGAAGATTCGGGTCTTCGAGGCACAAAGTCGGCGCGTGTTCCATGCCAACGTTGTAGCCGAGGGTCTGTTGCACGCAAACCTGTGAGGAAAGAAACCATGTTCTGGCCTTGTAGTGCCGTTGTTTTGATGGTTGCGGTGCTGGCGCCGACAGTGATGGCGAAAGAGACGAAGCCTAAGACTATCCAGCGCGAGACCCAGGCAGCCTACATCCAAAGAATGCAGCAGACCTCTCCGGATTTAACCCCCGCGACTCCGGGGAGTCTATGGACCGACAATGGAAGATTCGCCAACCTCAGCGCCGATTACAAAGCGAGGCATGTGGGCGATGTGATCACTATCGTGGTGGCGCAGGGAACCAGCGCCAATAATACTGCCGCGGTTTCGACCGCGCGCACTTTGAGCGCCAGTTCCGGCATCACGGCGTTAGCCGGCAAGCTCAAGACCACGGGCGTGGCAAATCTCTTTTCTCCGAACTCCACCGCTACGTTGACTGGAGCATCGCAGGGTACGACGACTTCGGCTTTAACCGACACTTTGGCGGGGAGAGTAGTGGCGGTGCTGCCAAGCGGAGTGATGGTGGTCGAAGCCGAGCGGCAGCTGACTATGAACAATGAACGCCAGACGATTCTGTTGCGCGGCCTAGTCCGGCCCGGAGACGTGACGCCCGCGGGCACGGTGCTTTCAAATCAGGTGGGAAATCTCGAACTCGAACTCAAAGGTAAAGGCGTGTTGAGTGATGGCGTCCGGCCTCCCAATGCGCTGGTGCGCGGCTTGTTGTGGCTGGTTGGTTTCTAGGGAACTTTCATCATGAAACATCTTCTGACATCACTTCTGATCTTTCTGTTCTCATGCGGCCCGGCATACGGCCAGGATGAGGTGCGCAAGGCTCTCATTCGAGATATCACGAGCATCGAAGGAGTGCGCGAGAACCCGGTGATCGGCTACGGCGTAGTGGTTGGACTGCGAAATACCGGCGACAAGCAGCAGACTATCTTTACCACCCAGATGCTGGGCAATATTCTGCAACACATGGGAGTCCAAATTCCCTCTGGCACCGTGATCGTGAAGAATGTGGCCGCCGTTTTCGTGACCGCGAACCTGCCTCCCTTCGCCAGCCCGGGCACGCAATTGGACGTTACGGTTTCATCCGCAGGCGATGCGCGAAGCCTCGAAGGCGGGCTGCTCTTGCTTACACCTCTTTATGGCGCCGACGGCCAGGTGTACGCCGCCGCGCAAGGGCCGCTGACCCTGGGCGGATACAGTGAGGGAACCAAGACTAACTCCAAGCAAGTCAACCACCCCACGGTGGGACGGATTCCCGGCGGGGCCCTGGTCGAGCGCGACAGTTCGTTCGATCTGCGCAAGCTGGAAAAGGTTTCGCTACTGTTGAGCGAACCAAACTTCAGCACAGCCGAGGAAGTTGCCGGCGCCATCAACCGGGAATTCGGAAAAGAGATTACTACGGTAGTGGACAGCCGCCGCGTCGATATCGAAACTACAGCAGCCGGAATCACGAGTCTACCTGCGCTGATGGCGCGAGCCGAGAACCTGACGGTCGCGGTTCACCATCGGGCACGGGTGGTGGTCAATGAACGTACGGGAACGGTCGTGATGGGCAAGGATGTGCGGCTGGCCGCAGTTTCGATTCTGCATGGCAATCTGGCGGTGGAAGTGAGCACGCAGTTCCAGGTATCGCAGCCCAATCCGCTCTCGAAAGGCAAAACCGAAGTTGTGCCGCAGACCACGCTCACAGCCGAAGAAGCTCCCGCGCGCCGCATCGAGCTCGAGGATGGCGCGAGCGTCGAACAACTGGTCACCGGCCTGCAGAAAATCGGAGCCACCGCGCACGATGTGATTGCGATTCTGCAAGCCATCAAAGCAGCGGGAGCTCTCGAAGCCGACCTGGTGGTGATCTGATGCTTCCACTTTCGCCATCGACCAACGCAGGTATCGCAGCTCCGACGGAAGCCTATGCTCAGCGGGTCACTCACGCGGCCCGCCAGTTCGAGGCGGTGCTGCTCAATTCTCTGCTGGGGTCGTTGGAGCATAGCTTCTCCGCGCTTCCGGGGAAAAAAGCGGATTCAATCGCCGACAACTATCACGCTATGGGGATGCAAGCTCTGGCTTCGAGCCTGGCTGCGAGCGGCGGGTTGGGCATCGCCAACATGATTGAGCGTAATTTGCTGCACACCAAAGGTCAGGGCCTAAACTCGCAGGCCGCGCCCACTAAAGTTTCTCTGCCCTCGGGCCGATAAATATGGGTAGAGCGCAAACCAGCTTGACTAGGTGCAGGCGAATGAAGGACTTATCGGCCGACAGGGTGGACTCTCGAAATTCTTGGCCCCGGCATTAAAGATTTCTAATGTGCCGCCGATAGTTGAATTGCAAGGGCAATTCAGAGCGAGGAGGTTGCGATGAGAATTGACTTAAACGCAGGCGTTCCCGAGGCACAAGATCCGGGACAATCGACCAAGTCAGGTGGGCAGGTGGCGTCCGGCAACTCGGGCACTTCTAGCCCGGTAGGCGCAGACAGCACTCAACTTTCGCTGAACGGAAGAGTGCAGGATCTGGCTTCGCAAGTCGGCCAGTTTCCCGAGATCCGGCAAGACAAGGTCGCGGCTCTGCAGCAGGCGATCGAAGATGGCAGTTACAGCGTGACTGCGGGGCAGTCCGCGGACGCTTTAATTTCCGCGATACAAATCCGCTCCGCCGCTTAATCCGGCGAGTGCGGGAGGGTAGATCATGAGTGAACTAAGCGGCGAGCGCATAGAACCGGCGGCACGGGTGGTCGAGCCGCAGGGTCCGGAGCCCAGAGGGCAGTCCGATTCCGGCTCCCGCCGCCAGCGGCCTCCGGCCAACCCAGAACCCGAGTTGGCGGAAGACTCAGAAGTGCCAGCCCATCAAGTGGATCGGCTGGTTTAGGCGGGAATCATCCAGATCTGGGTTCCGAATGATGGATTCCGAATTGACGACTTCGTTGGATCTGCTGGAGCGGCGTCTGACCTTGATGCGCCAGTTGGCCAGTTCCCTCGAGCGGGCGCAAACCTCGGTGGTGCGATCCGACCTTCGCGGAATCGATGACCACACCGTCCTGCAGCGTGATCTCTGTGAAGCCCTGGGCCAGCTCGAGGGCGAAGCCCGGAGGCGTGAAGTTAGTGCGGGCAAGAACAAAAACGACCAACAAAAAGAAGACCCCATCGGGTTGCGCGTGGCGGAGAATGCTATCTCTCCCGAGGTTCGGCAGCGATGGAAGAGCCTGGCTGAGGAATTGGCCCAGGTTGAATTGCAAGTAAGCCATCTAAACCGCGTCTATGCCGGGTTACTTCGGCGCGCGCAACGCACCCTGCAGATTTTTCTGCGGGTGCTGGCGGGTTCAGGAAACACTTACGCGGCTCCGAAGCATTTAGCTGCCATCGCACCGCCGGCCATACCGGAAGCAAACCATGTCTAGCCTGTTCAGCGCACTATCGATCGCAACCGGAGCGCTTGCAGCCGAGCAGGGCGCCATGGACGCAACCACCAACAACGTGGCGAATGTCAACACGCCCGGCTATTCCCGGCTGGTGCCGGTTCTGGTTGAGAGCGATCCGGTGACTCTGGGTTCGGTCACGTATGGGCAGGGAGTCACATTACAGCAACTGGAAAGCGTGCGCGATCCCATTCTGCAACTGCAGATCGATCAGGAGACGCAGACTCAAGGACAGCTGAACACTTTTGTCTCGTCGATGCAGCAGGCGCAGGTGCAGTTCACCAGTAGCAGTACGGACATTCCTTCGCAGATTTCGAATTTCTTTTCGAGCTTGAACCAGCTCTCGGCCGACCCGACGAACGTTTCACTGCGGCAGGGGGTTTTAACGGCTGCAGGGAACCTGGCCACTGTTTTCAACAGTACTTCCGCCAGTCTGACGCAGCAGCGAGCCAGTACGGACTTGAATGTGACCCAAACCGTCCAGCAGGTTAATCAGTTAACGGGACAGATTGCCACTCTGAACACTCAAATCAGCCAACTCCAGGGCCTCGGGCAAGACGCCAGCTCCTTTGAAGACCAGCGCGATGTGCTGATCGGACAGCTTTCCGGCTTGATCGATGTCTCCAGCATCAAGAGCGATAACAGTTTGACCCTGACGACCTCGAATGGGACGGCGCTGGTCGTGGGCGGCCAGAGCTTCAACCTCACGACCCAGACCAACGCTTCGGGTTATCAGGATGTTTACGCGCAGGGCGTTGACATCACTTCCAAATTGACGTCGGGACAACTGGCGGGCCTGATTCAAGTGCGCGATCAAACCCTGCCAGGACTGATTTCCAATCTCGATACTCTGGCGTCGGGACTGGCAAACTCTTTGAACACCGCCAACGAGCAAGGCTTTGACCTCAACGGCAATGCCGGAACAGCTTTGTTCACGCCGCCTTCGGTATCGGGGCAAGGCTATGCCGCGACCATGGGTGTGCAGATCACTAATCCTGCGCTGATCGCCGCCAGCTCCGACGGCACTGCGGGAAGCAATGGGAATGTGGCCGTGCTTTCTGCGGTACAGAACGCGAATGTGGCCGGGGGACAAACTCCCACGGATTACTATTCGAGCGTCGTCGCCAACGTCGGCAACGATGTCTCGAACAGCTCAGCCGAACTCACCTCTTCTCAACTGGCCCTGACCCAGCTTCAGGGTCAGCTAGGCAGCGTTTCCGGCGTCAGCCTGGACGAGGAAGCCAGCAATATGGTGCAGTACCAGCGGGCGTACGACGCAGCCGCCAACGTAGTCACAACGGTCAACGATATGCTTTACACAGTAATTAACATGGATACATTAACGGTATGAGTTCTATACGAGTCAATCCTTTTCCCATGCCCGACCTTTTGGCTGCGCTCGAACAGTTGCAGCAGCAAACGGCGACTACCACTTTGGAACTGGCAACCGGAAGCACGATCAACAAGCCATCCGACAACCCGAGCGGCGCCGCTGAAGTAATCCGGCTGAATGCATCGAGTAGTCAGTCGGATTCATTTCAAAGCACCATTGGCAGCATTAACGGCCAATTTTCGACTGCGGATTCGACGCTCAGTTCGGTGGTAACCTCGTTGCAGAGCGCACTCAGTCTAGGAGTGGAAGCAGCTGGGGGAACGCTTTCCAGCACGGATCTGGCCGACATAGCTACCGAACTCACCAGCATCCAGTCGCAAGTTCTCAGCCTGGCAAACACGTCTTATCAGGGCCAATATATTTTTGCCGGCACTGCGACTGCACAACCTTTCGTGCTCAATCCCGCGCAACCGTCGGGCGTGAGCTATAACGGCAATACCGACACAAACAAAGTAACCATCGGCGCAGGCTATCAGTTACAGATCAATCTGCCAGGTTCGCAGGTTTTTGGCCTGGGGAGCACCGGCGGAGATGTGTTTCAGTCGATCCACGACCTTATTACCGCGGTGCAGAACAACACCGGAATCGGAACGGCAGTCAACGAGGTTGACGCTGCTTTGGGCAACGTAACCACGCAACGGACTTTCTACGACGACGCTATGAATCAGGCGCAAAGCCAGCAGACCTACCTCAACAGTCAGAGCCTGAGTCTGAGCCAGCAACTTAACACGGTGACGGCCGCCAATGTCGCGACTTTGGCCAGCCAATTGGAAAGCGAACAAACCGCTCAAACCGCCACGTTAGAAGCCATCGGCAATACTCCACAGAAAAGCCTGTTTGATTACTTGAGCTAGCGGAATCGCCGTGATCGTTGAATCGCTAGGATGGGTTGTCCCGGAATCGCGGGACTCCGGGACACCCGACACTTTCGCAAACAGCGGAATCAATAAGTGAGATTCACCTGTTTCCGCGTCGATCCACCATAGTTACATTGTGGAGTCAACCCCCCGGACAAATTGGTTACTGTCCATGCCGGACTTATCTGGTCATAGTTTCGGTTTAAGATAACCTGGTCGTGAAAGCCAATTGTGCCGCCGTAGCTCGACTCCTCACTCGCCGGGTAATCGCTGCACTGCGTGATGTTATAAACCTCCAGCACGCCGCCAAAGGCCCAGTTGAAGGTCTGCCCCTCATTTGGCGTATCAATCAGCTGAGAGAATTTTTCATTTTGGTCATCAAGAGCAACAACGTCCCACGTGGGGCAGGTCTTGGTTCCCTTAGCACAAGTGCTGAAGGTATAGCCTTCGATCTGATCTCCGGAGTTAACCGGCTGCGGTGTGGCCTCATTGGTCGTGCCGTTGGGGCAGCAGTTCCAGGCGGCGATGCTCCAGTTGCCAAGCCCATTGCCATTCCACCCCAAGACTGGCTGAATGATTGACACCACATCGTTGATGTCCTCGAGGCCATTGAAGAAGTAAAGGGTTTGGCTATCGTTGCTGGCTGGGGCCGGTGGGACTGTCCATTGCGAATAGACTTCCTCATAATCGTAAGTTTCATGAATGCTGGCATATTCAATCCATGAATGACCGATGAAGGGCGGCTGACTGGTCCCATCTCCAACTGGCTTCAGATCCCCGAATGACTTTGTTCCGTCGGCTTCGAAGTGTGGATAGGCGCAGGTAAGGGGCTGAGTCTTGCCACCCTTGCGCTCAATGAGTTTAAGATCCTCGCGGAGCACGTCGCCTTGAGCCAGGTGGTTGACACAGCTAGGGTGGAAGTAGCCAAACGGCGTAAGGACAAAATCCTCGGGAACTGCCGCTGGCCGTTTTGCTCCGGCGGGAGCCTGCGCTAAGGTTAGGCCTGCCGCAAGCAGGGTGAAGGCAATCGACTTGAGAAGTCGAGG
Organism: Terriglobales bacterium; assembly: GCA_050012915.1. Classification (GTDB taxonomy): domain Bacteria; phylum Acidobacteriota; class Terriglobia; order Terriglobales; family Acidobacteriaceae; genus JABDBE01. The sequence continues at coordinate 6,937 of JBEKGG010000083.1, read as the reverse complement.
GTATGCTGGGATACGGAACATGTTTTTTTCTCCAGAGACAACAAGATTTGAAATGCGAGTTGCTTGAATTAGGCAAAGAAGAGATGTACACACGAAAACACTAGTCGACACATACACCCTCCTCATCTTCTCTTTCTGTTCTTTCAATCTGTCAACCTAACGCAAGGGCCCGGAACCCGGGCGGCGTGGCGCATGCCAAACATGCAGTTGGGCTGTTGACTATCGATCGTTCCACCTGGCTTCGTCCGGCTTCGCAGCACTTTCGAATGACGGCCCCGGAACAGAGGAGAACCGGGGCCGTATTGCGCCTGGAAAACAAACGTCTCCCCCGAGAGTTCATTTCCAGGAATCCCGATGCCTAGCTTGAATACCGGTCAACAGAACGCGCACCATCGGAACCATCGAAATCATCTTGCCTGTTTCTCTACTTTCATATGCATAGTGTCGTGAATATTAATTTCGTTTCAGTCGCCGGGCGTTGAAGGCGGGAGAAACTTCGAGTTCTACTAGCGAACCCAGCAGGCCGGAAAAACGACAGCGCGAAGGCTCTCTAGTCCGCGCTGCCGACTCTCTCCTGGTTGGTGTGACATAAGCAATGGACTGGGGGTGATTTGGAGGTGAATCGGAGGTGAGCGGCTACGTCATTGATAATAAATTAGATAAATTGAGGTGCTGCGTTCGAATGGGACGATGGTACAATCCATCGGTTTAAGCCCCGCCTCTCGTGGGGTCTGGCATGGACACTCCCTCGTTGATCTTCCGTTTCGGACCGTTTGAGGCGCGGACGTGTGCCCAAGAGTTGTCCAAGAATGGGACGCCGATCAGACTTCGCGGCCAACCTTTTGCCATCCTGGAGCTATTGCTCAGTCGCGCGGGCGCGGTCGTGACTCGGGAGGAAATCCGGCAGAAGATTTGGCCCGCCGACACCTTTGTCGACTTCGAACACGGGCTCAATACTTCCATCAAGAAACTTCGGCAGGCGCTCTGCGATTCCGCCACTGAGCCTCGCTACATCGAAACTCTGCCCCGATTGGGGTATCGCTTCATCGCCTCGGTCGAGGCTACCGTCGAAGTAAAACTAAAACCGGCGGTTGCCGAAGCGGTTCCCGCGCCCGTTTCCGTCTCCCAATCTGAACCCGTGAGGCGGCCTGCGCGGTCGTTCAACTGGTCTCCGGTTTTCATACTTGCCATCGCTCTATTCGCGGTGCTGGCGCTGGCTTTCGATGTCGCGGGAGCAAGAGATCATTTTTTTGCTTTGTTTCGGTCGACGAAAAATGCGTCGGTGGCAGTCGCGTCCGCCCCCAAGCCGCCTCGCTCAATCGTCGTTCTGCCCCTGCAGAATCTTTCCAACAAATCAGCCGAGGATTATTTCGCCGATGGCATGACCGACGAACTCACTACCGATCTTGCTCAGTTCGGCAGCCTGCGGGTAATCTCGCGCACTTCCGCCATGCACTACAAGGCGTCGACCAAGACAGCTCCGGAGATTGGCCGCGAACTCGGCGTGGATACGCTGATCGAAGGGACGGTGCAGCGTGCTGGAAATCGAGTCCGCATTCGAATTCAGGTGATCGACTCGGCCAGCGACCGGCATCTTTGGGCGCGAAGTTACGATCACGAACTCAAAGACGTATTAGTTTTGCAGAGTTCGGCGGCGCACGATATTGCGGAAGAAGTCGAGGGAAAATTCGCATCCCCACGGACAGACCTCAGATCCACCAGCGTGAACCCAGTAAACCCAGATGCGTATGAATCTTACCTCAAGGGCCGTTACTTTTGGAATAAACGGACCGAGGAGGGATTGAAGAAGAGCATTGATTACTTCGAGGAAGCCATTGCAGAAGATCCGAAGTTCGCGGCCGCATACGCGGCCATGGCTGACACCTACTCTATTATGGGCTCGGATGTCCTGCCTGCCCGGCTGGCCAGTTCAAAAGCCCGTGCCGCAGCCACAAAGGCATTAGAGTTGGACCCAACGATCGCCGAGGGACATGCGGAACTGGCTTTGGTGGAGTTTTATTACGACTGGGACTGGTCTAAAGCTGAGCAAGAGTTTCGACAGGCCATTGAGTTGAATCCGAACTACGCCACTGCCCATCAGTGGTACAGCTACTATCTTACGGCGATGGGCCGCTTTCCGGAAGCGGTTGAAGAGGCACGAAAGGCACAACAAATCGATCCGCTTTCGTTGGCAATCAATGCGACTTTAGCCGGACGCTACCGCGACTCTGGTCAATATGACCAGGCGATTAACTTCGGTCAGCGGACTGTGGAAATGGATCCGAATTTCGTGACCGCGCACAGCGTTCTGGGAGCCACGTATGAAGCCGAGGGAAACTGGGAGCAGGCCATCCGCGAATACCAAAAGGCGGTTGAGCTTTCCCAGAACAGCCCTGCCTCGTTGGCGGCCTTGGGCTGCGCATACGGCTACTCCGGTAATCGCGAAGGAGCGCGCAAGGTCTTAGCCAGTTTGCGCGAGGCATCCAAGAGTCACTACGTCTCCTCCTTCGATATGGCGACCGTGTTCGCCGGCGTGGGCGAAAAGGACAACGCATTTCATTGGCTGGAAAAAGCTTACGCCGAGAGGGAAAGTCAGATGGCGTTCTTGGGCATCGCGCGGCGGCTGAACGGATTACGCTCGGATCCGCGTTACTCGAATCTTCTGCACCGGATGCAACTGGGCATCCCCAGCGCTTCCAGCTGAGAACGCCTTCAATACCCCAAAAACCTGTCGCAACCAGCTTGGTCTTTGGCGCGAAATCTGCTTAAATCGAGTTACGCCAAGAAGTTCACCGTGATCGACATTCACTGCCACATCCTTGCCGAGGTCGACGATGGCCCGAAATCCTGGGACGTTGCCGAGGAGATGTGCCGCATGGCGGCCGCAGATGGCATCGAGCACATTGTCGCCACGCCCCACGCCAATGACCGCTATCGTTACGACCGCGATTTCCTGACGCGGCTGGTTGACTATCTCCGCCAGAGGATCGGCCAGATTCCACGCCTCAGCCTGGGCTGTGATTTCCACCTTTCCTATGAAAATCTGCAAGACGTAATGCTGTTTCCGGACCGTTATGCCATCGAAGGCAGTCATTACCTGCTGGCGGAACTCAGCAACTACAGTGTTCCGGTTCAGATGGAAGAGCACTTCAGCAAGTTATTGGAGAAGGGACTTACCCCGGTGATCACGCACCCGGAGCGCAATCCGATCATGCAGCGAACTCCGCAACGGATTCTGCAATGGGTCGAACTCGGCTGCGTGATCCAGGTAACCGGGTCGGCGTTGACCGGACGTTGGGGGCAGGCGGCCTGGCAAACCGCAGAGTGGCTGCTCAAACGAGAAGCCGTCCATGTGCTGGCGACCGATGCGCATGACACCAAGAGTCGTCCGCCAATACTTTCCACGGCCCGCGACGCGGCGGCGGAAATTTGCGGAGAAGAAGTAGCGCACGCCCTGGTCGATGGCAATCCGCGCGCCATCGTGAGTGGACAACCCCTGCCTTATTTTCCTAATCCCGTGATGAAAAGCTAAACCCAAAAAGCCGGCCACGGATTTCACAGATGAACACCGATTAGAAAAGAAAATAAATCGGGAAAAGAAAAAGAAATATCTGTGATGATCTGTGTAATCCGCGGCTTTTTTATCTTTGCGGCTTTGCAGTAGATGGCGTGCTGGCGGGAGTTGAGATGCTGCTTGGCGACTGCGATTGGCTGGTCATCGCACTTTCAGGATTCAGCAGATGATCGTGATCCGGTCCCAATCCTAGCTTGATAAGCGCGCGGGCATCGGGCGTGGTTTTCGACTGCCAATTATTGTCAGCCTGATACTTCTGCATCGCCTGTTGGGTTGCGTCATTCCATACTCCTGTCGGTTTTCCGTCCAGGTAGTGCTCGCGGATCAAAGCTTGCTGAATTTCGAGGGTGCGCTTCGGATCAATCTTCTGCTGTCCGCGTGGATGTCGATTGGCAGCGGATTTCCGCAATTTTTTACTCTTGCTAATCGTCGAGTGTATCGCGGTGCTGCGCTTGGAACTCGTCGTCTGCGAACCCGCGGAGGAATGGGATGCAGGTTGCGTGCTCGCCGCGGGCTTGCTGTCGGTTTGAGCGTCTTGAGCGGTCGCAACCGTCGCCAGGAGCGCGACGCAGACGATTGTCGAAAACCTCATTCGTAAACGCGACAATTGACCTCACAACCCGGATCGGGCACTGAGTAATGATCCCCGATTGGGGCTCTCAGTGCCAGTCTCCAGAGTCTGTTTTCAGGTTACGGAAGTGTACCCGCCAAGAAGATGGTGCCGTCCTGCTTGCCCGAACCCCGCTGGCGTACCAGGAACACGACATCCTGTCCGCTCTTCAAGGATGAAGAGACACGGTTAAAGTCATCCTCGGAATTCACCGCTTGTTTGTTGATCTCAAGGATGACGTCTCCACGAGCGAGGCCGACGTCGTCGGCAAATGACGAGGGCTTGATATCCTGCACGATCACGCCCTTGCCTGGGGGAATATCGAGGCGGTCGGCCATCTCAGAACTGATGCCACGAACCGTAATACCCAGCTTGCCCTCTTTAGGCGCTTCCTCCTCGCCAGTTTCGTCGTCTTCGCCGAGCCGGGCGGCAAATAATTTGGCTCTATCAGCGACAGTGACCGTGGCATCCTGTTTCTTGGCGTTGCGCACGAAGCCGAGGGTCACTTTGCTACCCGGTTTGCGACTGGCGATATCGGCAACCAGTTCATCGCCGTTCTTTACCGGCTTGCCGTCGACCGAGGTAATGGTGTCGCCAACTTTGAGTCCGGCCTGCTCGGCAGGACTGCCGGCCGTGACCCCGGAAACCGTCACCCCGCCCGCGCCCGCGCCGTAGACTCGAGCAATCGCAGGATTTTCCTGAGCGTTGAACATAATGCCAATCGAGCCGCGGGCAACCCGGTGGTCGGGAGCGATGAGCTGGTTGTAGACGGTCACAACCGTGTTCGAAGGCATGGCGAAGCCAACGCCGGCGTACGCATTTGTGTCGGTAAGAATCGCGGTGTTGATGCCGATGACTTCACCGGCCATGTTAACCAGCGGGCCTCCGGAATTTCCGGGATTGATGGCTGCATCGGTTTGAATGAACGACTGGAATTGCCGGTTGGGTACGATATTGCGTCCTTTCGCCGAAACAATCCCTGCTGTCACCGTCTCCGACAATCCAAAAGGACTACCGACCGCAAGCACCCAATCTCCAACCTCCATACTGTCGGAGTTACCCAGCTTAGCCACGGGCAGAGGCTTGTCGGATTCGATCTTGATTACCGCCAGATCCGTTTCCTGATCGGAACCGATCACTTTGGCGTCGTGCAAAACTCCCGGCGGATCATCCATGAGCTTCACCCGAACGCGGTCGGCTTTCTCGACCACGTGACGGTTGGTGACGATGTAGCCTTTGGCATCAACGATGACACCAGATCCCAAAGAATGCTCGTGAATCGGTCCGTTGTTGCCCTGGCCGCCGAAAAATTTATCGAAAAAGTCGCCGAATGGATCCTGATCGTCCGGTTGGTCGGGATTGCCTCCGCGGCGCCGGTGAGGGTTTTTGATCGTGGACTCCGTATTGATGTTGACTACTGTCGGTTCCAGTTGCTTGGAGATTTGCGAGAATTGACTCGAGAGCTGCTGCGGCGAGGGAATGCTCAAGGGAGTTGCATCCGAACCCTTTTTTTCCTGGCCTTTCACTCCTTTGGAAATAACCGTTCCGATAAGAATGCCGACGGTTAATGTAGCCAAAATCGTTAGCGTGTATGCCGGGCGGTTCGCCTTCAGGCGCGCCCAGAAACCGCTGGCAAGCGGGTCCATAAGAACTTCCTCCAGTTGTAACAGTGCTTCGACATTATACCTTTTCGCCAACAACGAGCGCTTTGGCGGTTGCGCGCTTCTATTGCATCGGCTGTCCCGAAGCCAGCACGCCTTTGCCCGTAATCCAGGGATGGATTTCGGGCTTAAGCAGACCCGCTTTTACATCTGGATCGTCCTTTAACAACGTCGCGGTCTGTTCCGCGCCTACCCGGAATATGCTGATTGCCCGTAACTCGCCTTGGACGCCCAGCGGGATTAGGCCAGCGACCGCCAAATATCCTTGCGCCTTCATCGCTTTCGTGAAGGCAGGATATTCCTTCACCACGAAATTAAACGCGGGGGCGTCCGATCTCCACTTTTCACCCGTCTTCATCAGCACCAGCGTGTACTGCTCCATTCCCTCAGGAGTGGCGGGTGGGTGAATAGCGTCGGCATCGATCAACCATGGTCCATGTATTTCTGCGGCGAGACGCCCTGCTTTGATTGCGGGGTCGCTGTTAGCCCAATCTTGTACCTGCGCGGCCGAGTCTGCTTGGAACACGAAGCTTGGAACACGAAGATGCCACGCAGCGCTGTGTCCTCCTCGAATGGTCCAGCGATCACAAGTTTGTGCTCGCCATACATCTTTCGGATGTTGGCCATGTGTTCCTCTTGCAGCTTTTCGCCCGCTTCCTTGCTGAGTTGCGGAGCGTTGGCGGGACGATTCAACAGTACGAAGAAATACTGCGCGGGTTTGGCGCCCGGCTGGGTTTGTTGTTGCGTCAGCGCAAAGTTTGCAAGCGCGAGTACGCTCAACGGAAATACACGCCTGAAGAGAACTCTCCTCATATACGAAACGGTTAGCATAAGCTCACCTTGTTTTGGACGTCTATCCCGTCTTTTTTCTTTCTACCTTAGACGTTGGAGGTGGAAATTTTACCTCTTGTTCGCCGCTTGATCGTAGTTCCTGAAACCCAGGGATCCGCCCTACGCTTCACGGGGAAAGGACTTGAATTGCACCTCGCGCGACTTTGAACTGACTTTCTTGTCGGCATCGGTCTGATATTCAGTGAGCGTGCCTTTCACGATGTAGTAGGCCTCATCGGACGGGGTCTTGCCTTCCCCGCG